>JANYKT010000119.1 GCA_025358085.1 Deltaproteobacteria bacterium | reverse complement strand
GGAAGTCAAGCACCGGCTGCTGCTCGCGGCCGAAGATGCCGTTGAAGAGATCGTCGGCGCGGAAGGCAATGGCGGTGAAGCCGATGTGCGCCAGGCGTCGCTCCTGAACGCTACCGGTCGCCGCGCCCACGCGATAGACCGGCGCGAAGAGGAGGAACCCTGCCTGCTTGCGGTCGCCCGTCTCCTGAACCAGCGTCAGTTTTCCCGACAGAATCGCCGCACCGCGATCGAGAGCCTGCTGCATCGCTTCGCGGCGCACAGGCTCGGTCCACAAATCAAAACCGATGGCGCTCGCGTTGCGGCGGTCGAGCGGTTCAATCAGCGCGACGACTTCCCGTTCCTCCCCGCCGGTATCGGGAAAGATGCTGAACTCGGGAAAGCCTCGCGCGTGCTGCCTCGCCACCAGCGCCTCGCTGAAGGCCCTTCGCACGTGCATGGAAAAGGCGACGCCCTGAACACCGGGGTAGCGCTTCGGGATCTCGAGCCGCCTCACGTAAGCGGCGAAGTCGTCCCGGGTGAGATCGGGATTTGCGGCCAGCATTCCAGCGGTCGCGCGGAGAAGCGCGCCGTAGATTTCCAGGCGGCCCTCAACGCGGTCCTGCGTGGTCTGGACCGCGCGTTCGAAACGGTCGTGGTCGTGCGCGACGCTGCTCGCGCGCACAAACGCCGTGGCCGCGATGGTCAGCACGGTGGAGGCGGCCAGCACTGCTGCCGGCGCGAACGATCGACGCATTGACCTCAAGATGCACTGTGAGGACGGTCTCGTCGAGATTCCTGGCGTCGTCCACCGTTCCCCAGGAGGTTGGTCGATGAGAGCAGGTCGCTGTCCGCGCCAAAGCTCAACGCTGCTCCGCCTCTTCCAACTCGCGTGTGAGCAGCCGCACGAGATCGAAGGCGGGTAGCGCCCGCGCCATCGCGGCGCCCTCTCCAGCCCAGAGCGAAAGCGCTTCAACATCGCCCCGCGCGGCCGCCGCTTGTCGAATCTCCCGCGTCAAAGAGTTTTGCAACGGAAACGAAACCGGCGAAAGCACCTCGCGCGTGAAGCGATTCGCGAGCCCGCGCGCCGGCCGCCCGGAAAAGGCGCGCGTCACCACGGTGCTTTGAATCAGGGTCAGTGCGTCCTTATGGACCTGCGGTATCGAGCTCTCGGGCGAGCGCAGGAACGCGGTGCCGAGTTGCGCTGCCACCGCGCCCAGCGAAAGCACCGCGCGAATGCCGCGACCATCCATGATGCCACCCGCAGCCAGCACGGGTACGCGCACCGCATCGACCAGCAGAGGCACCAGATCAAGAGTGCCAATACCTGACGGCTCGGCGCGCGCATCGAAGGTTCCGCGGTGCGCGCCTGCCTCGGCCCCTTGCGCGCAAATCATATCGACCCCGCTCTCCTCCAGCGCCCGCGCCTCGGCCACGCTGGTAGCGGTGCCGATAGTTACCGTGCCGGCAGCGCGGCATTGATCAATCGCCGCGGGCGGGAGCAGCCCGAAGCAGAAGCTCAGCGCCGCTGGCGGATCGCGCAGTACGGCGACGATCTGCTCCTCGAATCGCTCCACCCTGGGCAGCGCACCGGCCGGTGCAAGGCCGAGGCGCTCGCGCCACGGCCGCAGCTCTTCCAGAGCGCGCTCGAGCTCATCGGCCGCGACCTGCGGGTCAATGAACGGCACAAACAGATTCACCACGAAAAGGCGCGAGGTCAGCCGGCGGGTTTCGCGCAGCTGCGCTTCAATCGCAGCAGGAGAAAGATAGGCCGCCGCGAGGGAGCCCAGTCCACCCGCCTCACACACCGCGGCCACCATGGCGGGAGTGGTCGCACCGCCCATCGGGGCCTGGACGATCGGCACGCGCAGGCCGAACCGCTCCAGGAAGACTGCCTTGGAGGACACCATTCGCGATTGCGTGCATAGCGTGTTTGCCCGGTCAAGCAAATCGGGAACGCTCGAGGTAATGACGCAACTCGAATGCTCCCGCCGCGCGACGCGCTCGGTCCCGCCCAGACTGCGTCTCGCAGATCATCTGGAGTTGAACTGCGCTTTGAATACCTGCGCGCTCGCTGTTCGAGTACTTGAATGGAGAGCCCCGCGCGGGCCGCCGCCGCGGTAGAGTCTCGCTATGGTGGACTATCCGACCGTCGAGCAGATCCGCGCCGCGCGCGCACGCCTTGGTGACCTTGTTGTCGAGACGCCGGTGTGGCACCTGCGCTCGGATGAGGTCGCGCAGGCGACCTCCGGCGCGCAGGTGTTTCTCAAGCTCGAACTCTTTCAGCATGCCGGCAGCTTCAAGCCGCGCGGGGCGCTCTGCGCGATGCTCGCTTTGACGCCAGAGGCGCTCGCGCGCGGCGTGACCGCGGTGAGCGCCGGCAATCACGCCATGGCGGTCGGCTATGCGGCGCGCGCGCTCGGGACCACCGCGAAAGTCGTCATGCCCCGAAGCGCCAACCCGGCCCGGGTCGCGGGGTGCCGCGCTTATGGCGCTGAAGTGGTGCTGGTCGACGACGTGCACCAGGCCTTCACGCGCGTCAAAGAGATTGAAGCCGAAGAGGGCCGCAGCTTCATTCATCCTTTCGAGGGGCCCCTGACCGCGCTCGGCACCGCCACGGTCGGGCTCGAGTTGTGCGAGCAGGCGCCGGGGCTCGACGCAGTCATCGTCCCTGTCGGCGGCGGCGGGCTCTGCGCCGGAATCGCAGCGGCGGTCAAGCAGCTCTCGCCCCGGACCCTGGTCTTTGGCGTCGAGCCGGAAGGTGCCGACTCGATGCACCGGAGCTTCAAGAGCGGCAAGCCGGAATCCATCGATAAAGTCCGGACCATCGCCGACAGCCTGGGCGCGCCGCACGCCGCGCCTTACAGCTTTTCCCTCTGCAAGCAGTTCGTGGACGAGCTGGTGCTGGTCAATGACGATCAGCTGCGCGCCGCCATGGGCCTGCTGTTCCGCTCGGCCAAGCTCGCCGTCGAGCCGGCTGGCGCGGCCGCCACCGCCGCGCTCTGCGGCCCGCTGCGCGATCGCCTGGCCGGCAAGAAAGTTGGCCTGATCATCTGCGGCGCCAACATCGATGCAGAGACCTTCTGCCGCCACCTCGCCGCTGCTTCCTGAAAGCTGCTTTGCTGCGATCAGTGAACGACCAGCACGGGTTTCGAAGAGATCTGCACCAGCCGATCGGCCACGCTGCCGATCAAGAGCCGCGCGGCGAGGTTGCGCCCGCGGTGACCCACCACGGCCATGGTGACGTCGTCGGGCTCGGAGAGCGTGGCCAGGATCTCGGCGGGCGAGCCCAGCCGACTCACCCCCACGGCCTCGATACCTGCGTCCTTGACGCGAGCCACGGCCTCGCGCAGCAGGTCTTTCGAATGGGCCGCCTCCGACGTGACACAACCGGCCACGTCAGGGTGCATGTCCTCGGTTGCGAACTGCAGGCTGAATGGAGTCACATGCGCAATCTCCAAAGAGGCCCCGGTCGCGCGCGCCAACGTGGCGGCTTGCTGCAGCGCCGACCAACCCTGCTCCGAACCGTCAATACCCACCACGATCCGCTTCATAACCACTCCATTCCCCCGGCGGCGCGTTCAATGCCGGTTGAGCCACAGTTGTTGCCGTTTCGCCTTCAGGGCACCATCGAGACGGACCTTGGACGCGATACAAAAAGGATGCAAGTGGCGCGCCCCGAACACGCGCAAGAGCAGTGCCGGGGCGGGCGGCGCTCAGATTGCGCGCGTCACGCCTTTGCGCGCAGATTCTGCGCCGCGAAGGGCTGCTCGCGGTCGGAATCCTGGAACGCAGCGTCGACCGCAGGTGACCGCCTCGGGATCCGGGAGGCCGCTGCACCGGCGCACGCCGATCACCTCGTCGGTACGGGCGTCGCGCACCAGAGTGGCGTCCACCTTGCGGTGCTGGGGCGCGCAGAGGAAGTGTCGCTCCTCGAGGACAAATACTCGACCTGCCCGCGACGCGCTCCAGAAAAGCCAGGCGAGACCCAGCGCGCCAAGCAAAAGAGGCAGGGCCGCTATCCAATGCACTTGTCCGGTCATCAGGACCTCCCTTGACGCGCCTCGATCGCGCGCGGGATCCCCTCAGTGCATGACGCGGGCCAGTGAAGATTTATCGGGACACCACATACAATTCATGCCGACCCCCGAGTCCGCGGGGAGTTACGCAGGGTATCCCTGAATCTCAGAGCGCAGCGGTGGCGGACTCGGACGGGGGGAGGCAGCGGGCCGGTACCACGACCGCAGGGGGGATGGGCCAGCGGTTGCACGGCTTGTGGAGCAGCGGGATTTGCAATCGTTGATCGAGCGAAAGGAAAGTCTTGTGCAGGTGATTCGCCTTGAGGATAGCGCTCACGCTCGTGGCATAGACGTGCGCGATGGCGCCCAGGGTCTGGCCGCGCTTCACCCGGTGGACGACGACGTTCTGGTCTGCGCGCTCGGCGAGCAGCGGCGCGAGGCGTCTGCCCAGTTCCTGTGACCGCGGCGCAAAGAAGCGCGCGTGGAAGTGGTCGCGGTGCTTGCGTGCGTGCTGGACGAGGGACGCCTTTCCATTGCGGAAGATCCGGCCCAGCCAGGCGCGGTCCTCGCCCGCCTCGAGCGCGTAGTTTCGCAAGACGTCCTGGATACCGCGATCCATCAGGATCACCTGCACATCTGTCTGCGTGATCAGCGCGCGCACGAGCGCCCAACTGCGGACAGGGTCGATGAAGCGATCGCGCCGGCCGCGGCCTCCCGGCACCACATCCTTCTTATAGAAGAACGCGATATCGGCAGCGCGGCCGGACTGGTGCGACTTGTGCGGGCGCAGGTAGCCGCCGTCCTTCGCGCCGATGTGGCTCAGTCGCGCCGGAACCGAGTCGGGAAATTGCGTGTGGACCGCGCGGAACGAGGTCGCGAGCGATTCCACCGTCTCTTGCGCGCCCCAGGCCAGGTCGGAGCGCTGGCGGATCCAGGCGGGGTCGTCGGGCAACTGTGCCGCATTGATCAGCCGGCCTTGCTCGGCAAAGCCGATCGAGACGCTGCCCAGGGAATGGAGATCATCGCGCCACTTGCGCGCGAGTTCGGCATCGGACAGGTCCCCGGTGTAGCGGAGGCTGGGCCCGAAGATGGGATCGACGGCAGTGGCGTTGTCTGACTCGGACTCGCTGTCCTCACCGCCTTGATCGGCATCGTCGTAGCTGTCGTCGGTGGCTGCCGGCTCCGGTGGAAAGAATCCGGGAGGAGCGGCCGAAAGTGGCGCGGCCAGCACCAATCGCAGCGCGAGGATGATCGATAGGATCATGAAAAATGAGCTTACGCGAATTGGCTATAGCGGCTCAAAATAATCGTTCACCCCCTACCTCTCCCCCGTATCTCTCTTGTGAGCCCGGGTTGCATGCGTTAGGACGCACCCGCAGCCAGGCCACCGCAAGGAGAGCACCTGTGCCCAAGGTTCCAGATGCAGACCCGGTCGAGACGCGCGAGTGGCTGGACGCCATCGAGAGCGTCATCGCGCAGGCGGGCCCCGAGCGCGCCCACTTCTTGATCGAAAGGCTGTTGGGGCAGGCACGCAAGGCGGGCGTCGATCTCCCGTTCAGTGCCAACACGCCCTATGTCAATACGATTCCGGTGGACAGGCAACCGAAGCGACCGCCCGACTTCACCATCGAAGGGCGGCTGAGTGCGCTGACGCGCTGGAACGCCATGGCGCTGGTCGTCCGGGCCAACAAGGAATCCAGCGAGCTGGGCGGGCATGTCGCGAGCTATGCGTCGGCGGCCACGCTTTACGATATCGGCTTCAATCACTTCTGGCATACTCCGTCAGACAGCCACGGCGGTGACCTCGTCTATCTGCAAGGGCATTCCTCGCCGGGCTTCTATGCGCGCGCCTTCCTCGAGGGCCGGCTGACCGAAGACCAGCTCAATCACTTCCGGCAGGAGGTGGACGGCAAGGGCCTGTCGTCCTATCCGCATCCGTGGTTGATGCCGGACTTCTGGCAATTTCCCACCGTCTCGATGGGGCTCGGGCCCATCATGGCCATCTATCAAGCGCGGTTCCTGCGTTATCTCCAGGATCGCGGAATGGCGCAGACCGAAGGACGCAAGGTCTGGTGCTTCCTCGGCGATGGCGAGACCGACGAGCCCGAATCGCTGGGCGCGATTTCCATGGCCAGCCGCGAAAAGCTCGACAACCTCGTCTTCGTCGTCAATTGCAACTTGCAGCGCCTCGATGGGCCGGTGCGCGGCAACGGCAAGATCATCCAGGAGCTGGAGGCGGGCTTCCGCGGTGCCGGCTGGAACGTCTTGAAAGTTGTCTGGGGCTCGGGCTGGGATCAGCTGCTCGCCAATGACCACGAAGGAAAGCTTCTCCATCTGATGGAAGAGTGCCTGGACGGCGACTACCAGGCATTCAAATCGCGCGACGGCGCCTTTGTCCGCAAGGAATTCTTCGGGTGCTATCCGGAGACGGCCGCCATGGTGGCGGATTGGACCGACGATCAGATCTGGGGGCTCACCCGCGGTGGCCACGATCCGATGAAGGTCTTTACTGCATACCAGGCCGCAATGGAGACGCGCGACAAGCCCACTGTCATTCTCGCCAAGACGGTCAAAGGCTTTGGAATGGGCGAAGCGATGGAGGGCCAGAACATTGCTCACCAGGCCAAGAAGATGAAGGGCGAGCACGTCAAGGCATTCCGCGATCGTTTCCACGTCAGCGTCACCGACGAACAGTTGGCCAGCGACGTGCCGTTCCTGAAGCCGCCCGACGACAGCCCCGAAATGCGGTTTCTGCAGGAGCGCATGAAAGTCCTGGGCGGCGGGCTGCCGCGGCGGCGCCGCAAGGCCGAGCCGCTGCAGGTGCCGCCCCTGTCGGCGTTCGAGGCGCAGTTGAAAGGCTCGGCCGATCGCGAGCTGTCGACCACCATGGCGTTCGTCCGCATTTTGACGACGATGCTGCGCGACAAGAACATCGGCAAGAACGTAGTGCCGATTCTCGCCGACGAGGCGCGCACGTTTGGAATGGAAGGACTGTTCCGGCAAATCGGCATCTATTCGCACATCGGCCAGCTGTATCGGCCGCAGGATGCCGACCAATTGATGTTCTATAAAGAGGCACAGAACGGGCAGATGCTGCAGGAGGGAATCAACGAGGCGGGCGCGATGTGTTCCTTCATCGCCGCCGGCACCTCCTACAGCACCAATGCGGTGCAGATGATACCCGTCTATCTGTATTACTCGATGTTCGGCTTCCAGCGCATCGGCGACCTGGCCTGGGCGGCGGGTGATATGCGCGCGCGCGGCTTCCTCATCGGGGGAACCTCGGGCCGCACGACCTTGAATGGCGAGGGACTGCAGCACCAGGACGGACACAGCCAGATCGTGGCATCGACGATTCCGAACTGCATCTCTTACGACCCGACGTTCCAGTATGAGCTCGCGGTCATCGTGCAGGACGGCTTGCGGCGCATGGTGCAGGAGCAGGAGGACGTCTATTACTATCTGACGGTGATGAACGAGAACTATGCCCACCCGGAGATGCCCAGGGGAGTCGAGGAGGGCATTCTCAAGGGCATGTATCTCTTCCACCAGGGCGCACAAGACAAAGGTCCGCGCGTGCAATTGCTCGGCTCCGGGACCATCTTCCGCGAGGTCATCGCCGCCGCGGGGCTGCTCCAGACCGACTTCGGCGTCGGCGCCGATCTCTGGAGCGTCACCAGCTTCAGCGAGCTGCGGCGCGACGGCCTTGCCAAGGAGCGCTGGAATGCGCTGCATCCAACCGAAAAGCAGCGCGTTCCTTACGTGGAGGAGTGTCTGGGGAAGGGCAGAGGACCGGTGATTGCCGCGACCGACTATATCAAGCTGCATGCCGATTCCATTCGCGCCTTTTTGCCGGCGCGCTATCGCGTGCTGGGCACTGACGGGTTCGGCCGCAGCGATACGCGCGCGAAGCTGCGCCACTTCTTCGAGGTCAATCGCTTCTGGATCGCGGTGAGCGCTCTGAAGGCGCTGGCTGACGAGGGGATCATTCCCGCGGCAAAGGTCGCCGAAGCCATCGCGAAGTATGGCCTCGATGCCGAGAAGCCCAACCCGGTAACGGTCTAGGAGCTTTAATGGCCAAGCGAGAGGTGCTCGTTCCCGATATCGGCGACTTCAAGGACGTGCCGGTCATCGCCGTGCTGGTGAAACCGGGCGACAAGGTGGATGTCGAAACGCCGCTGGTGACGCTCGAGAGCGATAAGGCGACCATCGATGTGCCGTCGCCCATTGCCGGGGTGGTCGGGGAGCTGAAGATCAAAGTCGGCGACAAGGTCTCGCAAGGGACCGCGGTGCTGACGCTGGAGGTCGCGGAAGAGAAGGCCGCGGCGAAGGCTCCCGCTGAGGCGAAGACGCCGGCCGCTGCGCCGCCGAAGACGGCCCCCGCGGCGCAGCCGGATGCGGGTGCCGAGGCGAAAAACACCCCGCAGCCGGCGGAACCTGCGTCGGGCGCGCACGCGACGGCGGTTGAACTCGCTGAGCCAGAAAAGCCTCACCGCGACAGGGCGGCAGAGTCCGCAAGCTCCCCTCCCGCGCACATCGACGAGGCCGGCTTCCACACCGCGCACGCGGGGCCGGGCGTGCGGCGACTCGCGCGCGAGCTCGGCGTGGACCTGGCGCGGGTGAAGGGCGAGGGGCCGAAGGGGCGCATCCTCAAAGAAAATGTGCAGGCTTTCGTCAAGGCGGCGCTCTCGGGAACCGCACCGGCGGGCGCGGCCTCGATCGGCGGCGGGCTGTTGGTGGCTCCGTTGGCGAAGATCGACTTCGCCAAATTCGGACCGATCGAAAAGAAATCGCTAACCCGCCTGCAAAAGATCGCCGGGCCCGCGCTGCACCGCAATTGGGTGACCATTCCTCATGTCACCAGCTGCGAAGACGCGGATATCACCGAACTCGACAACTTCCGCATCCAGCTCAATCAGGAATCGGCCAAAGAGAAGGACGCGGTCAAGCTGACGCTGCTCGCTTTCCTGGTGAAAGCATGTGTCTCGGCATTGCAAAAGTACCCGGCTTTCAATAGCTCTCTCGACGGCGACAGCCTGGTCTTGAAGCGCTATTACAACATCGCCTTTGCCGCCGATACGCCACAGGGGTTGGTGGTTCCGGTCCTCAAGGACGCCGACAAGAAGGGTGTGCTGGCTCTCGCGCGTGAATCCGCCGAGCTTGCCGCCAAAGCGCGAGACGGAAAGCTTGGCCCGGGCGAACTGCAGGGAGCGACTTTCACCATCTCCAGCCTGGGCGGTATCGGGGGCACGTATTTCACGCCCATCATCAATGCTCCCGAGGTGGCGATCCTGGGCGTCTGCCGCGCGGCCCTTCGGCCGATCTGGAATGGCCAGGAGTTCGCGCCGCGTCTGATCTTGCCGCTGTCGCTTTCCTGGGACCACCGCGTCCTCGACGGCGCGCTGGCGGCGCGCTTCAATGCGCACCTGGCGGCGGTGCTCGGCGATGCACGGCGGTTGCTGCTGTGAGCGCTCCGAATACCAACGAGGTCAAGGTCCCCGATATCGGTGACTTCAAGGACGTGCCGGTGATCGCGGTGCTGGTGAAGCCCGGTGACCAGGTAGAGGCGGAGACTCCGCTCATTACGCTCGAGTCCGATAAAGCAACCATCGACGTACCGGCGCCCAGCGCGGGCGTCGTGCGGGAGGTCAAGGTCAAGGTCGGCGACAAGGTCTCCGAGGGCACGCTCATCGTGGTCCTCGACTCTCTGGCTGCACAGCCAGCGGCTCCGCAGCCGGCGCAGCCGAAAGCCGCTCCGGCGCCGCGCGCGCCCAATCAATTCACGGGCAAACCCGACTTCACCTGCGACATCCTGGTGCTCGGTTCCGGTCCCGGCGGTTACGCTGCCGCCTTCCGCGCGGTCGACCTGGGCCAGCGCGTGGTGCTGGTCGAGCGTTACACCGCGCTCGGCGGGGTCTGCCTCAATGTCGGTTGCATTCCTTCGAAGGCATTGCTGCATATCGCTTTCGTCGCCGACGAGGCGCGCGCGCTGGCGGCGCACGGCGTCTCTTTCGGCGAGCCGCAAATCGATCTCGAAAAGCTGCGCGCCTGGAAAGACAAGGTGGTCGGGAAGCTCTCGGGCGGCGTCGCCGCCATGGCGAAGGGCCGCAAGGTCGAAGTGGTCCACGGGATCGGCAAATTCGTCGACGCCAATCACCTGGATGCGGGCGGCAAGGTCATTCGATTCGACAAAGCCATCATCGCCGCCGGCAGCCAGGCGGTGAAGCTGCCATTGTTGCCAGAAGATCCGCGAATCGTTGACTCCACCGGTGCGCTGCAATTGCGCTCGATTCCGAAGCGGATGCTGGTCATTGGCGGTGGAATCATCGGCATGGAGATGGCCAACGTCTATTCGACGCTGGGCGCGCGCGTTGACGTGGTCGAAATGCTGGAAGGCCTGATGCCGGGCACCGACCGCGATCTGGTGCAGGTCTGGCAAAAGCGCAACGCGCCGCGATTCGATCGCGTGCTGCTGCAAACGAAGACCACGGCGGTCGAAGCGGGCGTGCAGGGGATCCGCGTCAGCTTCGACAAGGCAGAAGCGCAGCTTTACGATCTCGTCCTGGTGGCCGTCGGCCGCAGCCCGAACGGGAAGAAGATCGGCGCCGAAAACGCCGGCGTTGCCGTGGACGAGCGCGGCTTCATTCGCACGGACAAGCAGATGCGCACCAATGTCCCGCATATCTTTGCCATCGGAGATATCGCGGGCGCGCCCATGCTCGCCCACAAGGCCACGCACGAGGGCCACGTCGCGGCTGAATGCGCGGCGGGGCACAAAGCGTCATTCGACGCGCGGCAGATCCCCTCCGTCGCTTATACCGACCCTGAAATCGCCTGGACCGGCGAGACGGAAGGCTCGTTGAAGGCCGCAGGAAAGGCTTATGGAAAGTCGGTTTTTCCCTGGGCCGCGAGCGGGCGCGCAATCGCCAATGGTCGCGACGAAGGATTTACCAAGCTGCTCTTCGATGAGACGACTCATCGCATCATCGGCGCCGGTATCGTCGGTACCAACGCAGGCGATCTCATCTCCGAGCTGTGCCTCGCCATCGAGCTGGGCGCGGACGCGGAGGATATCGCCCGGACCATTCACCCGCACCCGACGCTGGGCGAGACGAACGGCCTCTCCGCCGAACTCTTCGAGGGCACCTGCACCGACCTGCCCCCGCCGCGCAAGCGCAAGGAATGAGCGCGCCGGGATCAACCGGCACGGATCTCGCCAATCATCCAGGCGGCAGCAAGCATGGTCCGGGTCGCGAGACCACTCGAGTCGTGCATTGCGCCGATGCACTGCAATGGCTCTCCGGACAAGGAGGGCCGCTTTTGGGATGTTCGCTCTTCACCTCGCTGCCGGACGCGACCGAGCTGCCGGGGATCGGCCAGGAGGCCTGGCGTCAATGGTTCGTGCGGGCCGCGCGGCTCGTGATCAAGTGCACGCCGGACAATGGCGTTGCGCTCTTCTATCAATCCGACGTCAAGCGCGCCGGGCTCTGGGTCGATAAGGCCTATCTCGTCCAGAAAGCCGCGGAGGAGGAGAAGGTCTCGCTTCTCTTTCACAAGATCGTCTGCCGGAAGCCGGCCGGTACCGTGACTTTCGGGCGGGCTGCCTATGGGCACCTGCTTTGTTTCTCGAGAGGTCTCAAAACAGACCTCGCGCGCTCGACCGCCGATGTGCTCTCCGACGCCGGCCAGATGACCTGGGTGCGCGCTGTCGGAGTCGAGGCCTGCCGCGTCGCCTGCCGCTTCGTCCTCGAGCAGACGACGACCTGCACCGTGGTGGACCCGTTCTGCGGCGTCGGTACCGCTTTGGCAGTAGCCAATGAAATGGGATTGAATGCCATTGGCGTCGAGCTGAACCAGAAGCGCGCGCGCAAGGCCCGCGGCCTGACGTTATGAGCCCGCGGCATTCCAAAGATCCGCGTTGTCCCCGCTGCGCCTTTCGGGGCGATCCGTGCTTGTGCCCCGAAGTCCCGCGCGTCGAAGCGCAGCTCGAGATCGTCATCGTGCGGCACGCGGCCGAGATTAAAAAGCAATCGAACAGCGCGCGCTGGGCCGCGCTGGCGCTGGAGTGCCGGGTTCTTGACTACGCCGCCACCAGCGTTCCGTTCGACGCTGCCGCGCTCGACTTGCGCGATGCCTGGCTTCTCTTTCCCGGCGGCGACCCGACGCCCGCGCCAGCCGCTCCTCCGCGCTGCCTGATCGTGCCCGACGGCACCTGGCAGCAGGCGAAGAGAATCGCTGCTCGCGTTCCGGAGCTGCGACGCTTGCCTCATCTCTGTATTGGAGCCGCGCCGCAAGAGCGTCGGCTGCGCCGCGCGCCGGAAAACGGCATGTCCACACTCGAGGCCATTGCTTGCGCACTCGACGTCTGCGGCGAGCCGGTTCCAGCAGGGCAGCTGCGCGAACTGCACCGGGCGGTCATGGCTCGCGTCGAGCGGGCGCGCGGCTGGCTGCCTCCGCCCTGACGAGCAAGGGCCGGTCTCCCGGATCATATCGAGTGCTCTCTCCTCACCAGATCAGCTAGATTAGGAGCCATGCAAAGCGATCTGGTGTGGAGTGGCCGGACGGGCCCTTTCCCTCTGCACATCGGCGAAGGCGTCTTCGCGCCCACGACGACCAGCCGGGAGATGGGCGACAACCTGCGCATCGAGCCGGATGATGTCGTGATCGACGTGGGCTGCGGATCAGGCATCCTCACTTTCATTGCTGCGCGCCTCGGGGCCAGGAAATCATGGGGTACCGATCCCAATCCGGCTTCCGTCGCTTGCGCTCGCGACAATGCGCAACGGTTGGGTTTGTCGGAGAAGGTCGAGTTCCGCAATGCCGGCTTCTTTGAGCAGCTCGAGGGAGTCAAAGCGACTGTCGTCATCGGCGATATCTCGGGCATTCCGGATGAGCTGGCGCAGGCCTCAGGCTGGTTTCCGGGCGGCTTCAGCGGCGGCCCTACCGGCGCCGAAGTTCCCGTCATGATGATTCGCCAGGCGCGCGCATTCTTGCGGCCGGGCGGGCGGCTCTACCTGCCTACGGGCTCTTTGCAGGCCGAGGAAACCATCCTCGACTGCGCGCGCAGCCTCTTTCCCAATATGCGCCAACTCAGCGAACGCATCGTTCCGCTGCCGGCCGCGCTGGCAGAGAGCGACGCCGCCAAATCGCTGAGCGAGCGCGGTATCATCAAACTCACGCGCCGCGGCTCGCGCTTCCTCTGGCAGATGCGCACCTGGGAATGCTCATGAGAGCTTCAGCGCCTTGAGCTGCTCACGCAGCGCGGACTTGAGGAACTTGCCAGTGGCGGTGCGCGGAAGCACGTCCAGGAACACAAACGCATCGGGCAATTGAAAAGCCGCGAATAAAGGCGTCAGGAAGTCGCGGAGCTCCTGCTCGGTCGCGGTCCTGCCGTCCTTCAGCACCACGCACGCCACCGGGCGCTCCGCCCATTTTTCGTGCGGGAGCGCGATCACCGCTGCCTCCTTCACCGCCGGGTGTCCCATCAGCGCGTTCTCCAGATCAACAGAGCTGATCCATTCGCCGCCCGACTTGATGAGATCTTTGGATCGGTCGGTGATGCGAACATATCCCTCGCCGTCCATCGTCACCACATCGCCGGTGCGCAGCCAGCCGTCCTTGGTGAACTTGTCTGCCTCGACCGGATTCTGGAAATAGCTGCTGGCGATCCACGGCCCGCGCACGTGCAGCTCTCCCATCGAGCGGCCGTCCCACGGCACCGGGCCGTTGTCGCCCACCACGCGCACCTCCACCAGCGGCACCGGCAGGCCCTGCGTCGCGCGCAGCCGGAACTGCTCGGCCTCGGGCAGGGTCTCGAGCCCGGCCTTGATGCGACTCACGGTTCCGATGGGCGACATCTCGGTCATTCCCCAGGCATGCAGGATCCGCAGGCCGTGGCGCTTCTCATAAGCTTCAATCATGGATTGCGGCGCCGCCGATCCGCCGACCACCATGGTGTGCAGCCGCGAGTGGTCAAAGCGCGCAGGCTCCTTGTCCAGCGCCTCGAGAATGCTGATCCAGATGGTCGGCACGCCCGCGGTAATGGTCACTTTCTCCCCATCGATCAGCTCGAGCAGACTGACCGCGTCCAGGTGCGGCCCGGGAAAGACCTGCTTTGTCCCCATCATCGCCGCGGTCACCGGCAATCCCCAGGCATTGACGTGGAACATTGGCACCACCGGCATCATTGTATCGGTCTGCTTGAGTCCGAGCGCGTCGGGCAGCGCGCTCACCAGCGAGTGCAAGATGATTGAGCGGTGACTGTAAAGCACGCCCTTGGGCTTTCCCGTGGTGCCGGAGGTATAGCAAAGACCGGCGGCCTGGTTCTCATCGAGCGGAGGCGGGGTGAAGGCATTTAATTCGGGAGCAATCAGGTCTTCATAATCGAGCAGTCCCTCCGCGGGCCTCATCCCATTTCCCCAGACGATGACGTTCCGCGGGTGCACGTTCGCGCGAAAGCGCTCATAGACCGGCACCAGCACGTCGTCGACGAGCAGCACCGTGTCGTCGGCGTGATTCATGATGTAGCTGAGATCCGCGGGCGAGAGCCGCGGGTTGAGCGTATGCAGCACCGCCCCCATCAACGGAATGGCGAAGTACGCCTCGAGGTGCCGGCTGTGATTCCAGCCCAGAGTCGCGACCCTGTCGCCCGGCTTCACGCCCAGTCGCTGCAGCGCGTTCGCGAGCTTGAGCACGCGGCCGTGGATCTCGCCGTAAGTGGTCCGATGCAGCGACTTGTCCGGCCGCCGCGAGACCACTTCAATTCTCCCGAAGAACTGCCCCATCCGCTCGAGCACATGCGGCAGCGTGAGCGGGAACTGCATCATTAATGCGTTCATGCCGCGAACCTTAGCGCAGCGCGCGCTCGGCTGCCTTCACACCGCCGAGCGCGACCGCCAGAGTGCTCTGTCCTGGAAAGACCGAGTCGCCGACCAGCCAGAGATCGCGCGCCACTTCGGCGGGCAGCAGATCTCGATAATTGCGCAATCCGGCACGCCGGGGGACGCCGCCCACATATCCAAAAGGTCGACCGGTAAAGCGCGCAAAGGTGCGCGGGCTCGCGGTCAGCGTCAGCGAGCGGAGATCCCGGCCAAGCTCCGCCGGCGCAAGCGCCTGCAGCGTCTGCTCCATGGCTGCATGAATCCGCGGCATGCGCGGACCTGCCTCGCGAGGGGCGCGCACATGCGTGGAGATGGTCGCGGTGCCACCGCCCTCAATCGAACAGAAGAGATGGTTGCCCTCCAGAAAAGGCCGCGCCGGATCCAGCACCAGCTCCAGGTGCCGCGGCAAACCGGCGGGGATGGCGACGTAGAGCATGGCCGCGCCCCAACTCTCCTCGACGCGAGCCGCGCGCGCATCAAGCGCTTTGAATGATTGACCGAGCAGCTGCGCCACTGTCTGCGGCAATAGATTGAGCAACACCTTGCGGGCGCGTATTTCGCCGCGCCGGGTGCGGGCCACCCAACAATCGTCCTCACGGCGCACCTGCGTGACCTTTTCGGCCAGCCGCACTTCGCCCCCCTGCTGGGCGATCGCGCCGCACAGCGCGGCCGCGAGCTGTCCGATGCCACCTTCGATATGTCGCGCGCCGCGAAAGTAGTAGTCCATCGACGCCAGCGCGAAGGGTGCCTCGGCCTCGGCCGCGCTCGCCTGTACCGTAATCTGGCAGACGGAATTCAGGTACGTCATCAATGGGTCGAAGCGGGTCAAGCCATGTTGTTCGAGCACGCGCCCGAGTGGCTTCCCCATCAGCGGTAGCAGCGGCAGGTATTTCTTTGCGCGTCCCAGGTGCGCCAGCAGCGCCCGCGCGCCAAGTGGGGGGAGCAGGGTAGGGTCGTCAAAGAGCGACCAGAGCGCGTCGGCGACTTGTTTTTGCTGCATGAAGAATGCATGCAGCTTACCGACCGGAGCGTCCGGAAACGCGCACAGCCGCTCGATGAGCTGGTCTCGAACAGGCGGGATTCTACGAGAGCATCCAGCACGCTTGCTACGATGCCGTGAGCGGCCGGAATGGATTCAAAAGTCCGGCCGCTCCGTCTCGGAACTAATGCGTCAGCGAGCTGTCTCCACTGGAGCTCGGCAGGGGACGGTCGTCTTCGTCGTCGTTTTCCTGCACCTCTGCCGTCTCGCGGCGCACGCTCGCGGACACCTGGCGCTCCTCCTGGTGCGACTCCTTCGAGATGCGCAGCTCTTCGCGAATCACAGGCCGCTTCGTCACAATCACTTCTTCCTCCATCACCGGCACCACGATGGATTGGTCCTCGAAACGCGCGTCGCTCGCAGTGGCCGTGCGGTCTGTGACATCCACGCGTTCGACCCGAACCTCCTCGCGCGTCACCGGCACCGTCACCTGCTTCTGCTCGGTAACGACGTGCTTGGTGACACGCATCTTGCCCTTTTCACGCTGGCTCTTTTGCACCTGCAATTCTTCCTCGGCGAGCGGAACGCGCACTTCCTGATTCCCGCCAGCCGAGCGCGTGCCGCCGCTTGACTCCTCCTCGTCGCGACGCTCCGCGCCGAGGCCCATCCCGCCGCCCAGGCCCATCCCACCGCCGATGCCCGCCCCGCTGATGCCCGCGTCCTGGCGGTCCATGCCCGTCCCGCTGCGGATGCCCGCCGCGCCGCGGTCCAGGTCCTTCTCGCTGCGGTCGATGCCCCGCTCCAGCTCGGCCTGGCTCAGTCGCAATCGGATGCCATCCCCGTCATCGGTGAACCCGACGATGTCGTTGCGGCTGCAAGTGTAATCGGTGGGAAAGAAAAACCCTTTTTCAATGATGAGCATGTCGCCGCTGAAGCTGACGATCTTCCCAAGACGCTCTCCGTCCGAGCTGTACACGACAGTGCCTAACTGAATATCGGCCATGTTGAACAATCTCCTCTGTTGAAGTGTCCGGAAAGCCTAAGCACGGGCTGATCTTGCGGCACGAGGCGGGCTACACAGGGCGCGCATGAAAGTGCAGCGAGTAGACGACGGTTTAAAACGGGCAAGTTCAAGCCCCGTACAGCCCGCCGACAGAGTATGGTGCGCTTCAAATGACATTCGCTGAATTGGGACTCTCGCAGAAGTCGCTGACCGCTCTGACCCGCGCCGGCTTTGAAGCTCCTACGCCCGTGCAGGCGCAGGCCATCCCCCCGGCTCTCGCTGGCAAGGACGTGATTGGTTGTGCCGCCACAGGGACCGGCAAAACGCTTGCGTTCGTGCTGCCTATCCTCGAGCGCCTGGAGGGCAAGCAGGGAACGCGCGCGCTGGTGCTTGCGCCTACGCGCGAGCTCGCACTGCAGATCGGCGAGGAGGTGGAGAAGTTCGCGCATGGCCGCCACCTCCGGATGGCGGTGGTCATCGGTGGAGTTGGAATGACCCCGCAAATACAGGCTTTCGGCCGCGGCACCGAAATCATCATCGCTACGCCGGGCCGTTTGAATGATCACCTCGATAGCAAGGTTGCCCGGCTGGAGAACATCGAGATCCTCGTCCTGGACGAGGCCGACCGCATGCTCGACATGGGCTTCCTGCCGCAGCTGCGGCGCATCCTCGCGCGGTTGCCGAAGAAGCGGCAGTCGCTGCTCTTTTCAGCCACCATGGCAGGAGAGGTTGCGACCTTCGCGCGCGAGCACCTGGTGGCACCGGTCAAGGTCGAGGTGGCGAGGAGCGGAGCGACCTCCGAGCGAGCGGTGCAGCACGTCTTTCTGGTCGGCGAAGAAGAGAAAACGGCGCTGCTGCTCGCTCTCCTGGACGAGGACGAGCTATCAACGCTGGTGTTCACGCGCACCAAGCGGCGCGCGGACCGCGTCGCCAAAGCGCTCGCGCGCGGAGGTCACGAAGTGGCGGTGATTCACGCCGACCGTTCGCAAGGCCAGCGCAAGACGGCACTCGATGCATTCAAGACGGGCAAGGCGCGCGTTCTCGTCGCAACTGACATCGCCGCGCGCGGGATCGACGTGGCGGAGATTGGCCATGTGGTCAACTTCGATCTACCGAATGTTCCCGAGGACTACGTGCACCGCATCGGCCGCACTGCGCGAGCGGCGGCCAGCGGGCGGGCCTCGAGCTTCGCCTCGCCTGCCGAGCATGATCTGCTGCGCGGCATCGAGAAGCTGACCCGCAAGGCAGTCGATCGCGCAGTGGTGCCGCGCGAAAGCGAGACGTTCCAGACTGAAGTCAAGCGCCGCGCCGAGGCGCCGGTGCACCGCGCGGGCGGAGGAGGCAAGCGGCCCGGACGCGGAGGCGGCGGAGGAGGCGGCTCGCGTGGCCGAGGCAAGCCTGGCGGCGGTGCTCGCAGCGGCGGTGGCGCTCGCAGCGGCGGCGGTGCTCGCAGCGGCGGCGGTTCTCGCAGCGGCGGCGGTGCTCGCAGCGGTGGTGGCGGCGGCGGCTCTGGGAGCGCCGGCGGCTCGTCCGACGCTGGCGGCGCCGCGTCCGGCATCAGCTCGCGCCCGGCGCAGAAGCTCGGCTCCTGGAAACCGCGCACTCGCTAGTCGTAGGCCCAGCGAAGTTCAACATTCGCCAATCGCGCTCGGGGACCGGAGGTCTGGGGGCGGCGTGGGGCCGGGGAAGGCTCTCGTACGGTTCGTACGAATGCGCGATCCAAGCGGTCAAAACGCCGCGCTCAAATCGCTCGAAACGTACGAACCGTACGAGTCTTCGCGGACCCACTACACCCTCCCGGTCCGACTCCAGGGCTCAACTGGCCTGCCAAAACAAGATCCGCGCAGCATTGTCTTGACGAATCCTGACATGGCATGACGCCATCGGTATCCATCGGTGGTGGCTCGCTCGGTCAAGTTCAGCTCGAAGATGGACGCCAAGGTTCTCGATAAGGTGCGCGCACACGCGGAGCTTCCCGAGCGTCGAGGAGGCCCTCTTCCTCCACTGCGCTCGCAGTCACATTCCTTGACGCCAACGGTTGGACGCTCGTCACCGGCGCCGAGGAGGGGGAAAGATTCCTCATCAAGCGCGTCATTCCAGGCCACGCCGAGCTCGACGAAGTCACACCTGGATCGAGGCCCGGCTCGAGCGTCGCTGAAAACCAAGGTCGGCTCAGCTCGCGATTGTCGCGCGCCTTCGATCATCGGAGTCGGCTATTGGTCCGCCAGGACACAGCAGCGGCTTGGCGAATGAAATGGCGTTCGCGCTGGAGTTGAAGGGGACGGCGAGCCTATGGTCGATGCCATGCAGGAGAACAAAAATCTTGAGCCAGGCGTAATCACCGACTTCGGCGGCCGGGTAGATTACGGCGGCTATCTCAGACTGGACCGGCTGCTGTCGGCGCAGCTGCCGTTGAGTGAGCCGCCCCACCATGACGAGATGCTTTTCATCATCCAGCACCAGACCAGCGAGCTGTGGTTCAAGCTGGTGCTGCACGAGCTGCGCGCGGCCATTCAACTCATCCGCCAGGACCAGCTCGAGGCGTGCTTTAAAATCCTCGCGCGCGTCAAGCATATCCAGACACAGCTGGTGAGCCAGTGGAGCGTTCTGGCCACGCTGACGCCGACCGAGTACGGCGAGTTCCGCCATGTCCTGGGGCCGGCGAGCGGGTTTCAATCGACCCAGCACCGGCTGATTGAATTCATGCTCGGCAACAAGGAACGCCGGATGCTCGAGGTGCACCAGCAGGACCCGGCGGCGTCCCGGGAGCTGAGAGCCGCGCTGGAGGCGCCCACGCTTTATGATGAGTTCCTGCGGTATCTGGCGCGCAAGGGGAAGGCCATTCCGCCTGCCATTCTCGAGCGCGATGTGACCGAGCCGCACGCAAGCGACGAAGGCGTGCGCGCCGTGATCCGTGACATCTATGAGCACCCGCGGTCCAATTGGGATGCTTATGAAATGTGCGAGAAGTTGATTGATATCGATGAGCAGCTGGCGCTCTGGCGATTCCGTCACGTCAAGGTGGTGCAGCGCGTGATTGGCTGGAAGCGTGGAACCGGCGGCACCTCCGGCGTTGATTACCTGAAGAAGCTGGTTGATACCTTGCTCTTTCCCGACTTGTGGGACGTGCGGACGGAGCTGAGAGGTTGATGCGCGCATCGCTTCTGCTGGGACTCGTGGCCGCCTGCTCTTCGAAGTCGCCGATCGCCGCCGACCGGCCGACGCTGGGCTGGTTCGACAGCAACGCCAATCGCGTCACGCTGCCGGGCGGCGCACAGGTGCCTGACGAGCATGGCTGCTCCGCCGATCCGGCACGGCAATATATTGGCGAACTGTTCCGCACCGGAATCAACGACGTCGAGGTCAAATATCACTGGGCGCCCGTCGTCACGAGTGCGCCGCGCAACCAGCCTGAGATCGCGCTGGCCGGTACCATCGTGGGTGCGGACGATTCGACCGATGATGTGCTGGGCGATCACCCGTTCGGTCTGGATATCAATGCCGACGTACGCCTCGACCCGGCCTATGCATTCCTTGCCTTCCCGTCGGTGCGACCGCTGCATACCGAAGTTGAAAACCGGCTCTTTCCGCGCGCCTCGATGGGCTTCACTCCGCAGGCGGGTGACCGCGTGTTGATGAAAGGCGCCTGGGTCCTTGATTGCGGGCATCCTCCTTATGAGTCCGAGCTCCATCCGCCCAGCTTCCTGAACTATGCGCGGTCGCAAGATTCGAATACCACCGTCGCCGCGGCGGTGGTCGTGCCGTATCACTCGTCGCTGCTCTTCAATCCCAATGCGGCCCTGGCGACCGACTTTGGCAACGCCGCGCGGTTTGCCAATATCGACACCAAGCCATTCCCGGAGGCGCTGGTCGCTGCCATCCTCCACGCCGTCATCAGCAACGATGATCGGCTGCAGGCCAGCGCGCTGCTGGTGCCGGTGGCCTTCGACAAGCTGGACTGGCTGGTCTGCGCGCCGCTGCCCAGGCCGCGCGGCGCCGCGCTGGACGCGAGCTGGCGTTTTACCGCGCGGACGGGCGTGACCCTTGCCCCCCAGGTCTATGCGGCTGAAGGCTGCGTGCGATTCACGGCCACGATGGGGGCCGATTACAAGCCAATGGCATTGACGCACGTCAGCGCCGACTGGCCGTGGGACCAGCTCAGCGCCAGCGCCTCGGGGCAAGTCAGTCAAGCCGTCGACGTGCGCCAGGAGATCATCGATATCCTCACCCGGCAGGGATTCGATGGTTCGAAATTGTCTGCGCTGCAGCTGGATCATCCGCCGCGCATCGATGCCTATCCTGCGCTCGTCACCCGCCCGGGGGCTGAGCAAGATTCGCCGCTCGACATCGCAACACAGGCTGACGACCAGCCGTTCCCTCTCTACGGCCGCGTGCGCGTGGCGTGGAAGAACTAGACTTGCAGCCCGTGCTCGCGGAGGAGCGGGCTCAGGCGGCTGCGGACCAGGACGAAAGCGCGCAGATAGTCGACGTCGCCCGCATTGGTGACGCCTGCGCAGAGCTCGTTCAGGATCTCGCTCTGGATCTGTCCCGCGCGGCGGGCCGCGGAATAGGGGATGCGGGTGAAGGTGACCAGTTGATAACGGGAAAGGTATTGCCCCGGAAAGCGCTTCTGCAACTCTGACTCGACCGCTTTGTGCAAGAGAAAGACCGGGTCGGCGACCTTGTCGCGCATCTCGACAAAGTTCTCGATGGCAAGCTCGGCGATTGCGTCGGTATCGGGCTTGCGGCGCTCGGCGAAGGTCGCAAAGCTTTTCGCGAGGTCGTCGCCGAGCAATTGATCGAGCAGGGTCACGTCCTCGAAGCCCGCATTCATTCCCTGGCCGAAGAACGGTACCACGGAGTGGGCCGCGTCCCCGATGATGAGCGCGGTCCCGTGCGACCAGGGCTCCGCTTTGACGGTGACCATCTTTCCCGCTGGTGCCACCTGGAAATGGCTTGCGAGCTCCGGAATCAGCGGGACCAGATCGCCAAAGTAGCCGTCGAAGAATTCATTGATTTCGGCGGCCGAGTGCAACCGCGCGAAGCTCGTCGTCCCCTCGAACGGCAGGAACAATGTGCAGGTAAAGCTGCCGTCCTGGTTCGCCAGCGCGATGATCATGAAGTGGCCGCGCGGCCAGATGTGCAGCGCACCCTTCTCCAGGCGAAAGCCGCCGCCGCTCAGCGGGGGAATGGTCAATTCCTTATAGCCACTCGAGAGCACGTCCTCGGATGCGCGCACCCCGGGCATGCCAGTGCGCAGTACCGAGCCGCTGCCGTCGCTGCCGATGATGACCTGCGCCGCGACTTCTCGCACCAGGCCGGCCGGGCCGGAAAACGATGCCAGCTGGCGCTCGAAATCATAGGCAATCAGGCGCTCCTGGAAATGCAGCCGCACCCGGCCGGTCTTCTCCGCCTCCTCCACCAGCAGGCGATTGAGCGCGCCGCGCGACATGGAGTTGATGAACTCGCTGTCGTCCTGGCCGTAGCGCAGGAAGGTCCGGGCACCGTCGAGCGCGTGCACCATCCGGCCGAGCATCGGTACCGCGCTGTCGAGCACCTCGCGATCAAGCCCCACGCGGTGGAGCGCGTGCAACCCGCGAGTGGAGACAGCAAGATTGATGGAGCGATTGGCCGCCACTCCGCCGCGGCGGGGGTCGGGCCTGCGCTCGAAGACATCGATTTCATAGCCGCGGCGCGCGAGCGTCAGGGCGAGCAGCGAGCCGACCGGGCCGGCGCCGACGATTGTGATCCGCTCGCTCATCGCTCACCGCTCAGCCGGCCAGCTCTGCGAAGAGCGTGCAGAGGCGCGAGATATCCGCATAGGAATTATATAACGGAGAGGGCGCGATGCGGATGATATCGGGATTGCGGAAATCGACCAGGGCGCCGCGGTCGTGGAGCTTGCGCACCAGCGTGCGCGCGTCGCCGCGGATGCGAACGGTCAGCATCGAGCCGCGGGAGCGTGGTGTCACCATCTCGACGAAAGGGAGCGCGCGCAGCAGCCGCTCGAGATATCCCGTCAGCCGGTCGCCGCGGGCGCGGACTTCAGCCATCGGCGGGAAGAGTTCCAGGGATGCGCGTAGGGCTGCCAGCTGCAGAACGGGCGGGTTGGAGAGCTGCCAGGCTTCCGCGGAATCAGTCGGCTTGAAGACCGGCCCCATCTCAAAGCGAGTCGCCTTGTCGTGGCCCCACCAGCCTTCGAAGCGGGGCAGCGCGGTCCCCAGGTGGCGCTCGTGGATGAAGACTGCGCCGGTGCTGCCGGGCCCTCCATTCAAGTATTTGTAACAGCACCAGGCCGCGAAGTCGGCTCCCCAGTCATGCAGCTGCAAGACCAGATTCCCCGCGCCGTGGGCGAGGTCGATGCCGACGACGCACCCGTGCGTATGGCCTTTCGCGATCATGGCCGGGAGATCGAAGACCTGCCCCGTCAGGTAGTTGGGCTGGCCAATCAGCACCAATGCCACGGAGTCATCAATATCGCGCAGCAGGTCGTCGCTGTGGAGCACGGCGTCCGGATAGCCGTGATAGCGCGCCTGCGAGGCGACGGCATATTGGTCGGAGGGAAAGGCGCCCTTCTCAATCAGGATGCGGTGGCGCCGCGCGGTGGGCCGGTAAAACGAAACCATCAGTAGATGGAGATTGACCGAGAGCGTGTTCATTGCCACTACTTCGCGCGGCTGCGCCCCCACCAGGGCCGCGAGCGGCTGTGCAAGCATCTCGTGGTAATGCATCCACGGATTGCGCGCCGAAAAGTGGCCGTCGACGGCGAGCCGCGCCCATTCGTCCAGCTCTTCCAGAACATACTCGCGCGCGCGGCGCGGCTGGAGACCCAGCGAGTGGCCCGCGAAATAGAGCGGGTGCGCGGGGGGGAAAAGAAACTGCGCCTTCAGCGAAGGCTCGCGCGCGTCCTGCGCGTCCGCCCACCGCAGATCTTCAATCATTGGATGTCCAGGGAATCAGCGGAGAGACCGAGCCATTCCAGCGCGGTGCCGGAGCGGATGCGTTCGAGGTGCTCGGGAATGAGCTGCAGCGATTCAATCAGTGCGCCGGGCCGCGCCTCGCCCAGGGGGAAGGGATAGTCGGAGCCGATGGCTACGCGGTCAATCCCAAAGGTATCGAGCACCAGCGCGAGTGCGCGCGGCTCATGGACCAGGGAATCGACATAGATGCGCTTCAGATACTTTGAGGGAGGGAACCCATTGTCGACCGCGCAAAGATCGGGCCGTGACCTGAACCCATGCTCGATACGTCCGAGCGTCCCGGGGAAAGCGCCGCCGCCGTGGGCGAAAAGAACGCGCAGGGTGGGCAGCCGCTCGAAGACGCCGCCGAAGATGAGCGAGCAGATGGCGAGTGAGACCTCGGCCGGCATCCCCACCAGCCACGGCAGCCAATACTTCTGCATGCGGGCCTGCCCCATCATGTCCCAGGGATGCACGAAGATGGCGGCCTTCAACTCCGCGGCCCTGGCGAAGATCGGGAACAGCTCCGGCGCCGAGAGGTTCCAGTCATTCACATGCGAGCCGATCTGCACGCCGGCGAAGCCAAGTTCGTGCACGCAGCGGTCGAGTTCGCGAATGGCATGCGCGGGCGATTGCAGCGGGAGCGTCCCCAGCCCGACGAAGCGGCGCGGTTGTGATCGGCAGGTCTCGGCGAGTTGGTCATTCAGGAAGCGGGCGACGTCATTGCCCTTCTCGACAGGGGCCCAATAGGAAAATAGTACTGGGACCGTTGAAAGCACCTGCGCGCCGACGCCAGCCGCGTCGCAATCGCGCAGCCGCTCGGCGCCGTCCCAGCAGTTGCTTTGGACCTCGCGGAAGAGCGTCCCGTCGCTGCGCACCAGGCGCGCGCAGGAGGCGTTCACCGGCTCGAGGTGGATGAATCCCTCGCCCCAGCGCGGCACCGACGGCGGGAGGATATGAGTGTGAATATCAATGCTTTTCATGCTTCCGGCCGCACTGCTTGCAGGTGGTGTTCGCCGGGTCGCCCCGGTAGCGAGCGAAGACCGGCGGCAATTGGGCCACCAGATCGGTCAGGTGAAAAGATTCCCGGTACAGCTCGGCGCCGCAGCCATCGCAGATCCAGAGGAAGGTATCCTGCTCGTGCGGCAGGCGGCGGCGCTCGAGCACCAGGCCCACCGTGCCTGCCGGGCGCTGGGGCGAATGCGGCGTATTGGGCGGCAGCAGGAAGATATCGCCTTCGCGCAGTTGGACGTCTTCGGGCTTGCCGTCCTGCAGGATCCGCAGCACGACCGAGCCCTCCACTTGATAGAAGAACTCTTCCCCCTGATTGATATGATAATCGGTCCGCGCATTGGGGCCGCCCACCACGGTGACCATGAAGTCGCGGTCGCCCGTCCAGATTTGCGCGTTTCCCACGGGCGGCTTGAGCAGGTCGCGGTGCTCGTCGATCCATTGACGGAAATTCAGCGCCTTCATCTGGGAACTACCTCCGCGATGCATTTGAGTTCGATATCGATGGGCGTTGGAAGCGAGAGCACCTCGACGGTCGTGCGGCAAGGCTGCGCGTCCCGGAAGTGCTCGGCATAGAGCCGGTTATAAATCGCGAAGTCGCGCTTCATATGGGTCAGGAAGACGGTGACGTCCAACAAGTCTTCCCAGCGCGCGCCCGCGTCTTCCAGGACCGCGCGGACGTTGCGGAAGACGGCATTGCATTGACCTTCGAAGCTGTCGGGAATGGCGTTGGTGCCGGGCTCGCGGGGACCGATACCAGAGAGAAAGAGTAGCCCCCCGGCACGGCGCGCGTGTGGATAAGCGCCGACGGGCGCGGGCGCGCGGGGCGATTCTAGTATTTCACGCATATGTTTTTCGTCTCGGTAAAGAAGCGCAGCGCGTCCCAGCCGCCCTCCCGGCCGACGCCCGAATCCTTCACTCCTCCGAAGGGCGTGCGCAGATCGCGAAGCATCCAGCAATTGACCCAGACGATTCCGGAGTGCAGCGAGGCGGCGAGCCGGTGCGTACGACTCAAGGAGCGCGTCCAGATCGAGGCCGCAAGGCCGTAGCGCGTGGCGTTGGCGAGTGTCAAAGCTTCTTCGTCAGAGGAGAATGACTGCAGCGTCGCAACCGGCCCGAAGATCTCTTCCTGATTGGTGCGGGTCTCCGGGCCCAGGCCCTCAATCAGGGTGGGCTCGACGAACCAGCCGCCGGCGCAGCGGCCGGCCAGGACTTTGCGCTGGCCGCCTGTCAGGATCTCCCCGCCTTCCTGGCGCGCGATTGTGATGCAACTCATGACCTTGTCGAAATGTGCGCTCGAGACCAGCGAGCCTTGATCGGTGCCGGCCTCGAGCGGGTCGCCCAACCGCAGCGCGCGCGCGCCGGCTACCAGCGCATCGCGGACGCGGGGATAGATGGAACGCTCGATGAGAATGCGCGAGCCGCACAGGCAAATCTGCCCTTGATTCGAGAAGGCCGCGCGCAGGGCCTGCGGAATGGCCTCGTCGAGGTCGGCGTCCGCGAAGATCAGCGTTGGGTTCTTGCCGCCCATTTCCAGCGAAACTTTGGTGAAAGTCCGGGCGGCGCCGGCCGCAATCAAAGCGCCGACTCGGGTTGAACCGGTGAAGGAGATGGCCTGCACCGCCGGATGCACGCAGAGGGGCGCGCCCGCTCCTGGACCCGTCCCCTGCACGAGATTGAGAACTCCGGGCGGCAACCCGGCTTCGGTGCAAAGCGCGCCCAGCAGATGCGCGGTCATCGGGGTGACTTCCGAAGGCTTGGCGACCACGCAATTGCCCGCGGCGAGCGCCGGCGCGATCTTCCAGGTCAATAGATAGAGAGGCAGATTCCACGGCGAGATGCAGGCCACCACACCGAGCGGTTGCCGCAGCGTGTAATTCAAGGCGCCATCCGCGGGGTGCGCTTCGCTGGCGAATTGAGTAATGGCGTCGGCGAAGAACGCGAAATTCTGTGCGGCACGCGGGATATCGATTGCCAATGCCGCGGCCAGCGGCTTGCCGGAATCGATGGATTCGGCACGGGCGAGTTTGTCCAGGTCGCGCTCGATCAAGCGCGCGATGGCTCGCAGCACCGTCGAGCGCGCGGCCGCAGACGTGGCGGACCAGGCGGGAAAGGCGCGCTGCGCTGCCGCAACCGCGCGCGCCACGTCATCGGGGCCGGAGTTCGCGACGCGACCGTAGACTTGTCCCGTGGCGGGCTCGAAGTTTTCCAGCCAATCGCGGGCGGGGACCTGCCGGCCGTCGATGTAGTTCAGGGCGTCCCGCATGGCGCGACGATGTAACCCGGGGCGGGCGTCGCGTCGAGGCGCCGTCTCGGATAACGTCCAATCATGCTGAATGCAGACTTGCTCGCGCGGGAGCTGGACGAGGCGCTGCTCGGACGCCAGGAGATCGCGCCTCTGACGAAGACGCACGGCGACTTCGACCTGGAAGCGGCTTATTCGATCCAGCGTGCTGGTCTGGAACTGCGCGGCGCACGCGGTGAGCGCGTGGTCGGCTACAAGATGGGCCTGACCTCGGCAGCCAAGCGCGCGCAGATGTCGTTGGGCTCACCCATCTATGGCTATCTGACCGACGCCATGCGCGTGCACGACCAGGTCCCCGTGGGCCAAGGCGTGCACCCGAAGATCGAGCCGGAGATCGCTTTTGTGACCGGCCGCGAACTCACTGGCACGATCTCGCGCGACGAGGCGCTGCGGGCCTGCGCGGGCGTGGCCCCAGCGCTCGAGATCCTCGATTCGCGATTCATTGGCTTCAAATACTTTTCGCTGCCCGATGTGGTCGCGGATGACTGCTCCTCCTGGCGTTTCGCGCTCGGCAACTGGATGGCTCCGTGCGAAGTTGGCGATCTCCAGATGCAGATGAGCATCGACGGCCGCGTCGTGCAGGAGGCGCGGTCGAGCGCCATCTCCGGGCATCCGGTCGATTCGCTGGTGCAGCTCTGCGCCATGCTCGCTTTGCACGGCAGGTCGCTGCCGGCGGGGAGCGTCGTGCTGGCTGGCGCGGCCACCGTGGCCGAGCCGCTCCGGGCGGGGATGCGGGTGCTGCTGGAAGTGGAGTCGCTGGGCGCTTTGAGCGTACTTGGCGTTTGAGCTGAACCAAGCCTGGGGGCGGGCCGAGCTCTGCACGAGATATGCCGGAGCCAGAAGCGCAGATTCGGCTTTGCGCGGGCGCGTCGAAGCGTTACACCGCGCGGCCCATGCCGACCTCTTCCGTCACCGCCGCCGCGTCACCCGCAACCGCCACCGCGTCTCCGAAGCCGTCTGCGCCCGCGGCGCCGCCCGACACGTCTTCCGCGGCGGCGCCGAGGCCGTCCGAAAGTGTTTCCGCGGCGGCGTCAGCGCCGGCCGACAGTGCTGCGGCCCAGCCGGCGAGGGCTCCCGACTCCTCGGCGCTGCAGAGGCTGGAACCGCGTCTGCGCGCGATTGCGCAAGACCGTCTGACCGCGCCGCGCGTCGATGCGAAGCTCACGGCGCTGGCGGCTCTGGGCGTGGCTGACCGGCTGACGCCGCCCGAGGTGCGCGCTCGCTTTGCCCGGCTCCCGCGGGAGGAGCTCGACCCGGCGCACTTCGACGATCTCCGCACCGCCGCGTGGGCGCTGTGGCACGCGCGTGAGTCGCTGGACCGAGCGGTCGCGCAAAGCGCGATGCAGCAGCTGCCGGCGCCGCTGGTCGAGCGCGGGACTGCCTTCAAGGACCGGATGGTCCGGGTGCTCAACTATTACTTTGCCGAGGAGCTGAAGAAGCCGCTCCAGCAGATGCAGCGGCGCAAGGGCAACGCGGAGCTACCCGCGGATCTGGGCCGGCTGGCGGGTCTGTATCGCGAGCACCAGGCGACGCTCGAGGCGGACAAGATGCATTACCGCGAGGGCGACGCTGCCGAGGCGGAAGGCATCGCGGCGGAGGCGGTCCAGCTGGCGGAATCGCGCCGGGGTGAGGCGCAAACGCGCGCTGGC
>JANYKT010000202.1 GCA_025358085.1 Deltaproteobacteria bacterium | reverse complement strand
CTTGCGTGACCCCATGCGCGCGGGCGCGAGCGATGACGACCTGGTCGCGCTCATCGAGCAAGGACTGCAAATGAAGCGGGCTGGTCACGCACCGGCCGCCGAGCTGATCGCGCTGCAGGAGGCGGCCGGGCCGGGGCACGCGCGCTCGATGATCCGCATCGGGGGCTGAAAAGCATTCCGGTCCTAGTCAGCCCGTCAGCGTGTCGGCGCGGCGAGCGAAAACTCGATCGGGAGGCCGCCGTTCTGGGTCTTGAGGAGCCGGCGCAGGCCCGGACCGATGGCGCGCCCCAGCCGTTCCTGCGGGACCACCGCGGCCAATTGCCAGCCGGGTCGCCGCGCTCGGAACGTCTCGCCGAGCTGCCGATAGAGCGCCTCCAGGTCGCCGCCCGCCCGCGTCGCGGAGGCCGCTTCGACGCGCACCCCGTAGGGAGGGTTGGTGGCGACGAGGCCCGGTCCCTCCCGCGGTGGGAGGTCCTTGAGCGCGCGCTGCTCGAAGGCAACAGCGACCCCGGCTCGCAGTGCGTTGGCGCGCGCGGCGGCGATGGCGCCAGCGTCGAAGTCCGAGGCTTCGATCGAGCAAGTGACCGCGCGGGCTTTCGGCAACTCCGGCAGCGGTGGCGCCTTCGCCCAGCGCTGGAACGCGAAGCTGCGCCCCGCGCCCGGCGCACGACCGGCTGCGATCAGCGCGCCCTCGATGGCGATGGTCCCCGCGCCACAGAGCGGATCGCAGAGAGGCTGAGCGCCAGTCCACCCGGCCGAGAGCAAGAGCGCCGCCGCCAGCGTCTCGCGCAGTGGCGCCGGACCGGGCGCGAGCCGATAGCCGCGCTGGTGCAACAGCGCGCCGCTGGTGTCGGCGCTCACCGTGCACACGTCATTGTCGAAGCGCGCCAGGAAGAGCTGCGCGCTCTCGTCGTCCTCGGAAGCCTCCGGCGCGGGCGCGCCCATGCGTGCATTGAGGGCCAGCCGCAGCCGCTCAGCCACCGCGTCGGAGTGATACAGCTTCGACTTGCGGCAGGTGACCCGCAGCGCTACCGGCGCATTGGGCCGCAGCGCCATCTCCCACGGCAGCTCCTTCGCCTTGTGCACCAGTTCGGGAAACGTCTTCGCCGTGAAGCTGCCGAGCCGCGCAACCACCCGCGAGGCGGTGCGCAGCCAGAGGTTGAGGAGTGCCGCCGTCCGCAGATCTCCCTGCAGCTCGACCCCGCCGGGAACAGCTCGGCCCGCGAGTCCCAGCGCAGCCACCTCGGCTGCCGCGACCGTCTCGAGCCCTGGCGCGCAGACGACAAAGAGGTCCATTGGCATCCCTCTGCCACAGACCGGGTCGCGTGTGATAGTCCGCGCGCCATGAAGCAGGCGAAAGGCGAAGCGGTCCGCAAAGAGCTGCTCCCCGGCCAGTCGGTCGCGCTGCTGAAAGAGCTGCACCTGATCGGCCGCGATGGCGCGCTGCAGGCCGACTCGCTGCGCAAGCTCAAGCAGGTCAATCACCTGGTCCAGCTGCTCGAGCCCGCGTTGCGCGACGCTTTCGAGCGCCACCCGGAAGCCCCGGTCATCGTCGATGCGGGCGCCGGCAATGCGTATCTCGGGTTCGTTTTGTATGAGCTGTTTCTTAAGTCTGGCTCGAGTATCCTCTATTCAGTGGAGTCCAGACCCGACCTGGCGGCCCGCGCCCAGGAGCGCGCGAAGAAGCTCGGCTTCGACCGGATGAAGTTCATCCAGGCGCAGGTCGCGACCGAGGCCACCGCTGCCGGGCTCCCCGAGCGCATTCACGTCCTCACCGCCCTGCACGCCTGCGACACCGCCACCGACGACGCCATCGCGCTCGGCATCCGGCGCAACGCCGACCACATCGCGGTGGTGCCCTGCTGCCAGGCCGAGGTAGCGGCGCAGCTGAAAGAGAATCCCAGGCAAGCGCGCGCGCCCTGGCCGAGCATCTGGGCGCACCCCATCCACCGCCGCGAGGCCGGCGCCCACTTGACCAATGTCGTCCGCGCGCTCGTGCTGCAGAGCTTCGGCTACCAGGTGACGGTGACCGAGCTGACCGGCTGGGAGCACTCCTTGAAGAACGAGCTCATCCTCGCGCGCCGCGTGCACAAGGAGCACTTCCTTGCGCGCAAGGAGCTGCAGGCGCTGCTCGACGCAACTGGAATCAAGCCTAAGCTCGTTGTGGAAATGCAACAGGAGCTGGGACTCACGCAGGAGCTGCCACAATGAACTTCGATCCCAATGCCGCCGCTCCCGAGCAGTCAGGCGTCTTCGGCCTGCCGCATACGCCGGCGGACGCGCAGGTGGTTCTGATTCCCGTGCCGTTCGAGGCCACCACCAGCTACGGCGGCGGCACTTCCGGGGGGCCGGCTGCCATCCTCGCAGCCTCGAAGCAGGTGGACCTCTTTGATATCGAAGTCGGCAAGCCTTACGAGCGCGGCATTGCCATGCTGGAAGAATCGCCCGACCTCAAGGCCTGGGACCACGCGGCGCGGCTGGTGGCGGCGCATGTGATCGCGCGCGGCGGCACCCACGGCGAGCCAGCGCTCCTGGCCGCTGCCGCAACGGTGAGCGAGTACGGCCTGAAGATGAACGCCTTCGTCCGCGCCACCGCCGAGCTGTATTTGAATCGCGGCAAGATCGTCGGCACCATCGGCGGCGATCACTCCATCTCTTTTGGCGCCATCGAGGCGCACGCCGCGCGGTTCCCGGGCATGGGGGTCTTGCACTTCGACGCCCACGCCGATCTGCGCCGCGCTTATGAAGGCTTCGAGTGGTCGCACGCATCGATCATGGAGAATGTGATGCGGCGCCTTCCCGGCGTGGCCCGGCTGGTCCAGGTCGGCATCCGCGATCTTTGCGAGGAGGAGCACCAGCGCATCCAGGACAGCGATGGCCGCATCGTCGCCTTCTATGATGCTGAATTGGCCGAGCGCCGCTTTGCCGGCGAGACCTGGGCCCAGCAGTGCGCGCGCATGGTGGCAGCGCTCCCGCAGCAGGTCTATGTCAGCTTCGACATTGACGGTCTCGACCCGGCGCTCTGCCCGCACACTGGCACCAAAGTGCCGGGCGGCCTGTCCTTCCAGATGGCCACCTCGCTGCTGAAAGCGACCGCCGAGAGCGGCCGCACCATCGTCGGCTTTGATCTCACCGAGGTCGCGCCCGCGCAGGACGACAGCGAGTGGGACGAAAACGTCGGCGCGCGCCTGCTGTATAAGCTCATCGGGTGGACGCTGCGGTCGCAGCACTGACACCTTTGACAACCGAGGCGCGCGAACAGGAGTCGAAAGCACGGCTCTCCATCGGAAGCTATCTGCGCGGGCTAGCCCGGCCCGGGCGACTCGGTTTCGTCCTGCGCCGCGGCCGGCAGATCTTTCAATCCGGAGGCCTGCGCGCTCTGCGCGACAAGCTGCGCGAGAAGCTGTGGCTGGGCTCCGGGCCACCCAGCCCCAGGCAATATGCGCGCTGGATTCGAGCTTACGAAAGGCCGGCAGTCGCGCCCGAGACGGGCCCCTCTTTCTCACTCGTCAGCAGCGCGCCCCTCGCGCCGCAATCCTATCGACACTGGGAACAGGTCGAGTCATTCGCTGGCGCGACCGGTACCTACCTGGCAGTCGTCGGACCCGGAGACGAGCTCGCTCCGGATGCCCTGGCCCGATTCGCGCGCGCGCTCATCGAGAACCCCGCCATCGACATCATCTACAGCGATGAGGACGGGCTGGAGGGCTCGCGGCGCGTCGAACCCCGCTTCAAGCCGCGCTGGAATCCGGACCTCGCGCTCGCCTCCGGATTCCCGGCCGGACTGATGCTGGTCCGCCGCACCCTCGCTGTTGCGATGGGCGGGCTTGGCTCCGGAGAGCTCGATTTGCTCCTGCGCTGCCTGCCGGAGAATCCGGTCATCGCGCACCTGCCGCGCGTCCTCTACCACCGGCGGACGCCACTCACCTTCGATGTGCAGGCGCTACACGCGCACCTGCCCCAAGCCGAAATATTGGCAGGACCTCTGCCGGGCACCGCGCGGATCCGCTATCGCCTTCCCACCCCGCCCCCGCTGGTCAGCATCGTGATTCCCACCCGCGACGGCGGCGCAGTGCTCGAGCGCTGTCTGACGAGCCTGCGCGCCCACACTTCTTATCCTCGCTTTGAAATCATCGTCGTAGATAATCAGAGCCGCGACCCAGTGACCCTCTCGCTGCTCGCCCGCGAGCGCGTTCTGCACTTTGACGCTCCATTCAACTACTCAGCTATCAATAATCTGGCCGCGCGCTCCGCCACGGGAGAGCTGCTCTGCTTCCTCAATGACGATACCGAGGTAATCGAACCGGGCTGGCTGGAAGAGCTGGTCTCGCAAGCTCTTCGCCCTTCCGTGGGAGCGGTAGGAGCCAAGCTGCTCTATCCCGATGGCCGCATCCAGCATGCCGGTGTCGGCTTGGGATTGCTCGGCCTTGCCGGGCACTTCCACAAGGGACTCGACGCCGGAGCGCCTGGATACATGGGCCGCGCGCAGCTTGTGCAGGAGGTCAGCGCGGTCACTGGCGCATGCCTGATGGTGCGCAAGGAATCCTTCGAGCGCGTGGGCGGGTTCGACGAAATACATTTGCCGGTATCGTTCAATGACGTCGATCTGTGCCTGCGGCTGCGCGAGTCAGGCCTGCGCTGCATCTTTACGCCCCATGCCGTGTTGATTCATCACGAGTCGTATAGCCGGGGCGCGGACGATACAGCCGAGAAACTCGCCCGGGTCGAGAGGGAAGCGATGTTCCTCCGTTCGCGTTGGGCGGCGCTGATCGCGGACGACCCCGCCTATAGTCCGAACCTCTCATTGTGGACGGAGAACTTCGGCCTCAGCTGGCCACCGCGAACTCCATAAAGCAGGGAGAGCTGGTCTGATCGCTCCCCGGCCCGCCACTCCTCCGGCTTTTTTCCTGTCCTTGACGGCGAGGTGGGAGTCCTCTACACGCCAGCGGCCTCCCATACTGGCCGCACATGCTCGAGCCAAGCGCAGAGAAAAACCGGAGCCATGACCGATGTCAGCTCGAAGAAAGGGAACCGCGCGTGACGCGCCCGCAACCGCGCCGGCCGAGGTCGAGCCCGCGCCCTACTCCGACGCACGGCCGTTCGACCCGCCGCCGGGCAGCTCGTGGGACCGGCTTCTCCAGCTGATACCCGTGGGCGCGCGCGTGCTCGATGTCGGCTGCTCCTACGGAGGTTTCGCTGCGACGCTGCAGCGTCTGCTCGGCTGCACTGTGGTGGGCGTCGAACTTGATGCGGTCGCCGCCGAAGCCGCGCGCGCGCACTGCGAAGCGGTGCATCAAGGAGACATCGTCGCCATCGCGCCGACGCTCGCGGCCGACTTCGACGTCATCGTCGCCGCTGATGTCCTTGAGCACCTGCCGGCCCCCGCCGAAACTCTGCGCCTCCTCGCGGCGCTGCTGCGCCCAGGTGGCTGTCTGCTCGCATCCATACCCAACGTCACGCACTTGTCGGTTGTCCTTTCGCTGGCAGAGGGAAATTTTCCCCGCTCCCGCGAAGGGCTGCTCGACCGGACGCACGTGCAATTCTTCGGCGAGGCCGACGTGCTCTCGCTCTTTCGCCGGGCCAACCTCGCCGCGCGGGTCGCCGACCGCGTCCGCGTCGAACCCGGTTCCACCGAATTCCACTCCGACCTTCGCGCGCTGCCCGGCGAAGTGCTTGCGTTCCTTGAGCGCAACCCCAACGCGGAGACCTACCAGTTCATCGTCCGCGCCGTGCCCCGAGCCTGGGCGAAGCCGGCCGACGAGGCGCAGGCGCCTATGCCCCTCGGCGAAACTGTGAGTGCCTCGCTTCGGGCTGAGATTGAGAAGCTGGAGCAGGCCTGGACCGAGCGCGGCAAATGGGGCCAATCCCTCGAGAGGGAGCTCACTAAAGCGGGTGCAGACATGCAGCGGGCCGCCGGAGAATTCGCCGCCGAGGCCGAGTCCGGTGCCCGCGCGCGAGACGAGACGCGCCGGCATCTCGCGGCCGCGCGCGATCAGCAAGCGGCGACTGCGGTCGAACTCGCAGCCACTGCCGCCAAACTCGATGCCACTGCCGCCGAACTCGCCGCCATTACGGCAGAATCCGCTGCGGCCGCGAAGGTTCTCACCCTCCGCGAGGCGGAGCTTGCCGACCTGCAACGGCGCTTCGACAGCAGTGCCGGCGTCCGCCTCCGCAAGCTCGCGAAGTTTGCCCGCAGTACGGTGTTCGCGGGGAGCGTGGCGGGCGCGACGATTCCGTTCGCTGCCGCGCTGGGCGCCGCCTCTCTGGCCGTCGACGGGCTCGCAAGGCTGTTGCCGCGTAAGCAGCCCCTGCCGGCGCGGGAGGCCACCGGACCCCGGCTCGCCACCATCCAGATTCTGAATTACGAAGGCCGTGAACTGCTCGAGCGCAATCTGCCGTCCGTGCTGGCTGCCGTCGCGCACACGGGACAGGACCATCAAGTGCTCGTCGTCGACAACGGCTCGACCGACGGCAGCGTGGAGTTCCTCCGCGAGAAGTTCCCGCAAGTGAAGGTCGTGGCGCTCGACCGCAACTACTTCTTCTCGAAGGGAAACAATCGCGGCGTCCCCCACTCGGACACCGAGATCCTTGTGCTGCTCAACAACGACATGCTGGTCGAGCCGGACTTCCTATCGCCGTTGCTCAAGCCATTCGACGACGAGAAAGTCTTTGCGGTCTCCAGCCAGATCTTCTTCCGCGCCGCGGGCAAGCGTCGCGAAGAAACAGGGCTCACCCGCGCACGCTTCGAGAGCGGCATGATGCAATACAGCCACGACGCGGTGCCGTCCGATCCGCCGCGGCTCGTCCCCATCCTCTGGGGCGGCGGCGGGTCGTGTGCTTTCGACCGGCGCAAGTGGCTCGCGCTCGGCGGGCTCGACGAGATGTACGATCCCTTTTATTGCGAGGATCTCGACCTCTCTCTGCGCGCCTGGCAGTACGGCTGGAAGGTGCTGCTCGCACCTGAGAGCAAGGTATGGCACGAGCACCGCGCCACCAGCGCGCGCTTCTTCAGCGAGACCTTCGTCAGCGAGACTTTCAGGCGCAACAGCTACCTTCTGCACTGGACGAACCTCCGCGACCCGCGGCTGCTGGCCTCGCACCTGCTGCATTTGCCGCTTCTCGCAGCCCGCGACGTGCGCCGCCATGGCCGCTCCGGCGCGCGATCGCTGGTGAAGGCCGCCTTGAAAGCTCCGCAAGCGTTGGCGCGCAGGCTGCGATCGGGCCGGTCGGGCCCCTCCGATCGCGCCATCCTGGAAGACACCGATCTCGCTGCCCCCGAGGTTCTCTTCACCGCGCCGAAGCGGCTCAAGGCCAAAGCGCCGCTCGAGATTGTGATGGTCACGCCCTACCACTTCTGGCCCATCCAGCACGGCGGCGCGGTCCGCATGTACAACATCGCGAAGCAGCTCGCGGCACGCGGCAACAAGGTGTCCGTGGCCGGCTTTGTGGACGAAGATTCCCAGCTTGAGGCGGCGGACCACCTGCGCGAGTTCTGCGCCGAGGTGCGGCTCCTCAAGCGCAAGGACCAGTGCTCGAACGGCTTTGGGTTCACACCTAAAGAGGTGCGCGAGTTCGATCAGGCCGTCCTCCATCGCGAGCTCAACACGCTCATCGCCAAGCGCGACCCCGACGTGGTGCACGTCGAGTACACGCAGCTTGCGCCCTATGGCCGCGCCTCTACGCGCGCGGCGGTGTGCCTGACCGAGCACGACATCGCCTTCGTCTCTCTGTACCGGCACGCGATGACGCAAACGAGCCTGCGAGAGCGCGCAGCCGGGTATGCGCAATATCTCAAGATGTTCCGCTTCGAGCTCGAAGCGCTGCGCCGCTTCGACACGGTCTTCACCGTCAGCGAGCTCGATGCAGGCTTGCTCCGCCCTTATTTACCCAGCACTCACCTGTCGCCCGCTGGCCGCATCGGCGTGGACGCCGCACAGTTCGCCGGCATCGAGCGCCGCCCCGAGCCAGCCACCCTGCTCTTCGTCGGCTTCATGGGCCACCGCCCCAACGTCGACGCCCTGCTCCACTTTTGCCGCGAGACGCTGCCGCTGATCCACGCGCGCAAACCCGAGGTGCGGCTCGACGTGGTGGGACTCGGCGCGCCAGCGGAGATTCGCAAGCTCTGCGAGGACCCGCGGATCCGTGTCCTTGGCTTCGTCGACGATCTCCGGCCGCACTATGCGCGTGCCACGCTCTTCATCGCTCCCATCCGCGTTGCTGCCGGCGTGCGCGTGAAGTTGCTCGAAGCCTTCGGCGCGAGTGTCCCGGTGGTCTCGACACCCGCGGGCGCGGAGGGGTTGCCGATCAAGGATGGCAGGGATATCGCGCTCGCCGCGAACCCGCAGGCCTTCGCCGACCGCACGCTGCAGCTGCTCGCCGATCCGGTCTCGGCCGCCCGCCTCGCCGCGAACGCGCGCATGCTCGTCCTCGAGCAGTTCGACTGGGCGAACATCGCGGCGGAGCTCGAGGAAGAGTACCGCGCGGCGCTGCGGCGCAAGGGGATCCTCGAGGGATGACGACGCTCACCTTTCTCAACTCCAACGGCGACCTGACAACGGCGCGCAAGTTGCTCATCATCCAGAGCGGCTCGTACGACCTGCTCGCCGGGCTCATCGCTCTGGTGCGCAAGACCTATCCGGAGGCTGCGCTCACTGTGCTGCTCCGGCGCGGCATCGCCGACGCGCCGGCCG
>JANYKT010000168.1 GCA_025358085.1 Deltaproteobacteria bacterium | reverse complement strand
GGAAGTTTCCGAATCGTCGCGGCAACTGGAGGCTTGGGAAAAAGCATCGCGATCATCTCTTCGATCTTCCGCTTCGACTTGCCAGCCGCTCTGGCCAGCAAGTCGCCATGATTTTCCTCGGTCAGGTGCGGGACCAGGAGGCGTGCGCCCGCCAGATGCATTGTCCCTGAGCGTACCGCCTCAATCAGCGCAGGGAAGCGTCGCCCCGCGCGCGCCACGACGATGCGGTTATAAGTCGCGTCTTCGGAGAAACCGAGCTCGTCAACGCAATAAGAAAACATCGAAGAAACGGATTGGGCGAGAAACAGCTTGCGCTCGTCGAACTCTCCCAGATGAACGAGCAAGTCGGCCTCGATGCAGCCGGACCTCTTGACCAGCGCGCGGATGGCCGCGAGAAGCTCTTCATTGCTTAGTGGGTCAATCATGTATCAATCCATAGCATTGACGTTTTCGGCTCTCACAGCCGCCCGCAGAGGGTCGCAATCGCTTCAGGCGGGCTCGCGAAGGGGCCAGGCATCAGGGCGCGGCAGCGTGGCGGTACGGACTCAATAGCTGACCTTCCTTGCGGTATCTGTGGATGGAACTCAACCGACCCCGATATCCTGTCAAGAAGAAACAGAAGAATGTCACGAGCACGATAAATGTCCGGGGTCATAAGCACTTTAAGTACGCCCTACGAGAAAAGGAGCAGCTTATTGAGCGCGACCGGGACGGCATCGCTCCCATTGCTCTCCAGCGAGAAAGGTGAGCCTCGGAATGGTCGAGAGCCTGCACAACAAGATCCGCGAGCTCCAGCGCCGCGCCTACGGCCATCGCGACGAGCAGTACCTGGGCCTCAAGATCGTCGCAGCCCTCCTGCTCCCGAAAAGCGACTCTGGAGGCTTACTATGATCCGCGTAGAGCCATTTAACTAAACTAGCTAGAACAGGTCGATATCGACAGGGTTCGAGTTGAGCCGGTCGAGGATGTGCTGCACCGACGGCCGGATGACACCTTTGTCCCGCCTGGCCTCAGCGCCGCGGTCACCGATTGGCGAGGAGGATGACGAACTTCTCGGCCGAGTGGGTTTGCGAAAAGGCGACCACCTTGATGTCGACGAGGCCGGCTTTCTTGCCGGCGGCCATCGTCTCGAGCTCGCCGACCGGCGCGTTGGCGCCTTTGGGCCGAATCAGCCAGAGCGCTCCGTCTTTCTTCAGCGACGATTTCAGGGCGGCGATCTTTCTCAGGTCCGCCTTGCTGGAGACGCCGAGAAAGATCGCGTCGCAGTCTTTCTCCTTGCCGCTGGCGACCTCAGCGCCGCGGGCGGCCAGCTCGGAAAGGAGGCCGTAATCGTCGACCCCGACCACCGCGACGCGCTGGCCGGGCTTGATGCCCAGCTTCTCGATTCGCGAGCGTGGGTTCTTGATCTTCTCGGCCCACTTCGCCGCCAGCGGCCCCAGCTCGAGCACGGCCGGTTGGCCCCGGTGCTCGAACGCCAGGCGACCGTCGTCGACGCGCAGCCCCTTCATCTCGGCGAAGGGAAACACCGCGCGGAAGTCGCCGCGAAAAATCAGCTCCTTCGTCTCCAGCAGCGCTCGACCCTTGCCGCGCTGCGCGCCGTACCGCGCCGAGCACTCTGCTTCATTGCCCATCAGCTCTCTCCGAATTTCTTGCTCAGCGCGCCGAGGTACTTCTCCAGCGTGGCGGTGTGGCCGAAGACGAACTTCGACAGGAAGCGGAAGATCGGGTTGTAGACCTCTCCCCGCTCGGTGATGGTGAGCGTCGAGCCTCCCGGGGCGTCGGCCAGCTCGTACGTCCATGTTCCTCCGTAGGGCAGCTTCGGATCGGCGATGCGCGTCACCAGGCGCGACAGTTCGGTCGTCTCGACGACGTCCATCAGAATCGCACCGTTCGAGCCGACCTCGCGGAACTGTTTCGGGCCGAGCACCTCGACCGACGTCACGTCTGCCCGCCACGATGGAAACGCGGTGAAGTTGGTGAGCGCCGCCCACACCACCGCGCGCGGCTGCTTGAACGTCGCGGTCCGAGACGCGACGTGGCTCTGCGGCAGGAGCAACCCGCCGATCACCAGCACCAGAATCAGCGCCGCCAGCACCGCGAGGCCGATCAACAACCACTTCATCGCTCCACCTCGCCCGCTCACCGCGCGTGGATCACTCTTATGCGCCGCGAGCGCGAGTAACGCCAGCCTCTGGAGCGCCTTGGCCCGCGCCGCCGGAGAGAGCTGGGCGAGAAGCACTGAGCGCTTCAACCTCGTCGAGGCGGTCGAGCTGCTTCTGGCACGTTACGGAATGCGGTTGCTGCAATGCAGATTTCACGGGCTCGAGGCGATAGGACGGTCAAGCCGCAAGTGGGTCCGATGAGGTCCACGAAATAGCGAAGCTTGAGGCTTCCGCCTCGGCATTCATGCGTGACGCGCGGAAGATCTCACTGGCCGTGGCATCCGCTACTTAAGACTGTGAAGATGAACTACGAAATTCACGGAAACTCCCTACCGCACCTCCACATGCACTTCTTCCCTTGGTATCGGGGCGACCAATGTGAAGGACGACCAATCAACCCGAGATTAGTTGTGCAGCCCGTGTACGGTCCGGCGGAGTTCCAACGAACCCGTGATGCTTTCCTGAGTTGCGCTAACGGCAGAGTGTCATCGTCAGAATCGGTAATTGAACGCGCTGCCGAGCCTATTGCGCGTATAGGTGGCCTGCCGGACCTCGTGCGTGTAATCGAGGCGCACGCCAAAGGACGGCGCGAACTGCCACTGCGCGCCAAAGATGGCGTCGCTGGTGGTGCGGATCTCGGTAGTGGGCGCGCCCGGGGGCAGCAGCGCCGCGCCGGCGACGTGCTGGGCCTCGCCGCCGCGCGAATAGCCGCCATAGAAAGATAGCTCGTCGGTGGCATTCCATTCCAGCCGGCCCTGGCCGAAGGCCTGGGTGTCGAAGACGCTGCTGAACACCGGCCCTCCCGACAAGAGCAGCGAGAACGAGCCATAGAGAAAGCGCACGCCCGGCCCCAGGATGGTGACGCCGTTGTCGCTGAAGTCCAGGTGACGCAGCAGCAGCAGCGCGCTGGCGAAAGACGCCACCCGCTGCTCGGCGGACACGCCCGCGTCCCAGTTGGCGATGGTGTTGGCGCCGGGGCTGACCGCCACCCGCGCGCTCAATTGCAAGGTATCGGTCGCATTGAGATAGGCGGTGAGGTTGACGCGGTGATCGACCTGCCCGAACTGCCGGAGCTGCTCATAGCCTGCGGAGAGAACGAAGCCCGCCGCCAGCTGCGCGCTGACCTGCGCGAAGAAGGACCCCTCGAAGTCGCGCGCGGTATTGTATTGATCGAGCGTACCGCCGGCGTCGAGGCGGTGCAGCTGCCTGGGCCCTGCGCGGGCCAGCTTGCGCGCGAGATCGGCATTGGCGGGATCGAGGGCATGCGCGCGCTCATATGCCGAATGCGCGCAATCGGGGTCGTGCGCGGCGGTGCAGACATCGCCCAGCAGCGAGAGCGCGTCGAGGTCGCGCGGCGCCGCCTGCACCGCCTTCTCCAGACCTTCCCTCGCTGGTTGCAATTCGCCCTTCCAGTATTGCACCCGCGCCAGCCCAACCGCGTAGTCGGGCTCACCGGGCTTGAGCTCCAGCGCGTGGCGCCAGGCGGCGATCGATTCATCGAACCGCCCAAGCCATCCCAACACCGTGGCCCACTGCTCCGCGGCCGCCGCATCGCGCGGCTGCGCGCGCACCAGCTCGGCGAAGACCTGCGCGGCCTCCGGCAGCTTCTGCTCCCGCTTGAGCTGCAGGCCCTGCTCGAACGTGACCGCTGCGATCAATAGATAGAGGATCATTGGGCTGGTCTCCGCGGCGCCCATTCGGCCCGGCCGCGCAGGAACGCGATCCAGCCCAGCAGCGCGCCTGTCTGCCGGAAGAGCTGAAAGAAATACGGCTCGGTGAGGCTGGCCAGCGCCGCGTGGCCGAACAGCCGCCCGGTCAGCGGCTGCCGCTGCCAGCGCTGGTGCAATGAAAGGCAATAGACGTGGCAGCAGAAATCGAAGACGAACTTGGCCAGCAGCGCGGCGACCACCAGCGCGGGGATGCCCGCTCCGCGCAGGATCAACAGCAGCAACGCCAGGAACGCCGATAACCCATAGACGGGCAACAGGGTATCAATGGTCTTGACCAGCAGGTGAAAGCTGCCGAGGCGGCCATATCTCGGCCGCCCCACCCATGTCCTGGTTCTTGAACATGGTCTCGATGAAGCCGGCGAACCACCGCGTGCGCTGCCGCAGGAAGGTGCCGGCGCGCGAGGGAACGTCGGTGGTGGCGCGGGCGGCGCCCACCACGCGCACGCGCAGCGGCTGGCCTCGCTCCTCCCAGCTCCGGCGGTGCATGCGGAAGAGCAATTCGTAATCCTCGACGTTCGACGCCGGATCGAAGCCGCCCACCGCCAGCAGCGTCTCGCGGCGGAAGATTGCAAATGCGCCGGAGACCAATACCAGCGTGTCGTCGCGCGACCAAGCCATGCGCCACAGGAACGAGCGGAGGTATTCGAAGGTCTGGTAGAGTTCGAAGACCTTTGCGGCGCGGCCGGGCTGGGCCACCGGCCGCAGGACGCCGCAGCCCGCGGCCAGCTCCGGGTCGAGCGCGAAGTCCGCGCGCACGGCGGCGAGCGCGCCCGCGTCGAGGACGGTATCGGCGTCGAGCGTCACCACCAGTTCGGTATGGCAAAGCGTGAGCGCTTCGTTGAGCGAGCGCGCCTTGCCCGAGCCCGCCTTCGCCAGCACCGTCAGCCGCGGCCCCCGTCCCACGCCGCGGCCGCCATCGGGGAGGTTCGCCTGGTACCGCTCGCGCAGGAGCTTCAGCGTGCCGTCGGTGGAGCCGTCGTCGATGACGATCAGCTGGTCGGGAGGGTCGTCCTGGGAAAGCACCGCGTCGAGCGCGAGCGGCAGCGCGGCCGCTTCGTTGCGCGCGGCGATCAGCACCGCCAGCGAGGGCCTTCGCTCGCTGGGCGGCGCGGGGCTGGCCGAGAGCTGCAGCAGGATGGCGCGGCGGCTTAAGCGCACCATCGTCGCCAGCAGCCAGGTGTCGTAGCAGATGTAGATCAGGCCCACTGCCCAGGAGAGCGGTCCGGTGAGACTGGCCGCCGCGAAGAGCGACGCCAGCAGCAGCGCCACCGCCGCCAGCAACAGGCTGGAGAACGGGTCGCGCCGCAGGGCACTCTGGTCGTGTTCGCTCAAGAGCGCGGGACTATAAACACGTAGGCGCGCTGGACGCGCTGATTTAGCGGCTGACCTGCATCGCGCCACGATGCGGAGGGGTGGCCCGGGGTTCGAAGGCGCCGGCCGCGCCCAGCTTGAATGGATGCGGCGCCGCCCCGCGCGTGCGGACGCGAAGCTCGGGGTCTCCGTCGCCGTCGAGGGTTCTCCGGAGACGCGCGAAGGTCGCCTTCCGCCTCGAAGCCGCCACCTCGGACTGGACAAATGCGCGCAGGGAGAGTGCAATCGCCTCATGCCGCTTGTCCCCCGAAGCCTCATTCGCGCATCCCTCGCCGCCGCCACGCTGCTCCTCGCCTGCGCCTCCGCGCAGGCCCAGCAACCGAAGCCTGCCGCCGCCGCGACGGAGCAGCCCGCGCTCCCCGTCGTGCGGCTCATCGCCACCGGCGGCACCATCGCGATGAAGATCGATCCGGTGAAGCACGCGCCGGTCCCTGCCATCTCGGGCGAGGACCTGATCTCCACCGTGCCCGAGATCTCGAAGGTGGCCCGCATCGAGGTCCAGAACCTCAGCAACGTTCCTTCCGATTACATGGACCCCGACCGCTGGACGCAGCTCGCGAAGGCGGTGAACGAAACGCTGGCGCGGCCCGAGGTGGCGGGCGTGATCGTCTCGCATGGCACCGACACGCTCGAGGAGACGGCGTGGTTTATCGACCTGACCCTCGACAGCGACAAGCCGGTGGTGCTCATCTGCGCCCAGCGAAATGCCAGCGAGAAAGACTTCGATGGTCCGCGCAACCTGCTCAATGCCGCGCGCATCTGCGTCTCTCCGCAGGCGAAGAAGATGGGCGCGATGATCGTGCTCAACAATCAAATCAACGCCGCGCGCGAGGCGGTCAAGACGCACACCTCCGACGTCGAGACCTTCAAGTCGGGTGACTACGGCTTCCTGGGCGTAGCCGATTATGACCGCGTGGTGTTCTATCGCGCGCCGCTGCGCCGCCAGCACGTCGCGCTCAAGGACGCGCCGCACCTGCCGCGCGTCGATATCGTGCCCATGTATGGCGGCGCCGACGGCACCTTCGTCCGGGCCGCACTTCAGGCGGGTGCGAAGGGCATCGTCGTCCAGGCGCTGGGCTGGGGCAACATGAACCCGGCGCTGTTCGAAGCAGTCAAAGAAGCCATCGGCAAGGGCATTCCGGTGGTGATTACGACTCGCGTCTATAACGGCAGGGTATTGCCCAACTATGGCTTTCAGGGCGGCGGCAAGACGCTGCAGGAGGCGGGTGCCATCTTCGGCGACAACCTCTCGGCGCAGAAGGCGCGGATTTTACTGATGCTCGCATTGCAATCGACGAGCAACGCGCAGGAGCTGCAGAAGCTATTTGACCGTTAGGGGCCGCCGCAAAATGACCCGATCGCTTTCAGGTCGGCGTGGGGTGAATGGTGTAGTTCCAACCACCATGAAAGTGATGCGGCTCAAGGTTGACGAGCGCGAGTTGCGTGTCTGAGACTCGAGGGCGAGCCGCTGCAGTTCGAGTTTCCACGAGCGTAGGCGATAGCCGTTACTTCCACCGCCGTCCGCGCTGATGACCAGCGATAACTCCACGTTTCGTCGACTCGCTCCTGGCTCGGCTGCACTCGACCAAGGGAAGCAGAACCCAGGCGCGGCGTGCTACGCAGCGCCGCGCCATTGCGCGAGCGCCGCCCGGCGCGCAAGCTTCGGTGCGATGAGAGAGCCCAAGGGCTGCGGAGCGTTCCCGCGCACGCAGCGGCGCGAGATTGAGCTGCACGACTCGAAGGTCAAGTCCGTGCAGGTCGCGGGCGGCCAGGCGCGGGTGCGGCTGTCTGCTTATCTGCGCGTCTCGAACGGCGAGGCGGGCACCGGCTGGGAGCAGGACCTCGACCTGGTGGTGGGCGGCGCTGCGCTGATTGAATCGCCTCCCGACGGACTTCTTTGGATCACGGCGGGAGCGGTCTTGATCGAAGGCAGCGCTCATCACGAGCTCGCGCTGCCGCTCGAGGTGCGCGGCGCGGTCCGCGTCGAGCTCGAAGGCGCCGAGGGCCGGCTGGTCCTGACCGGGATCTCAATGAAGATCGAGGAACGCGGCGACCCGCGGTTCATCGAGCGGCTGGCTTAACCGGCGGCCGGGAATTGAGGCAGCGAATGGCGAGCTTGAACCGGATGTCAACCGCGCTCCTCGTGCTTACTTCACCTTGCGCTTTCGAAGGGAGAACTCATGAAGGCCATCGTTCTGAAGGCATATGGCGGCGTCGATCAACTCGAAGAGCGCGAAGTTCCCGCGCCCAGAGAGGGTCCGGGCGAAGTGCTGATCAAGGTGGCCGCCGCCAGTGTGAACCCGATCGATTGGAAGCTGCGCTCGGGCGAGGCGAAGGAGATAATGCCGCTGACGCTGCCAGAGATTTTGGGCCGCGATGTCTCTGGCGAAGTGCTCGAGGTAGGCGCGGGCGTCACCGCGTTCAAGCCGGGCGACAAGGTGCTTGGGCTGGTGATGCGCAGCTGGGCGCAGCAGGTCGCGGCCAAAGTAGACGCGCTTGCACGCCTGCCGGACAGGCTTGATCTGCACGAGGCGGCAGCGCTGCCGCTCGTTCTCCTGACCGGGGCGCAGCTGATCGAAGAGGCGATGAAGCTGCAGAAGGGCCAGACCGTCTTGGTCACTGGCGCTGTCGGCAGCGTGGGGCGCGTAGCGGTGTTTCTCGCGAAGCAGCTCGGCGCGCGCGTGATCGCTGGAGTGCGCAAGACCCAGAAAGCCCAGGCAGCCGAGCTGGGCGCGGACTCGGTAGTCGCGCTCGACGACGAGGCCGAGCTGGCCGCGCTGCCGGAGCTGGACGCGATTGCGGACACGGTTGGACACGAGACCATCGGCAAGTTGATTCCACATTTAAAGAAGGGCGGGACCCTGGGCAGCGCCGTCGGCGAACCGCCGGCAGCGAAGGGAAAGCCAATCAACGTGCGCGCGTTCATGGCTCATCCAGACTCGAAGCGGCTAGGTGAGTTGGCGGCGTGCGTGGCGCGCAAGGAGCTGCGGATACCAATTGCAAAGCGGTTTCTACTCGCTCAGACCGCGCAGGCGCAGGAGCTTGCCGAGCGTGGCGCGGGCGGCAAGGTGCTGATCACGATGTAGCAGCGCTTCCAGTTCGACGACTGCGTTCTGGAGATCGGGCTTTGAACCCGCGCACCAACGTGGTCTTGAGCTTAACGAAGGATGCATCCGTACAGCGTTGAAGAGAGACCTTCGTCGCGAGCCGGCGGAACAGTTGATGGGGCTGCTCGTGCTGTGTAGCGCTGCCTCGATCTCGGGGGTGCCTTCAGCGCGGCGAAGTGAGCGCGGCTCTTTCTCTCGAGCCGTTCCCTGGTGCCGACCGGGGGCTCCGTGGAGCTGGCGATGAGCGCTCTGTTCTTTGTGATGCTTGGGTTGGCTTCAGCACGTCGCGCGCTCGCCTGAGTGGACCGCCGGCCCGTCTCGTGGAAGGAAAGATTCTTTCCGGGCCTGTCGCGGACCCACCGGCTGCGTGAGCGAGAACGGTCGCCGCGAGGCAACGCGTCTGGGGCACCAGGAGATGAGGACGAGCCCGGGTTGGCCTCTGCGAACATCGGTCCAGACACGGTTGGAACGGGGAATGCAGAGGCATAGCGTGAACCGGAGGTGCTTCGATGAAAGAGCCGATGATTCCGCCGTTGTTCTGCGACCGAGCGGTTCTTGCTTATCGCAGCAGCGCTCCGGTCGATGGCCGCAGGGCGGCGCGGCTGGGCGACGCCATTCTGCGCCCGCCGGAGCGCCGGGACTGGGCGGCGCCACCTCCGCGAGAGCTGAGTGCTGGCGGCCCTCTGCGTCCCCGCTTCCTCTCCGGCGAGCTCTTCCTCGACCGGCGCGCCTCCCAAAGCTACGGCGACGTGCTCTGGCTCGTGGCGCAGCTCGCCCGCTTCGCGCGCGACGAGCAAATCGAGTTTGAGGTCCAACTCGGCGCGTTGAACGGCCGCGTCAGCACGGGCGGTCTCGATCGCGCTGCATTGCAGATCCTTTCGCAGGTGGAAGGCGCGGCCAGCCCCGAGGCTTCGGCGATGCCGGTTCAGCTTCGCGAGCGCCGGCAACTCCGTGCATCGCAGACGCGGGCCGGGTAGAACCCTGCCGTGGCGGGCCCGCGCGCCCGCAGCTGCCTCGAAACCCATGGTGAATGCGAAAGACCCGAGTTGGAGCGCCCTCGTCATCGACGACGACGCCGGAGTGCGCAGCTCGCTGCGGCTCTGCCTGGAGAGCGACGGCGCCCGGGTGCTGGGCGCGGCCACGCCGAGCGGAGCGTTCGAGGCGCTCGAACGCTCGAGCTTCGACGCGGTCTTCCTCGACCTCTGGCTCGGCCGCGAGTCCGGGCTCGACGTGTTGCCCGAGATCTTGCGCCGCCAGCCCAACACCGGCGTCATCGTCATCACCGCGTTCGCGAGCTTCGAGACCGCCGTGCAGGCGATGAAGCTGGGCGCGGTCGATTACCTGCCAAGCCATTCACGCCCGACCAGGTTCGCCACACCGCGCGGCGCGTGATCGAGTCGAAGCTGCTGCAGAGCAAGCTCTCCGAGTAGCAGGAGCGCCTCGAGGAGACCGACGTCGACGGCTTCTTCGATTCCGAGTCGGCGGCCTATCGCGGCTTTCCCAAGCAGGCCGGGCGCGCCGCGGCATCCGAAGCCGTCATCCTCCTGCGCGGCGAGAGCGGCACCGGCAAGAACGTGCTGGCGCGCTGGCTGCGGGCGCACTCCAACCGTCCCTCCGCGCCGTTCGTCAGCGTGAACTGTCCGGCGCTGTCGAACGACCTGATGAGCTCGGTCCTCTTCGGCCACAAGAAGGGCGCGTTCACCGGCGCGGTCGTCGATACGCTTGGGAAGGTTCAGGAGGCGGAAGGAGGGACGCTGTTCCTTGACGAGGTCGGCGACCTGAGCCACGACGCGCAGGCGCGGCTGCTGCGGGTTCTGAATGACCGTTCGTTCGAGCGGCTGGGCGAGCCGAAGGAGCGCACCGCCAATGTCCGCATCATCGCGGCCACGAACCTCTCGCTCGAGTCGGCGGTCAAGGCGGGCCGGTTCCGCGAAGAGCGCCCGCGGGTGCTCTTCGCGCTCGGCTTCTCCTTCCTTTCGATTTGATTTGATTCAGCAGCAAAGGAGCACGTCATGAAGACCCTCGCCGCCCTGATGGTTTCGATTGCATCGTTTGCCTGCACCGCGTGCAACTCTTCGAAGGCCGCGGAGATCCCGCGCCCCGGGCCCCCCGCGGGTGAACTCTGGCTGACCCAGGACCAGTTGCAGAGCAAGCAGATCGAGATCGCTGCTGTGCAGGAGGCGGTGCTGGATCGCTCGATTCCCGCCTATGGCCGCGTGACCTTCGACGACAAGCGCGTGGCGCACGTGCTCTCGCCGGTGGCGGGCCGGGTCATGGAGCTGAACGCGGCGGTCGGCGCGCGCGTTCGCAAGGGCGATGCGCTCGCGACGATTGAATCGCCGGACGTCGGCAACGCATCGTCTGATCTGGGAAAGGCCCGGGCGGACCTGACCGCGGCCAAGCACAACCTCGAAAGGCAGAAGGGCCTTTACGACAAGCATGCCGCCTCGCAGATGGATTACGAAACGGCCGAAGACAACTATGGCCGATCCAGGGCCGAGCTCGAGCGCGCCACGCAGCGCCTGCGGATGCTGCACGCCGGAACCGGCAGCGCGACCACGCAGCGCTACGTCCTGCGCGCTCCCATCGACGGCGAGGTGGTCGCAAGGACAATCAATCCCGGCATGGAAGTGCAGAGCCAGTACTCGACCGGCGGCGCCGCGGAGCTCTTCACCATCGGCAACATCGACCAGGTCTGGGTGCTCGCCGACGTCTACGAGAACAATCTCGCGCGGCTGAAGGTGGGCGGCCCCGCACAGCTGCGCGTCGCGGCCTATCCCGACCGTACCTTTGCCGGCCGCATCGACTGGATCTCGAGCACCCTCGACCCGGCCACGCGCGCCGCCAAGGTCCGCTGCGTGCTTGCGAACCAGGACCACCTGCTCAAGCCGGAGATGTGGGCGGCGCTGGCGGTGGAATCGGACGGCAAGCCCGGGCTCGCGATTCCTCGCGCCGCCGTCATTCACCTGGGCGACCAGCCGGTCGTCTTCGTGGAGCGCGGCAAGACCGAGGCCGGGCTCATCCGTGTGGTGCGGTTCCCGGTGACGATCGACGACTCGAGCAGCAACCGGGCTCGTGGAAGTGAAGAACGGGCTCGAGAAGGGCCAGCAAATCGTCGTCGCGGGCACGCAGTTGCTCGCGGGAATGCTGTAGGCCGACATGCTCGAAGCCCTGCTCGGCCGCGTCCTGAAAGCGCCGGGAACTATCCTGGCGCTCGCGTGCTTCCTGCTCGCGGGCGGGCTGTTCGCATTCAAGGAATTGAATATCGAAGCTTATCCAAACCCGGTGCCGCCGATGATCGAGGTCATCGCGCAGCCCAGCGGATTCTCGGGCGAGGAGGTCGAGCGCACCGTGACCCTCCCGCTCGAGGTGGGGCTCTCGGGCATGCCGCACACGGTGCATATCCGCTCGCAGTCGCTGTTCGGTCTGTCCGACGTGAAGTGCTACTTCGACTGGAACATCTCCTACGAGCAGGCGCGGCAGGAAGTCTTGAACCGGCTGGGCGGCATCGCGCTGCCCGCGGGAGTGCAGCCGTCCATCTCGCCATGGAACGCAGTCGGCGAGGTCTTCCGCTATACGCTCGAAGGCTACGGGTATTCGCTGTCGCAGCTCAAGGCGGCCGAGGACTTCGTGCTCGAGCGCCAATGGCGGCGCGTCCCGGGCGTCACCGACGTCACCAGCTTCGGCGGCGAGACGCGGCAATACCAGATCGAGATCGATCCAAATCGGCTGCGCGCCCACAAGCTGACCATCGCGCAGATCAACGCCGCGGTGGCGAACGCCAATCAGAACGTCGGCGGTCAGCGTTTATCGATGGGCGACGAATCCTATGACATTCGCGGCGTCGGGCTGATCAAGGACGAGCACGATATCGAGGATATCGTGGTGGTCTCGACCGGCGGCACGCCGGTGCGCATCGGCGACCTCGCGCACGTAAGTATGGGAGCCGCCCCGCGCCTGGGCGTCATCGGCCAGAACGAAAAGCGCGACGTGGTCCAGGGCATCGTGTTGATGCGCTATGGCGCCGAGACCGAGCCGACGCTGCAGGGCGTCTATGACCGCCTGGCCTTCATTCGCGAGAAAAAGCTGCTGCCCCCCGGAATGGAGATCAAGCCGTACTACGCGCGCGGCGAGCTGGTGCACGAGACGACCCGCACGGTGCTGCACAACCTGGTCATCGGTATCCTGCTGGTCACCGGCGTTCTGGTGCTGTTTCTCAGCGACTGGCGCGCAGCGGTGGTCGCGGCCATCAACATTCCGATCGCGCTGCTGATCGCCTTCGCGGGCCTGGTGCTGACCAGGACCTCGGCCAACCTCATCTCGCTGGGCGCGGTCGACTTCGGCATCGTCGTCGACTCGACCGTGATCATGATGGAGAACATCTTCCGCCACGTCGGCAAGGGCGGCAAAGGAACTATGCGCGACCGCATCCTGGTTGCCGCGCGCGAAGTCGCCGTTCCAATGACCTGGTCGACGCTGATCATTTGCGTCGCGTTCCTGCCGCTCTTCACGCTGACCGGGGTCTCGGGCGTCATCTTCGATCACCGGCCAGCATTTCTCGGTGTCGGCGGCGATGGGCTTCGTCTCGATCTTCGGAATCGCGGTGCAGGACGCGCTCTTGATGGTGACCTACTTCCAGCGGCTGCATTTCGGGCAGGGACTCCCGGTCGAGCAGGCCGCGCGCGAGGCCTCCGAGAAGCGGTTCCGTCCGGTGCTGATGACCACGCTGGTCGCGACGCTGGGCCTGCTCCCCGCGGCGCTCGCGCATGGCATCGGCGCCGACACGCAGCGACCGCTCGCCATCGTGGTCATCGGCGGGTCTCTGCAGCTCGCGTTCCTGACGCGGCTGCTGCAGCCGCCCCTGCGAGTGCTCGCGTATCGCTGGCTGGAGGCGCGGCGGCTCCGGAAGGGCGCCGCTTCAGGCCACCTTGCCGCGGAGCCGGGACCCGCTACCTGACGTTCAAGCTTGCCTCTACATGCCGGTCTCTACGCAAAGGCCCGGCCCGATTTCGCCTCGCCAAGCGCGCGCCGCCGTCCAGCGCGACGCGCGCTTTGATTGAAACTTACTTGATTGTATAGATCGGTTCGATATCGAACGGGACCGACTTGAGCCGGTCGAGGATGTGCTGCACGGAAGGCCGGATGACGCCGTCCTTCGCGAGCCACGCGCGCGCCTTCGCCGCATCGCCCTCAGCCTGCAGCGTCATGATGTCCGCGGTGAGCTGGGTCACTGAAGCGTGGAACTTCTTCGGGTCCACCGAGAAGGTTCCGTCCTTCGCCACCAATACCGCGCCGTCGTCGAGCAGGCGATTGAGCTGCAAGGCCTGTCCCTTCCCGTGCGCCTCGTTGATGCCAAAGCGGATGGAGCGGAATGAGGATGCCAGAAAGGTCGTGTACATGGTCCGCGCCAGACCTTTGTCGAGCGCGCCCTCGTCGACCAGCTTGCCCATGGCGAAGAGGCCGGCAATGTCGGCCTTGGCTTCTTCCAGGGCGCTGCCCGCCTCCTGCATCGCTTGCCGCACGGTGGTGCCGCTGGCCGTCTTGTGAGGTCCGAGACCGTGCATCAATTCATGCATCAGGATGTGCGTGAAGAAGGCATCGAAGGCGACGTCCTTGCGGTCGCGCGGCGCCAGCACCACCTGCGAGATGGGCACCAGCGTCTTGCGGAATTTCGCTTCCTGCACGTTCTTCAGCAGCACCCGCTTGGTCCCGCGCTCCTGGGCGATGCGCTCGTCGTTGGGCAGGTTGTACGCCGCCGTCTGCACGCCGCGGTTGCCGTCCCCGGAGGCAAAGACCAGGTTGACCACGCGAATGGGTGCGAGCGCTCCGAGCTTCGGGTTCCGGAGCTTCGGGTCGATCGGTAATGAATCCTCGATGCCTTGCAGCTCTTTCGACAATTTCGATAACTTGTCCGACTCAGCCGCATCGCGCAAAGCGATGAAGGCTTCAAAGGCCGCCTTCTGATTGAACCAGCCGTCTTGATAGACCTCATAAGGCCCCAGCGTCGGCTCGATTGTGGCGTCGAGTTCCATCCAGGCAACGTCGCTGTCGTAGTAATCATTCGACAGGAAGGCCGCCGCGCGCTTTTCCAGGAAAGTCTTGAGGGTCTTCTGCTGCGTCAGCGCCGCGGCTTCGCGCAGCAACGCCGCTATCTGCGAAAGCTCCCCGGCATATTCCAGGCTGTAAGGGACCGAGACCAGCTTGCCGTCGGGAGCCCGCCGCACGGTGGTGAAGAAGCCGGTCGAGCCCGGCGCCGTCTTCTGCCACTCCTCGACCTGCTGCTTGGTGGCGTCGAGGGGATAGAAGTTGGCCTGCTCGGGCCTGGTCGCAGGCACGCCCGGGATGAAGGGCGCGTCGCTGTCGAGCAGAGACCAGGGTCCCTTGTTGATGACGAACGCATGCAGCCGCTCGCGGCCCAGCGGCGAGTGATCCTGCGCGAGTGAAAGGAGCAGCGGCTCGTTGCCCGCCCACACCTGCCGGAGGAAGAGCGAGTCCATCAGCCGCGCGGCCGCGACGATCTTCGTCAAGGCCTCGCGTTCCGGAGCGGGGAGCGTCTTCAGCTCCGCGCCGATTTCGGTGGGCGCGAATCGCGCGCTCATTTTGTGCAGCGCAGCCTCGTTCGGGAGCACGGCCACCAGCAGGGCGAAGAGCATCATGGCGCGCGCCTCTATCACGCGCGATAGTCTCGCGCCATGCGCTTCGGCATCGATCTCGGAACCACCCACACGGTCGTCGCCCTGGTCGATCGTGGCAACTATCCCATCGTCGCCTTCGAGCACGGCGACGTCATCCCTTCACTCATTGCCGTCAACACGGAGGGAGAGCTGCGCTTCGGCCACGCCGCCGCGCAATTATCGCGCGAGCCCGGCTGGGATCTGCTGCGCTCCTTCAAGCGGTTGCTCAACGACGCCGGGCCGCACACCGAAGTGGCGCTCGCCGGCCGCACCTTTCTTCTGGCGGATCTGGTCGCCCGCTTTCTCGAGCACCTGCGCGACGAGCTGCGCGCCTCGAATGCGGGCTTGAGCGTAGACGAGCCGATTGAAGCCGCCATCAGCGTCCCCGCCAACGCCTCCAGCGCCCAGCGCCTGATGACCCTGGATGCTTACCGCCGCGCCGGGTTCGAAGTGAAAGCGGCCATCAACGAGCCGTCGGCCGCTGGTTTCGAATACGCGCACCGATTTCGCGAGACGGTCACCGCGCGCCGCGAATACGTGCTCGTCTATGACCTCGGCGGCGGCACTTTCGATGCCTCATTGATTCATATGGAAGGCCGCCGCAATGAAGTGGTCACCAGCGCCGGCGTCTCGCGGCTGGGCGGCGACGACTTTGACCAGGCCATTCTTTCGCTGGTGCTGGAAAAAACAGCCGGCTCCCGGGATTTGCCGACGCTGCTGGATGAATGCCGCGCGCAGAAAGAAGCCACCAACGCCAATACCCGCAAGTTCGTGATCGACGATCTGGTGCTGCCGGTCGAGGAGGTCTTTGCGCGCTGCGCTCCGCTGGTCGAGCAGACGCTCACGGCCATGGAGCCCGCCATGCGCGATCCGCGGCGCGGCGCGGAGGATGCGGTGGACTGGAATGAGCTCGCCGGCATCTATGTCGTCGGCGGCGCGAGCGCATTCCCGCCGGTCTATCGGCAGCTGCGCGAGCGCTTTGGCACCCATCGAGTCCGCCGCTCGCCGCATCCCTTCGGGTCGTGCGCCATCGGACTCGCCATCTTTCTCGACGAGGCGGCGGGATATCGATTGACCGAGAAGCTCACACGCCACTTCGGCGTCTTCCGCGAGACGCAGGGCGGCGAGGCCATTTCGTTCGACGTGCTGGTCCCCAAAGACTCGCCGCTGCCGTTCGAGGTCGCGCGGCGATATCGCGCCGCGCACAATCTTGGTCACTATCGCTTCGTCGAATGCGGCCGCATCGAGGGCGGCCGGCCGGAAGGCAACCTCGCGCTCTGGGACGAGGTGCTCTTCCCCTTCGATCCTGCCCTGCGCGACCGGCTCGATCTGGCTGACATCCCGGTGCGGCGCATGGACGGCCCGGAAGTCGAGGAGCAATACCGCGTCACCGAGACGGGCGTGCTCGAAGTGCAGCTGCGCGTCCTCGATGACGGGTACAGCAAGACGTTGCGGCTCGCGCGCCGCTGAAGTCATTCGTCACTCAGCCGTGCCCCGCAGTGAACGTCGTCCAGCCGCGGCGCGTGGCCTCGGCGAGCAGCAGGCGCACGCCTTCAACGGTCGCGGGCCGCTCATAGCCGAAGCTCGAACCGGTCCCGGAATCGTGGAGATCCAACACTGCATCAAGGCCAAGTCGAGCATTGCTTTCGATATGCTCAATCATACGAGTCGCCAGCGCCGCGCCATCGCCCGCCTGCAACGTCCAATCGTCGAAGTCGCTCGTCCAGTGCAGGTGCGAAAGCCCCATCGACGCCAGCACAGCCACGCGGGGATCGAGGGTGACCGCGTTCACCGTACCGGTGGGCGCGGCAATGGTTTGTTCAAGCAAACGAATGCCATAAGGAAGCCGCACCGGTATTGGCCCATCGGGAAGCCCCGCCTCGCGGCGCAGGTCCCTCACCACTTGATCGCCGCGCCGCAGATCGGCCGCGACTTCCCGCCACCGATCGGGCTTCAGATGCGAATAGCTGTGATTGCCCGCGCAATGCCCTTCGCGCACGACCCGCAGCGCCAGCGCCCGCGCCCGCGCGACGTCGCCGCCGCACCACGGCGCCTCCATTGCATTGCGCCCGAGCACGAAAAAGGTCGCTTGAATGCCGGCATCGCGCAGCACATCGAGCAGCGCCGCGGTGGAAGGGCCGGGACCATCATCGAAAGTCAGCGCGAAGCGAGGCATCGAGTGATTGTATACCGTTCGTGAGCCGCCTTGCGCTGGCTGCGCGAGCGTGCGATTCGCCCAGTCGGGCCTATGCAGACCTCCAACCACTACAGCACTTTCTTGCCAACTCGAAATGTAACGATGAAGAGATACGACAGGAGTCCGCGCGATATGGATTGGGCAAGGTGACCCATTGCCAGGTCTGTGTGAGCTGACAAATGCGACGCGCACTGAGCAGCTTCCCACCGCGCTGTGAATGCCGGCGTCTCAAGGGGACGGCTCTTGCGGACGCGGGGTATGGCTCCTGCAAAGAATATCGTCTCGACCAGGCAGTTGGTGCGCATCGCGACACATCTGAAGGGCTTATGACCCCCGACCTTCATCAGTGCCGCTCAGAGATCTTTCTCATTCTTCCTCTTGACATGATATCCGGCTTGCTTGAATTCAATGCTCAGATACCGCCAGGAAGGTCAGCTATTGAGTCCGTACTGCACGCTGCCGCGCCCTGATGCCTGGCGCCTTCGCGATCCCGCCCGAAGCGATTGCGACTCTCTGCGGGCGGCGGTGAGGGCCGAAAAAGGCAATGCTATGAATTGATACATGATTGAATCGATTAGCAATGAAGATCTTCTCGCCGCCATTCGCGCTCTGGTCAAGAAGTCCGGCTGCATCGAGGCCGACTTGCTCGTTCATCTGGGCGAACTCGATGAGCGCAAGCTGTTCCTCTCCCGCTCTTTTTCTTCGATGTTTAGATATTGCGTTGATGAGCTCGGTTTCTCCGAAGACGCGACTTATAACCGCATCGTGGTGGCGCGCGGGGCGCGACGCTTCCCTGCGCTGATTGAGGTGGTACGTTCAGGGAGAATCCATCTGGCGGGCGTGCGCCTCCTGGTCCCGCACCTGACCGAGGAAAATCATGGCGACTTGCTGGCCAGAGCGGCTGGCAAGTCAAAGCGGAAGATCGAAGAGATGATCGCGATGCTTTCCCCCAAGCCACCAGTTCCCGCGACGATCCGGAAACTTCCCAGCAGCGCCGCGCTGGCGCTCACCTTGCCGCATGAAGCCGCGCTCTCTGTGCCAACGGAAGTCGCGCTTTGTTTGCCGGAGCTCGAGCTCTCGAGGCCGGCCGCGCACACTGCGCTTCCGCCTCTGACTTCGCTTCCGCGGCGGGTTCAGCACCGGCCAGCTATTCAGCCGCTTGCGGAAGATGCTTACAAGATTCAATTCACCGCCAGCCGGGCTTTCCGAGAAAAGCTCAAGCAGTCACAAGATCTGCTTCGGCACCGCGTACCTGATGGCGATCTGGCAGCCATCCTCGAGGCCGCGCTCGATTTGCTGATTCAAAAAGTGAAGAATGATAGATTCGCCGTGGGCCGGAAGGTGAGGACAGCTCCCCCGACAGGCCCAATCGCGCCGGAAGGCGAGAGCTGTCGACCCACGCGGCACATTCCAGACGCTATCAAGCGCGCTGTTTACGAACGCGATGCCGGGCGCTGCACCTTCGCTGACGAAGAAGGCCGCAGATGCAGCGAGACTGGCACGCTCGAGTTCGATCATCTCGACGGCTTCGCGCGTACCCAAGTCCATTCCGTTGAACGGATCCGTCTTCTCTGCCGTCCGCACAACCAGTATGCTGCGGAGCAACTCTATGGACGCACCTTCATGCAGCGCGCGCGGTCCTCGATACCAGTGACAACGCGATTGACCGGCAACGATGATTCAACTTGTTCCGGGACAAGTCCTCGGAGCCGGCTCCTTTGAACACTACTGCGTTGAGGCTCGGGGACGATTCATCCAGCGAGTAAGGATCGATCGCTTGGCGCGAGGTCCGAAGAGCCGCTCGCGCTGGTGCTCCCGAGAACATCTTTGCAGAGACCATGACCTTCCGAGTGGCACGACCATGTCGGCGGATCGAAGCGAGCCACGGAAACACGGCCGGCCGGCCAATGTCTCCGCGCCGTCTCTAGCCACCAACTCCGCGCCGAGAACAAGATCATTCAACCCGGGCGCAATCTCGAGCGTCGCCAGCAGCGGTACGTCCAGGTCGGCTTTGGGCGAGAGCCAGAGGTAAGCGGGCGCGCCCGCTGCCGCGTCTCGCGGCGAGAGCAGGGTGCGCTGCGGAGGAATCCATACTGAACTGATTCCGGGCGTGTTCTGCAGCGGGGGCGCCCAGGCAATCGTTATGCAATCGCGGTCCTTGCGATTGGCGATGGCGGCCGGATTCGGGGCCCAGATTCCCTCGGTACCGTAAGTGCCCGCCCGCAAGGATGGAGAGGGTCACGCGGACGTCGTACGGCCCGGCGGGCGCGGGCGCGGGCGCGGGCGCGGGCGCGAGGGTCACCTGGGCGATTGCCTTCGCTCCGAGCAAGACAAGCTTGAACTCGTCGGCTGGGAGCCAGGCGCGGAAGAGGCCGACGTCATCGCCCAGCCGGTCGGAGCCGGGCTTGAAATAGGTGACCTGGCCCGCCCCGTCGAGCGAGAGCGTATTTTCCCAGCCAGGCTGCACGACGACACGCTCCTCGATACCGGGCCCCTCTAAAGCGCGTGGTGGTCTCCCTGCAGCGCGCGGGTGAGCACAGCGACGAGCTCGTTCACTTGTGCCTCGGGGCGAGCGGCGAGCAGCGAGCAGCGAGCAGTGCTGCAATCAACAGCGTTATCATTGGTTGGCCGCCTATATCCCGAGCCGCTTCGCCGCGCCTGAACTACACTCCGCCTCATGAAGAAGTTGCGACTGGTCCAGCTGCCTGTGCCGCCGCCCGCAGCGCTGGCGCAGACTGGCAATGTCCCGCTCGCGGCCGGCTGCCTGGGCGTCTCGGCGCGCGTGCACGGCCTCACCGCCGACCTGACGCTGGACGTGGTTGCACCCGCGGTCACCGACGTGCTGGGCGATGCGCTGCTGGCTGATTATCTCGCGCGCGACGAGCCAGACTATCTGGGCTTCTCGCTCTATCTGTGGAATGTCGAGCGCAGCCTGCACCTGGCGCGCGAGGTCAAGCTGCGTTCCCCGCGCACGCGCGTCATCATCGGAGGCCCCGAGGTCAGCGCGGACAATCCGTTCGTGCTGGCGCAGAAGGGATTCGATATCGCGGTGACCGGCGAAGCCGAGGACAGCTTTGGCGGCTTGATGCGCGCGCTGCTCGACGGCCGCGATGTCGCTGGCTTGCCCGGCGTGGCCACGCGGCGGCCGCTCGGTCTCTCTGCATTCGGCCCGGCGGCCAATGCGGGATTCCCGCTGACTGCGTATCCGTCGCCCTACCTCGAGGATCTGGTGCCGGTCGAAGCCGCGCGCTCGACCTATATCGAAACCGTCCGCGGCTGCCGCTCGCATTGCACCTTCTGTTTCTATCCGCGATCAAGCAGCGTGCTGCGAGTTCTCGACGTCGAGCGCAGCGCCGCGCTGGTGAAGGGATTGAAAGATCGTGGTGCGCGCGAGGTGGTCTTTCTCGATCCGACTTTCAATCACCGCCCCGAATTGGTCCCGCTGCTCGACGCGCTCGCGGACGTCAATGCGGACCGCGCTTTGACCTTCTTCGCCGAGGTTCGCGCCGAGGGGCTGACTCCCGAGCACGCGCGCAAGCTCGCCCGCGCCGGCTTCGACAAGCTCGAGATCGGTTTGCAATCGGTGAATCGCGAGACGCTCAAGCGGGTCAAGCGGGGCGGCTCGCCCGGTCAGGTCGCCGAGGCAGCGAAGATGCTGCACGACGAAGGCATTGAGTTGCTGGTCGATTTGATTATCGGGCTGCCTGGCGACGGTCCGGACGACGTTGCGCGCGGAATGGAGTTCCTCGATCGCAATGGCCTTGCGCGCGAGGCGCAGGTGTTTCCGCTGTTTCTCTTGCCGGGCACCGCGATGCGCGCCACGGCAGCGGCCGATGGTGTCGAGTTCGATCCGGCGCCACCCTATCGAGTGCGTCGCACCGCCGGCTTTACTGAAGAACAGATCCTCGAGACGCTGCTCAAGTCCGAGCAGCAGTTGGGCCGCCGCCTCGACGAGTGGCCGCGGCCGCACCTCGTCTCGGAGTCCGGCTCGGTGCCGGATCTCTTTCAGGTTGGCGCGCCGCAAACGCCGGGCGCGCGCCATGTAGCGCTGTGGTTTTCCGGCGGCGACCTGTTCGCGCGCCGCGAAGAGCTGCGCCAGGCAATCGATCAGCGACTGGCCATCGATCCACACGCGACCCTTGATGTCGTGCTCGCGCCCTCCCAACCGTTTCCGCTCGACCTGCTCGACGCGGTGCGCGCGCAATTGAACCGTGCGATCCCCTCTTATGTCTCGCGCGCCATTGCCCACCGCGGCGAAGACCTGCAGCGCCGGATCGCGGTGGTGCTCCGCTCCGGGGGCCCTGTCTTTCCCCGCGATTGGATCGACGCGGTCCGCGAGAAGACGCAGGTCTTTGTCGAGCAATCGTATGAGGCGGCCGCGACTTGCGGCTCCCGGCTTGGCGCCGAAGACCCGGGTGCGCTGATTACGGGCCCCGTGGGAGTTGGGCTCGACGCCGATCCCGACGCCGTCGCGTTCACCAACCGCGCACTGGAAGCAAAGTGGCAGGCGGAAAATCTTTAGCGCATTAAGATAGACCCATGGATGCGGATGCCCTCAGGGAGTTCCTCGGCCGGTCCCCTTTCTTTGCCGGCCTCTGGGATACCGGCATTGAATGGGTCGCCCAGACGCTGGTCGAGCGCAAATACCCGGCGGCTGCGCGCGTGTTCCAGGAGGGTGATCCTGGCTGCTCGATGTACGTGGTGAAAAGCGGCCGCCTGATCGCGCGCCAAGGCCAGCGCTGCCGTCTGATGATCTTCGGGCCTGGCGATTTTTTCGGGGAAATGACGCTGATTGAGATGCAACCGCGGCCGTTTTCCGTCTTGGTCGACGAGGACGCGGTGCTTTACGAGCTGACGAATATGGACCTGTACAAATTGTACCAGCAGGACGTGAAGGCTTATGTGCTCATCTTGCAAAACCTCAATCGCGAGCTGAGCCGCCGGCTGCGCCGCGCGGGTGACCGCATCGCGCTGCACGAGACGCCCGCGCAGCCGTAGCAGACTCAGGTAGAGCCCAAGCCGACGAATGCCGCTACGATCCGCCCGGCTCAGGGAGGGTCGCCTCGAGTTCATCGTCGGCCGCGGTGCGCAGCGGGCAGGGTGCAAACTCCGCCACCTGCGCGGGCGTGAGCGCAGGCACCGGCACCACCACTGGCGCGCCCCGCAGTGCCAAAAAGCCGAGAGCGACGGCGATCGCGACGATGGCGCAGACCCATTTCCCTTTGACGGTCATTCGTGTGCCTCCCCGGCCAGGCAATGCACGGGCCGCGCCAGCCGAGCTTCCCTCTTGAGGCAAGCTGAACCCGGGAGCTGCGCGGAGGTTAATTCTATAGATTCGTATCCGGCTTGAGGTGCCGGAACTGTTGCAGCAAGAGCAGGTCGTAGACCGCCTTCAAGATGCCGCCACAGATGAGCGGCCAACCGAAGCTGGTGTGCGACAGCATCGCTCCGGCGAGCAGCGGCGGCAAGGCGGAAGCGAGGCTGCGCGGGACGTTGGTCACGCTGGCCGCGGCGGCGCGCTCCTCGGGCGGAACCACCGCCATGACGAAGGACTGGCGGGCTGGAACATCCATTGAGCTGAGGATCATTCGAATCAGCAATAGAGAAAGTGCCCACGGCGCAGAGGGTATGATTCCCGCAACAATCAGCAATAGATTTGCCGGCAGGTGGGTGAACACCATCGTATTGATCAGGCCGAACCGCGCGGCGAGCCGCGAAGAGAGCAATTGCGACAGCGCAGCGAAGAGCCCGGCGACGAAGAAGAATGCCGCGGTCGCCTGCACGCTCAAGTTAAAGCGATGGAGCAGCCAGAGCGCGAGCAGGGATTGCACGACGAAGCCGCCGCCCGCCGAGTCGAGGCAAAACAGCGCCGCGAGGCGCAGCACGATCGCGCGCGATTTCTCGAGCGTCTTCTTCGCCCGCGCATGCTGTGTCTCCACCGCCGGAGAGAGCTGTCGATAGAGCAGGCCCGCGAGCACGGCGACCAGTGCATAGACGAGGAAGCCGCCCCGCTGCGCTTGTAATAAAGAAATGTGCAGGAGGCGCGAGAGGGTGGCCGGGCCACCGCTGGCGAGCGCGCCGACCGCGCCCGCGAGGGTGCCGGCAACATTGTACCAGGCGAAGAGCAGGGTGCGGTCTGCGCCGGGAATGACCTCCGACAGCATGGCCTGCTCGGTGGGCAGGAAGAGGCTGACGTCCCCCGAGGAGGGATTCAAAGTCCCGGCAATGGCGATGATGAGGAGCGGCCAGAAGCGGGTCACGCTGAAGAAGCCGGCGCCGGTGGCGAGCATCAGGAGCGCGGCACCGAAGAGGACGCGACGGCGGCTCAGGCGATGGCTGACGAGACCGATGGCGAGCGTGAGTGCGGCCGATCCGAAGAGGGTCCCGGTGATGATGGCGCCCACCTGCAGCGGCGAGAAGCCAAGGGCGGTGAGCCAGGTCGCGAGCAGAACGCTGACCAGGCCGTCGGCGAAGCCGCGCAGGGCGCGCGTGGCCAGCAGCAGGCGCGCATCGCGATTGGCGCTGGCGGGGAGCATGTCCAGGTCTAGAGCCTGAGGCCGCGCGGCACCACGAAGCGCTCGAGCAGATTGAAGAGCGCCTCGACCACCAGGGCCAGCACCGCCGCGGGAATGGCGCCCTCGAGGATCAATGAAGTATCAGCTAGGCGGATACCGGTCAGGATGGTCTGGCCATATCCGCCCGCGCCAATGAGCGCGCCCAGCGTGGCGGTCCCGACGCAGATGACCGCGGCGGTCTTGATTCCCGCCAGGATCGAACGCGACGCAAGTGGCAATTCCACCCGTCGCAAAACCGCGCCCGGCGGCAATCCAAGCGCGTGCGCCGATTCAATCAATTCCGGAGCGATGCCAGTCAATCCCGAATGCGTCCCGCGCGCGATGGGCAAGAGCGAATAGAGGAACAGCGCCACGATGGCAGGACCTTCGCCGATGCCCAGCAACGGAATCATGAAGACCAGCAGCGCCAGCGAAGGAATGGTCTGCACGAGTCCGGTGGCGCCGAGGATGAACGCGCCCAGCCGCCACCGCCGGAAGGAAATCACGCCGAGCGGAATCGCAAACAGGATGGCCGCGCCCAGCGAGAGCGCCACCAGGAAGAGGTGCTCGCGCGTGCGCTTCCAGAGACGCGCGGCCAGGCCGTCCGAGGCGCTGGCAGGCTGCAGCTGGAGCTTGCGCTGCAGCAATTCAGAGGCGGCCTGGCGCTCGGGGACGTGGTCAATCAGGACGCGCGCATTGAGATCAATCATCTCTTGCTGATTGATGAGGCCCTCGAGCCGCTCGAGCGCTCTTGAAGCCTCGGGAGCCAGTCCCTTGCGACTGAGCAGCACCGCCTCATAGCGTGGAAACGCGGCCTGGTCGTCGCGCAGCACGATCAGGTCGTTCTTGCGGATCTCCGCGTCGGTCGAATAGAGGTCCACCGCGGCGATGGCGCCCGAGCGCAGCGCGCCATAGGCGAGTGAGTGGTCGAGACCGCGCGCCGCCTGCGGCAGCCCGTACACTTCACGCACGCGCGGCCAGCCATCCTTGCGCTGCATGAACTCGTTGCTGAACCCGAGCTGCAATTCGGGATGTCCGCGCAGATCTGAAATGGTCGCGATTCGGAGCCGCGCCGCGACCTCGCGCTGCATACCGATGGCATAGCTGTCGTCGAAGCCGAGCGGGCCGCCCAGGTGGATGCCGAGCTTGTCCAGCGCGGCCTTGAGGTCCGTCGCGCCCGGCACCAGCTCTTGTTGCAGAGTGCCTGTGTATTCCGGGTAAACGTCGATTTGACCGCTGCGCAGCGCCTCGAAGAGCAGGCGTGTCCCGCCCAGCTCGCGCTTGTGCTCGGCCTTCAGTCCCTGGGCGGCCAGGGCCTGCGTGGCCAGCTCTCCCAGTATGACTGACTCGGTGAATTGCTTGGACCCGACGACGACCACGAGCAAGAGAGCAATCACGATTGTGCTTTCACGAAGCGGGCGGCCCATTCATCCTTGGGCGCGCGGATGAGCTCGGCGACCGTGCCGTCCTGCAGCACCTGGCCATTGCGCATCAAGATCGCGCGGTCGGTCAGCGCCTGCGCCTCCCGCAGGTCGTGCGTAACGATGACCACCGTCTTGCGCAGCCGGGTAAAGATCGCGCGCAGGTCCTGCTGCAGGTCGAAGCGCGTAACCGGATCGAGCGCGCCCAGCGGCTCGTCAAAGAGCAGCACTTCGCAGTCGAGCATCAGCGCGCGCATCAGGCTCACCCGCTGCGCCTGGCCGCCGGACATTTGCGAGGGATAACGATTCAGCGCTGTTCGGGGCAGCCGCACCAGTTCGCAAAGCTCGTCGAGGCGTTTTGCGATATCCGCTTCGGGCCTATTCAAATAGCGCGCCACCAGCGCGACATTCGCTCCGGCGTCGAGGTGCGGAAAGAGCCCGCCGCCCTGGACCACATAGCCGATCTGCCGCCGCACAGCCGGCGCGTCGACGATGGGGGCGCCGCGAAAGCGCACCTCGCCCGCGTCGGGGAGGACCAGGCCATTGAGCATGCGCAGGAGCGTGGACTTGCCGGCCCCGCTGGTCCCGAGCAGGGCGATCGTGGCGCCCTGGTCGATAAAGAGATCAACAGGTCCGAGCGCAACCGCGCCGCCGTACTGCTTCACCGCCTGAATGACTTCGAAGATCACCGGATGGGTAGAGCACGGAGTGGCAAGCGTTTGCACCCTCCGTGGGAAGGCGTTGCTCACCTCCGCGTCGTCCACTTCGCTATCCTCTCGAATCACTTGCACCTGGTTGTCGAGGCGGGAAACCGCGTCGCCTTGTCGCGCGGCCTCCAATCGCTGCAAATCAGGATGGCGCGCGCGCTCAACCACTCGGTGAAAAGGAAAGGGCGCGTCTTCGCCGATCGCTTCCACGCGCATATTCTCAAGACGCCAACCGAAGTCGGCCGGGCGCGTCGTTATGTGCTTGAGAACGCAGCCATCCACGATGCGTGCGGGGGGATGCGCCCGACCGTTGACGACCCCTTTACCTCGGCGGCTATTCCGGAGTGCGCCTCGCCGCCGCGCACCTGGCTGCTCTCTACCGGATGGCGGCGCGCGCCGACGCGAGTTGCGCGGTCGATAGCCCGACGGGTCGGAACCATTGCGTGACGACGGTGCGCGAGTTTGCGAAGTTGCGCCGATGAGTACCCGAAGGAGGCTGGGGCGGACGGATCTCGAGGTGACGCCGATCGGGCTCGGCTGCTGGCAGTTCTCCGGAGGCTCGGGAGCGGTCGGGAACTTCTGGGGCACCGTGCAGCAGGACACCGTGAACCAGATCGTCGCCGCGTCGCTGAAGGGCGGGGTGGACTGGTTCGACACCGCGGAGATCTATGGCAAGGGCCAGTCCGAGGAGGCCCTCGCGCGCGCGCTGGCCGCCGCGGGCAAGAAGCCAGGCGAGGTCATCATCGCCACGAAGTGGTGGCCCGCGCTGCGAACGGCGTCCTCCATCCAGTCGACCATCGGCGTCCGTCAGGCAAAGCTCTCGCCGTACCCCATCGACCTGCACCAGGTGCACCACTCGTTCTCGTTTTCCACCGCGACTGCCGAGATGAACGCGATGGCGGCGCTGGTGAAGAGCAAGCAGATCCGCGCGGTGGGCGTGAGCAACTTCAGCGCGCGCGCGATGCGCACGGCCCACGCGGCGCTGCAGGCCCACGGGCTCACGCTCGCGACGAACCAGGTCCAGTACAGCCTGCTCGATCGCAACATCGAGCGCTCCGGCGTGATGGCCGCCGCGAAGGAGCTCGGCATCACCATCATCGCGTACTCGCCGCTCGCGCAGGGGATCCTGACCGGCAAGTTCCACGACGATCCAAAGCTCATCGCGGGGAGCGCAGGGCCGCGGAAGTTCCTGCCGTCGTTCCGGAAAAGAGGCCTCGAGAAGAGCCTCCCTGTCGTCACCGAGGTCCGCGCCATTGCGCAGGCGCACGGCACCACGTCCGGGCAGGTCGCGCTCGCGTGGCTGCTGCAGGTCCACGGAGATACCGTCGTCGCCATCCCAGGCGCCACCAAGCCAAACCATGTCGACGCGAACGTCGGCGCGATGGGGCTCAGGCTGACCCCGCAGGAGCTGTCCCGGCTGGACGAGGTGTCGCGCCGGTTCATCTAAGGGCGGCTGAACAACCGGGCGCGCGCTGAGAGCGGGTATGCGGCGCTACGCACTTCCTGCGATGCGCGCCGCTGGCTTTTGGCCGACGCCTTTCAGGATGCCCTCGAGCTGTGCTCCCGCGAGCGTCTCGTTCGCGAGCAGCGTCCCGGCGGCGCCCTCGAGAAGCGGGCGGTTCGCCGCCAGGATCGCGCGTGCGCGCTGAAACTGCGCCTCGACCATGCCGCGCACCGCGACGTCGATCTCCCGCGCAGTCTCCTCGGCGTAAAGCCGGTTCGAGCCGTACGCCTGGCCCATGAAAGCATTGGGCTCGGTCTCGTACGTCACCGGACCGAGCATGTCGTCCATGCCGAAGCGGGTTACCATGCTGCGCGCGATGTCGGTCGCCTTGGAGAGATCGTCGGCGGCGCCGGTGGAGAGGTGGCCGAAGACGAGGTGCTCCGCGGCGCGCCCACCGAGCAGGACCGCCATCTTGTTCTCCAACTCGTTGAGGGTCATGAGGTAGCGGTCCTCGGTCGGGCGCTGGATGGTGTACCCCAGCGCGCCGATGCCGCGCGGGATGATGGAGATCTTGTGGACCGTGTCGGTGCCGGGAAGCGCGGCCGCGACGAAGGCGTGCCCCATCTCGTGGTGCGCTACGATCTCCCGTTCGCGTGGATTGAGGAGCCGGTTCTTCTTCTCCAACCCGGCGACAATCCGCTCGATGGCCAGGTTGAAGTCGTTCATGACGATCTGATCGCCGTCGCGTCGGGTCGCGACCAGCGCTGCCTCGTTGACGAGGTTCGCGAGGTCCGCGCCCGTGAAGCCCGGCGTGAGCGCGGCGACGTCCTCGAGCTTGACGTCCGTTCCCAGCGTCACCAGGCGCGTGTGGACTTTCAGGATCTGATCGCGTCCGATGCGGTCGGGGCGATCGACCAGAACCTGCCGGTCGAAGCGGCCGGCCCGCAGCAGCGCCGGATCGAGGATCTCGGGCCGGTTGGTGGCGGCCAGGAGGACGATCCCGGAGGCCGGATCAAACCCGTCCATCTCGACCAGAAGCTGGTTCAGTGTCTGCTCCTTCTCGTCGTGACCGCCAAATCCGGGCATGGTGCCCCGGGCGCGGCCAAGCGCGTCCAGCTCGTCGATGAAGACGATGCAGGGCGCCTTCGCGCGGGCCTGCTCGAACAGGTCGCGCACCCGGGCGGCGCCGACGCCGACGAACATTTCCACGAACTCCGACCCGGAGATGGAGAAGAACGGCACCGCGGCTTCGCCCGCGACCGCCTTGGCCAGCAGCGTCTTGCCGGTGCCGGGAGGGCCGACCAGGAGGACGCCCTTCGGCATGCGCGCACCGAGCCGGCCGTGCTGCTTCGGATCCTTGAGGAAAGCGACCACCTCCTGCAGCTCGGCCTTGGCCTCGTCCACGCCCGCCACGTCGGCGAACGTCACCTTGGTGTCGGTCTCGACGTACACCTTCGCCTTGGACTTGCCGATCGCCATCAGCCCGCCGCCCGGCCCACCGAGCTGCTTCGCCATGCGGCGGCCGAGAAACATCCAGATGCCGCCGAAGATCGCGATCGGCACGATCCAGGAGAGGAGAAGCGAGACGAAATTGGATTCGAACTGGCCACGGTACTCGACGGCGTGCTGGTCGAGCTCCTTCGCGATGTCGGCGGCGACGCGGACGGCGACGAACCGCTTCTTGCCGCCGATCGCTTGCTTGAACTCGCCGGAGAGCTGGTCCTGGCCAACGACGACGTTCGCGATCTTGTCCTCGCTGACCAGCTTCTGGAACTCGCTGTACGGGATGGTCGCGACCGCCTGCCGGCGCATCCAGAAGTCCTGCAGGAGCAACACGCCCATTACGGCCAGCAGCACGTACCCAAGGTTGAAACCGGTCTGTTTTTTGTTCATGGCCATCTTGACGGCAGGCTAACAGCCGGAAGCGGCTCGGCCACCAATTCAAGTGCCACCACCGCGAGGCTCCCCGCGAGGGGACCCAGCAGCAGCCCGATGGGCCCGAAGATCTGAAGACCGCCGAAGATGGTGAGGAAGAGCAGCAGGCGCGGCAGGGCCATCGCGCCTTTCGACCACATCGGGCGCAGCAGCTGATCGCCAAAGCCGACGACGAGGACAGAATAGATTCCGAGACCGATGGCCTTTCCCACCGCTCCCGACAGCGCGAGCCCCACGACCAGCGGAACGCAGACGAGGCCGGTGCCCACCAGTGGGACGAGGGAGGCCGCCGCCGTGAGAAGCCCCAGCAAGAGCACGTGCGGCAACCCGAAGATCGCGAATCCGATCGCAGCACCCGTCCCGTGGTAGAGCGCCGCGAGGACTCCCCCCCGGAACAGTCCCAGCGCAACCGCGCGAACCTCGCGCAGCAGGGCTGATGTCTGTGGCTGCTGCAGCGGGCTGACGCGCAGCAGGAACGCCACCAGCGCCGGCCCCTGCAGGAAGAGGTAGAAGACAGTCACCAGCGAAAGCAACACTCCGACCAGCATGCGTCCCACCGACGCGGCGGCGCGTGGAACCAGAGCCGCGGCGCGCGCGGCGGAGTCCACCAAGGCGGCCCGGGCGCTCTCGAGCAATCCGGGCAGCGCGTCGCGGATGAACCCGGGCATCTTCTCCAGCGACGCGCGCAATCCTCCCGATGGCCCGAGCTTCCCGACGAGCCAGCGCGCTGCATCGGCGGCCTGCGCCCATCCGGCCAAGGCCGCCGCCGTGAGCGGAAGGAGGACGACCAGAGCCACTCCCGCCGTCGCGAGCGCGGCTGCAAGCAGGCGGCGGCCCCGCAGCGCCAGCACGAACCGCTCGAATGGACGCTGCGCGACGAGGACGGCGAACCCTCCCGCGACCATGGCAACCAGCACGGGACTCAGCACCCAGAACAGCGAGAGGAGCAGCAACAGGGCTACGACCTTGATCGGTCGCCGATCCAGGGGCACGGGCGACGGGTCCGCGGGGATGGCCATCTCCTTCATGCGGTTCCCGGCAAAGCTCTGTCCGCGCGTGGAGCCCGGTTGCGCAACAGCCTCAGCACCTCGACCCAAGGCAGCGTCGCAAGCCCGGCAACGATGCCCAAGGTCAACGCTGCCGCCGAGGGCGCGCCGAAGTGGAAGATCCCGCGGAAGAGGGGAACGAACAGCGCCAGCGCCAGAAAGACCGCGGCGCCGCCGACCACCCACCAGAGCGTCGCATTTGGCTCTCGCAGCATCGAGAGCGTGCTGCGGGTCCGCGAGCGGTTGCCGAGAATCAGGAACAGGTTCCCGAGCACGATCGCCGTGAACGCCACGGCGCGCGCAGCGGGCGTGGGTTCGCCCATTCGCGTGACTGCGACGAACGCGGCCAGGGCCAGGGCCAGCACCCCGGTGCCTTGGAGAAGTCCCCAACCCATGGCCGCGCGAGAGAACAGTTGCTCACGGGGGTCGCGGGGGGCACGCCGCATCACGTCGGGCTCCGCCTCCTCGGCCTCGAAGACCAGCGAGCAGGCGGGATCGATGATCAGCTCCATGAAAACGATGTGCACCGGCAGGAGCAGCAGAGGCCAGCCAGGCACGAACAGCGGTGCCACCGACAGCCCCGCGATCGGCACGTGCACCGCGAAGGTGTAGGTGAACGCCTTCTTGATGTTGTCGAAGATGCGCCGGCCCAGACGGATCGCCGCCACGATGGAAGGGAACTCGTCGTCGAGGAGCACCAGCGCCGCTGACTCGCGTGCCACGTCCGTGCCCCGTCCACCCATGGCCACGCCGATGTGCGCCGCCTTCAGGGCCGGGGCGTCGTTGACTCCGTCGCCCGTCATGCCGACGATCTCGCCGCTGCGCTTGAGCGCCTCGACGATGCGCAGCTTCTGCTTCGGCACCACCCGCGCGAAGACGTTCACGCTTCGCACGCGCGCGGCGAACTCGTCCTCGCTCAGCGCGTTCAGCTCGGGGCCGGTCATCAACGCGCCGGGATCGGCGATGCCGGCCTGGGCAGCGATGCTGCGGGCGGTGGCGGGATAGTCCCCGGTAATCATCACCACGCGGATGCCGGCGCTGCGGCATTCGGCAACTGCTGCGGGCACGGCTGGCCGCACCGGGTCCTCCAGCGCGACCAGGCCGAGAAACGCGAGGTGCAGCTCCCCCTGCTCGCGGGGCAGCTTCTCCTCGTCGATGCGCGCCGCCGCCACCCCCAAGACGCGCAACCCTTCCGCCGCGAACTGGGCGGAGCGACGCCCCAGTTCTTCTCGAGCGGGAGCCGTCAGACGGCACAGCGTCGCGATCGCTTCGGGCGCGCCTTTGGCCGCCACCAGCAGCGCCTTGTCGGCGCTGGTCCGCCAGGCCTGCGACACCGCGAGAAGCTGTGGGGTGAGAGGATATTCGCGGATCAGCTCGCGTTCCTCCTGCGCCCCGGTCAACAAGCGACGTCCAGCATCGACGAGCGCCCGCTCCATTGGATCGAACGGATCGGAGCGGCTGGAGAGAACCGCAGCCTCGAGCACGCGATGAAAGCGTGAAGGCACCGGCGCGCTGCTGCGCACGTCGAAAGACGTGCCCTCGTGATCGATGGCCGCGAGCGTCATCTGGTTGAGGGTGAGCGTGCCGGTCTTATCCACGCAGAGCACGGTGACGGCGCCGAGAGTCTCCACCGCCGGCATCCGCCGCGTGAGCACGTGGCGGTGCGAAATACGCCACGCGCCCAGGGCGAGGAAAATGGTGAGGATGACCGGGAACTCCTCGGGCAGCACCGCCATGGCCATCGCGATGCCGGCCTGGGCGCCCTCGCGCCAGGCGCCGCCGCTGCCGCCGCGGGTCAGCGCGTAGGCGACAATCACCAACGCGGAGAGCCCGAGACCGACCACGGCCATCAGCCGCACCAGCTTGCCCGCCGCTTGCTGAAGCGGGGTGGGTTCGCGCTCCAGCGTCTGCAGAGCCTTGCCGATCTTCCCCAGCTCGGTGCGAGGTCCGGTGGCGACGACTTCGGCCATGCCCTGGCCGGCGGTGACCAGTGTGCCGGAGAAGAGCGACGGTAGTTCGTCGCCGCCGGGCGGATCCAGTGCCGACGCGATCGCGGATGCGCTCTTGCGAACGGGAACCGACTCACCGGTCAGGAGTGATTCGTCCGCCGCAAGGTTGCCGTCCGTCCGCAGCAGTGCGTCCGCGGGGACTCGGTCGCCTTCCGAGAGCAGGATCAAGTCGCCGCGCACGACCTCGCGGCCCGCAATGCGCTGCTGCACGCCGTCGCGGATCACCAGCGCACGCGAGCTCGAGAGATCGCGGAGCGCCTCCAGCGCGCGTTCGGTCCGCCGCTCCTGCACGACGGTAATGCCCATGACGACCACGACGAATCCGAGCAGCATCATCGCGTCGGTGGGCTCGCCGATCATCAGGTACAAGGACCCTGCAGCGACCAGCATGAGGAACATCGGCTGGCGCACGACTTCCAGCGCGATCTTCAGGACTCCGCGCCGGCGCTCCTGCGGCAGCTCGTTGGGTCCGTCGGCCGCGAGCCTGGCGATTGCGTCGCCCGTTGAGAGCCCTTGAAGCGGCTGCGCGTCTTCGGCGAAAGACCGGGCCCTCTCCACCGCCGAGAATGTCACCGTTTCAGTCATCTGAATCACCCACGGGTCCCTCTGCTGCAATGACCTTGCCAGCGTGGATCAGGGGCGCTCAATGGATTGCATCTCACTGCGGCCACCTTCGAGCCGTGCAGTCATGAATGGCCCGGGTAATCGGGAGCGGGCGCATTTTCTGCGCCGATGAAGCGCGCCTTCGCAAACTCTGCTTCAACCCGTCAACCGGACGGCGGTGGTGATCGACGGCGCAGCCCGGCAGCTCGAGTTCTGGATCGACTTCTGACTCGCCCTTGCGCCGGAGGTGCGCCTGCGCAAAAGCCGCGGCTTGCCGACCTGAAGCGCGGGCGATCTTGGGGCGGATGCTCGTGGCGCTCGGCTCCTGGATCCCTCGCGCGTTCGGGCGGCTCCGGCGCCCCTCGTGAACGGGATTCCGGTACAACGGCTCCATGCCCGAGTCTGGACCGGTTCGCCCCGCCTCGCAGGTGACGTTCAAGACGGTCTTCACCATCTGCTTCGTGGTGCTGGCGGTGGCCGCCCTGGTCGTGTTCGTGCTGAGAACCCAGGTGTCCGCGACGCTCGCGCTGGGAGCCGGCTTGATCGCCGTGGCCATGAATCACGCGGTCGAGGCGCTGACCCGCAGGGGCCTGCGCCGCAAGTGGGCGGTGCCGGTGGTGGTCTTCGCGCTGCTCGGGCTCGGCGCGGGGTTGGGCTTCATGCTCATCCCGCCGGCGATCGCCCAGGCGAAGGCGTTCATCGCCGAGGCTCCCACTCTCTGGCAGAAGCTCCAGCACACCCGCCTCTTCCTCGCGCTGGACGCGCGCTTCGACGTGAACGCGCAGCTGCGGCAGTCAACTCCCGTCGCCGCCGGCGCCGTGGCACCCTTGCTCACCGCCATCGGCGGTGTGCTAAGCGCGGCGGCCGGGTTCTTGACGCTGCTGCTGCTGGCGATCTTCATGCTGCTCTTCGGCGGCGACCTCATCGCCGCCCTGCTGGCCGAGGCCTCCACGCGAAACCGGGCGCGCTACCAGCGAGTCGTGCAGAAGATCTATGGCTCGGTGAGCGGCTACGTTGGCGGGCTCATCGGGATCTGCTCGATCAATGCCACGCTGACGACCAGCTTCCTGGCCAGCACCGGCATGCCGTACTTCCTGCCGTTGGGAATCCTCAGCGGCGTCTCCAGCGCCGTTCCCTACGCCGGCCCGGTGGTCTCGGGGGTTACCATCACCGTGCTGGCCCTGATGACCGGCGGCACGCTCAAGGCGGTCGCGACGGGCGTTTACTTCCTCCTCTACGGACAGCTGGAAGGGAGCCTGCTCAGCCCGCTGGTCTTCCGCTACACCGTGCACCTCAACCCGCTCGTCACCACGCTCGCCATCCTCTTCATGGCGGAGTTCATGGGCCTGCCAGGCGCGATCATCGCTGTCCCGGTCGCGGCGACCACGCAGATCCTGGTGCGCGAGCTCCTCGCGCTGCGCAGGGAGCAGGACGCTGAATCAGGACGCGAGACGTCCCCGGCAGAGTCAGGCCGGTGACGAGCGTGCCCTCGCTCGCAGCGATGAAGACGCTGCCGCGCTCCGCTGGGTCGCGAGACATCGGAGCGGAACAGCAGGTTCGGGCGGGGGCCGCATCGCGCTGGCAGCCGCTGTATCGGGTGCCCGGGCGATGCAGCACGTTTTTCTTTACTTTGCTGACTCGTGTGGCAGGCGGGCCAGTGCCTGAGGTGTTGCAGTCTCTCCGCTCGAATCAGCCGCCTTCACTACGTTTGCGTGGTCTCGGCCGTCGTGCGCAGCCGCGCGGATGGTGAGGACCGGGACCGGCGACATGCGCACGGTTTTCTCGGCTACGCTGCCGAGCAAAGCGTGCGCCACACCGCGACGGCCGTGCGTGCCCATGACCACGAGGTCTGCGTGGGTTTCATCGATGGCCGCCAGGATCTGCTGCCACGGAACTCCGTTACGCAAGATCCCCTTCGCGTCCGGCAGCCGTTTCCGCAAGGTGACGAGCGCCTCCTCGAGTTGTTGCTGCGCGGACTCCTCGACCTGCGTCAGGAGGTCAACGGTCGCGAAGACCATGCCCGAATTATCATAGGTGGGGATTTCGTAGGTGTGGAGCAGGGTCAGTGACGCATCAAGCTTCTGCGAGAGCTCGACCGCAACGTCGAGGGCTCGCCGCGACGACTCGCCAAAGTCGGTGGGAACCAGAATGTGCTTGAAGGCGGTCATCTCAGACTCACTTTCTCTTGGCGAGGTACCGCCGTTGCATGCGAGGTGCCAAGGTTCTGCTTTGCTCCCGTCGGTTGCTCCAATCCGCGCTGCCGGCACGCCCCTCGAGACGCAGGCCGTGCGCCGGAGCGAAGATTCTGCGCGTCGGGGGCGTCACTCCGCACGCATTCGCCAAGAGCCATTGAAGGCGGCCGAAGGCAGCGCGCGGCGCTAGGCTCTCGTCAGAGCTGGAGAGGAGATGCCTCGTGCAGGGCGACGAGCAGGGGATGGGGGTGCCGAATCCGCAGGAGCTCCTGCGCAGCGATCACGCGTGCCTCGAGGCGCTCTTCGAGGAGCTGCTCGGCGAGTTCGCGGACGGGCACCAGCGCGAGATGCGTTCGACGTGGACCGAATTCGACAGAAGCGTCCTCGTGCACCTCGACACCGAGGAGCGCTCCATCCTGCCGCTGTTCGAGCGGGTCAATCCAAACGAGACGGCCGCGCTGCACGCGCGGAGGCTTCTTCCCTCGCCGCCAGGGCTCGGCGAGGCGTGCGCGCCGGCGGGGTACAGCGACCATGGCTAGGATTCAGCAGCACGTCGGCGAGCTGGTGGAGCGGCTGTTTCCCGGCTCGGCGGTCGAGGCGATCGAGCCGCTCGTGCCCGACACGGGCGGCGACGACACGCACAAGGTGACGGGCTACGGCCGACCGCTGCGCGTGACAGTGCGCGGACCGCAAGGGACGCCCCGCGTGCTGGTCTTTCGCACCGCCACCGCGAACATGTTCGGCCACGACCGGCGCAGCGACCGCGCCGGCGGCATCCTGCTTTCGTTCGACACCTTCAAGGACGTGCCTGACCACGTGCAAGCGCTGGACGTGGGCGCCATCCTGCCCGAGGGGCGGCTCCTGTCGCTGCGCGAGGGCGGCGAGTTCTACCTGCTCACCACCTTCGCGGACGGGCAGATATACGCGGACCATCTGCGCCGCATCGCCGCCGAGGGCGTGGCTACTGACGGCGACCTCGCGCGCTGCGAGGCGCTCGCGCGCTGGCTCCTGCGCCTGCACGCGCGGCGCATCGACGAGCCCGCCGGCTACCTGCGCGCGGTGCGCGATCTGCTCGGCCACGGCGAGGGAATCTTCGGCATGGTGGATGGGTACGGCCCGGACGTGCCCGCCGCGCCGCCCGCGCGGCTGCGCTCCATCGAGGAGCGCTGCCTCGACTTCCGCTGGCGGCTGCGTGGACGAGACGCGCGGCTCGCCCGAACGCACGGTGACTTCCACCCCTTCAACATCGTCTTCGAGCACGGCGAAGGCACCCGCTTCACGATGCTCGACGCGAGCCGCGGCTGCAGGGGAGACCCCGCCGACGACGTGACCAGCATGGCGGTGAACTTCGTCTTCTTCGCTATCGACCGGCGCGGCTCGTGGAAGGGCGGGCTGGGGCGGCTGTGGCGGCGCTTCTGGGAGGTGTACCTGGGCGAGAGCGGCGACCCCGCGCTCCTCGAGGTGGCGGCGCCGTGGCTCGCGTGGCGGTGCCTCGTGGTCTCGAGCCCGCGCTTCTATCCCAACCTTCCCGCCGAGGCGCGCGACGCAATTCTCGGGCTCGCCGAGCGGGCCCTTCTTTCGCCGCGCTTCGACCCCTCGTGCGCGGAGGATCTGTTCCGATGAGCGGCGCAATGAGCGGGGCCGTGGTGTGGCTGACGGGGCTGCCGTCGTCGGGCAAGTCGACGCTCGCCAGGCATCTTGTCGCACGGCTTCGCGCGGCGAGCCGCTCGGCGGTGGTGCTCGACGGTGACGAGGTCCGCGGCGCGCTCGTGCCGAGGCCGGGCTACACACCCGAGGAGCGCGACTCCTTCTACGCGACGATAGCGGGCCTCGCGGCGTTGCTCGCGCGGCAGGATCTCGTCGTGCTGGTGGCGGCCACCGGACACCGTCGGGCCTATCGCGACGGGGCGCGCGCGCTTTCGCCGCGCTTCCTCGAGGTGTTCCTCGACGTGCCCGCTGAGGAGTGCCGCAGGCGCGACAGAAAAGGCCTCTATGCGCTGGCCGCGCGAGGAACGCTCCCCAACCTGCCGGGGGCGGGCGCGAAGTTCGAGCCGCCAAAGGCGCCCGAGGTGGTAGCGCGCGGAGGCGAGGATGCCGGCGCGCTCGACGAGATCCTCTCGCGCCTCGACTTGGCGCCCGCGGGTCCGCGGTAGCGCTGCAGCGGAGCAGGAGGTGCCGATGCCCGCGACCGGCATGCGCTTGCCGCCTGTGGCTGCGTGCGCACCGTCGAAGACCAGCGCGCCGACGCTCTCGCGCATATGCCGACGTTCTCGCGCATATCATGGACCCCGAGCCCCTCGGTGCGCAGGAATCGCGCCACCGCGTGGATGGGCGGACCGAGAGCGCTGCCGCCGCGTTCAGGCGCGCGACTTGCACCAGTTCGGGCCAGGTCCCGCTTAGAAACGTTTGATTGCGGCGGAGGAAATCGTGAAGCGAATCGTCGTCGGGCTCGATGGATCCGAACAGAGTTGGTCAGCGCTGGCGAAGGCCGCGGAACTCGCGCGCGCCACCCAAGCAAGGTTGCAGATCGCGCACGTCTCGGTGCCCGTCGCATCTCCGCTCGGGGATTGGGTGGCAGGCGCCGACATGGTCAAGGCTCAGGAGAAATTGGCACAGGGGCTGCTCCGCGATGCGGTCGAGCGCGTCAAGGGTACCGGCGTCGAGTTGAGTACGGTGTTCAGGATCGGCTTACCCGCCGAGACGCTCGCTGAGCTAGCGGAGGCAGCGGACGTCACCCTCGCCGTGGTCGGCCACCGCGGACGAAACCTGGCCTCGCGGCTCCTCGTCGGCAGCGTGGCCGATCGGCTGGTGCAGATCTCGCCGAAGCCGGTCTTGGTGATTCGCTAGCTGGCGAGACGGTCTGAGGGCCCTGAAGCCCGCGCACCCGCGAGAGCGTGGCGAGGAGCCCAAGCAGCGAGCGGCCGGCCGCGCTCTGCCACAAGAGCGCGGGAAAGAGCGCGTTATAGGCCGCATAGATGACGATACCGGCGAGGCCGATTCCCGCCTCCGCGGCTGAGAGCCTGAATTGAAGGGCCGGGAGGGCGCCGCGCGACGCGGCTGCCGCGGCCGAGAGAGCCACCGCGAGCAGCGCGTACATCCCCAGCTGGCGGGCGAGGGCGGTCGCGGGTCTCAGCGCGGGGGAGCTTTAAAGGGAGATTCCATTGGAGAAGTAATCTAGCAGGCGCCCAGTGAATCAGCTCGGAGGGCGACACGGTGCCGCGCCAGCGTTTCAATCCTTAATTTGCGGAGGGTTAACCAAGGATGTGGGGCATGCTGGTTGCACTCGTAGCCGCGGTGTTGGCCGCGCCGATCCAGGTCGCGAATATCAAGGACGGCAGCGCCATGACGCTGCCTGCGGGCCGTCACATGGTCCGCATCGACCCGGGCGGCGGCCGGCCGGTAGTCTGGCTGGCCGCGATTCAGCAGGGCGGCGCCGACGGCCACGCGCTGGGCTTCTATCGCAGCAACGACGAGGCGCAGACCTGGAGCTACTACGCCCCCATCCAGGACGATCCCTCCGAGACCGATCGCGTGGACCTGCTGGCGGTCGGCAACGACATCGCGCTGGTCTATTCCTATGAAGGCCCCACCATCTCCGGCTCGGCGCTGCACAGCGTCTATTTCCAGTGGTGGCGCTACGACGGCAGCGGCGGCTTCAACCCCTCCGCAAAGGTCACCGTGATGCAGGCCGCGAGCGACAGCAGCAATGGTTACCTGCGCGGCGAGCTCGCGATCGATTCAAAGAGCCGCATCTGGGTCCAGGCGATGCGCATCGAGCCTGGCGGCAGCTTCACCGTCTGCATGTCCGTCTCGATCAACGGCGGCGCGACCTTCGCGATGCAGCCCACGCTGGGCTCGTTCGCGAACCGCCCCGGCGGCCGCATCCTCAGCCTGGGCACACGGCTGATGTTCCTCTACAGCACGCACGGCGTGGACCCGGCCTTTATGCGCCTGCGCAATGACAGCGACCCGGTCGGCACCTGGAGCTCGGCGCAGCAGGTCTTTCCCGAGGGCATCTATCACGGCGCCGCGCTCAGCGCGGTGGGCGACGGCAACGGCGGCGTGCACCTCGTCTACAAGGATGTCAATGAGCGGCTGGCTTATCGCTTCTTCAATGGCTCGGGCTGGGGCGGGCGCACCGACATCGAGGACGTGCAGGACTGGGCGACGCAGCCCGCGACCTCGCGCATCGGCAATGACGTGCTGGTGTTCTGGAACCATCCGGTCTCGACCAACACCGACTATCGATATCGATACCTGATGATTCACAATCATGTGCTCGGCGCGTCGAACACGCTCGACGACACCTCGGGCTTCAAGGGCTATCCGGCGGCGGCCGAAGTTCTGCCGGTGGGCGTGCCCCGCGTGCCCTGCCTCTATGGAAATACGCCGGACGCGAACAGCAGCGGCACGGCGAACCTGGTCTTCGGCGCGACCCCCGGCGGCGGCGTCGCTCCCGACGCGGGGACTCCCGACGCGGGGACTCCCGATGCCGGAACGCCGGACGCGGGCCCGCCCGCTGGCGGCGCGGCCGGCGGCGGCGGCGGGACGCTGTTCTCCGATACCTTCAATCGCACCGCATCAACGCTGCCCGCCACCTGGACGGTGGTCAACGGCGCCTTCATCCAGGACACGCGCGCCAACGCCGATCGCAACGCTCCCGACCAGGCGATGGTGAAGAGCTTCTCCTGCGCGGACTGCACGGTCCAGGCGGAGGTGGACGGCTTCGGCGACCCGGTCGGCATCGATCTGCGTGTCCAGGCCTCCGCGCCGGACGATCGATATGACCTCGTACTGCAGAGTACGGGGCACGTGCAGATTCGCAAGCACCGGGGCGCCGTCATCACCGTGCTGGGCGATAGTGCGAGCGGCATCGCCGATACCGGCAACTGGAGCACGCTGACGTTGACCGCCAGCGGCGCGGGCCCCGTCTCGCTGGTCGCGAAGGTCAATGGGGTGGTGAAGCTCGGCGGGAACGATACGGCCAATGTCCTGGGCGCGGGCAGCGCGGGCTTCTCCACGGCGTTCGCCGGGATCTGGTTCCGCAACTTCGTCGTCACCGGGACGAGCGGGGGCACGAGCGGGGGCGGGACCGACGCCGGCACGCCCGACGGCGGTACGCCCGACGGCGGCACGCCCGACGCCGGCACGCCTGACGCCGGCACGCCCGATGGCGGCACGCCTGACGCCGGCACGCCTGACGCCGGCACCCCCGACGCCGGGACCCCCGACGCCGGCACGGGCGGTCCGGTGTCCTTCTCTGACTCCTTCAATCGCAACACCTCGACGCTCGGCGAGCCTTGGGTCGTGGTCACCGGAGCTTTCATTGACGATACCCGGGCCAACTCCGACAACGATGCTCCGGACCAGGCGATGGTCTCGGGCCTCTCCTGCGGCGACTGCACCGTGCAGGCGGAAGTGGACGGCTTCGGCGACCCGGTTGCCATCGACCTGCGCGTCGAGGCGTCCACGCCGGACAATCGATATGATCTGATTCTGCAGAACACCGATCATGTGCAGATTCGCAAGCACCGCGGCGGCGTCATCACGGTGCTGGGCGACGCGGCGAGCGGAATCGCCGACACCGGCAACTGGAGCACGCTGACGCTCACCGCCACGGGCAGCGGCCCGGTTTCGTTGGTCGCAAAAGTCAACGGCAACGTCAAGCTCAGCGTGACCGACACCAGCAACGTGCTGGGCGCGGGCAGCGGCGGCATCTCAGCCTGGATCAGCGGGATCTGGTTCCGCAACTTCTCGCTCAGCGACACCGGCGGCATGGGTGGCGGGAGCGGCGGCGGCACGGACGGCGGCACCGGGGGCGGGTCTGACGGCGGCACCGATGCCGGCACCGACGCGGGCACCGCGCTCTCGATGCAGGTCACTTATCTCGGCACCGATTACGACCTGATGGCGGTGGATCGCTTCGGCACGGCCTATGGCAATCAAATCGGCGACAGCAATTCGCACCTCTATTCCTCGACCGACGGCCGCTCCTGGACCTTCGACGGCACCAGCGGCAATGGCTGGGACTTCCACGTCATCACCGCGCTCTCGACGGGAACGCTGCTGGCCGACACGATGAACAGCGGCCAGCACGTCCTCGAGCGCTCGACCGATCACGGCTCCACCTGGAGCGACGTGCTGCAGACCGGCGTTTATTCCGCGCTTTCACCGCACAGCTATGCTGAGCTCGACGGCGCGGTGTATTTCACGGAGTATCAGGTGTTCACCGAAGGGGCGACGCCGATTCACCTATGGAAGTCGGTGGACGACGGCCAGACCTGGAGCGTGGTCCAGACCTTCACCACCCACCGGCATGGCCACGGCCTCATCGCCGACCCCGCGCGCCACGCGCTCTGGGCGGTCTTCGGCGACACCGATCCGCAGTCCGGGACCTATCGCTCGACCGACGCCGGCAGGACCTGGACCGCCATGGCCACCGCGCAGCCCGGCGATATCGTGGACGGGACCATCCTCCCCGACGGCTCGCTGCTGGCCGGCCAGGACATCAGCTACAAGCCCGACCTGCCGCACGTCGCGCGGATCGGTCTCGACAAGACCGTCACCGATTACGTCACGCTGCCTTCAGCCAGCTATTCGACTCATGCGGTCTCGTCGGGCGGATATGTGGTGGGCGCCACGCGCGAGCAGGGCGCGGACGTCACGCCTTCGAGCGTGACCACCGGCTCGCTCTGGGGAAGCGGCGACGGCGTGCACTGGGCCAAGCTGCTGGATGTCCAGGAGGCGAGCACCGTGGATGACTGCCGCACCGACGTGTATTGGGAGCTGCCCAGCGGTGAATTGGTGGTCAGCGTCAAAGGCGCAAGCGGCTTTGGCGCCGACGGCCGGGGATACCTGCTCATCCGGACGCAGCGTCATTAGCGAGGGGAACGCGCGTCTGGCGGGCTAGCACTACTGTGTTAGGCGTTGGGGTGGGTCGGGGGAGCGAGCCTCGCGGCCCGAGAAGACCTGCGGTAGAATGGTCACAAGCGCTATGGATCGGATTCCCGTCACCTCGTCAAGCCTCTCGTCGGCCGGATACTCAGC
>JANYKT010000164.1 GCA_025358085.1 Deltaproteobacteria bacterium | reverse complement strand
CGGCCGCGGGCGTCGGTCTCGTCGCTTGGCCTCTCCACGACCGGCTGCCAATGCCCGCTGGTGGTCGCGAGCACCGCGTCCGAGACCCATTGCTCGGTCTGAACCGACGTGCCGTACCCTTCCATCCAGTATCGAGTTGCCGGCACCCCGACGCGCGGACCTTGCACATCGGTGCTGAAGGCGGTCGGGCCAAGAACACCGCTGACCGTCTGCAGCCGGTAGACAAAGCTCGTCACCGCTGTCTTTGGTGTCACGGCAGCCGCCGCGACGGGGTCCGTCACCGCCCCCAGCGGTGCGGTCACCGACTTGACGCGCTTCTTCTTGTCGCCGAAGTGCAGGTACTCGCTCTCCCCCGGCAGCGGATCGGTATCGCTGTAATAGAGGTAGACCGTGGCATTGCCGTTGAAATCCGTGTGTGAATGCATGTTGCCCTGGTGCCGGAGATCGGCAACCTGGTCATACGTGTAGCTTTCAACCCGCACCGGCTGCGTTGCCGCCTGCCCCACCGCCGGCTTGGCATAGGCCGCGGCACAAGAGCTATCCCAACGGCTGGCGGAGAGAAGTTGATCATTCGCGTCATAGGCGTAGGTCAGGCAGACGTCCATCGACGCCGGAACTGGGTCGCCTGCCGCGGGGTGCAACGGAAGCCTTGCGCCCGGGGCCGGATTGCTCATCAGCTCGACGGTGGTCAACTCTGCATGATGGGTGCCGTCGATATAATTGAAGTCGAGCAAGCGGTTGTAGTTGTCGTCGTAGACCCGGCGGAGCTGTGCATTCGCCGTGTCGTATTCCAGGGTGACTTTGTGCCCCTGCGGATCAGTGATCGATTCCAGCGGCCAGATCGGCGCCGGTGTTCCTCGGGCAGCCGGCCCAATCACAAACCCTGTGTCGGTGGGGAAATCGTTTTCCGGCCCAAAGCGGTGTACGAATCCAGTCTCGGTCGTATAGAGCAGGTATCCAGTGCAGTTCAGCCCGGCGCATTCACGCTTGAAGCCGCCGTAGACGCCCGGCTGCCGCGTGCAGCCGTTGTTCCCGTCGCAGGTGAACCGGCTGCCGCCCCCATCACCGCCCACCACCACGAAGGTGTCGACGTGCCGTTGCTCGTCGCTATCGCCGCGAATCACATGCGACCGGTAGTTGTGCGTCCAGCCGGTGCCCAGCACCGAGAACTCGCTGGCCAGGTTGCTATAGGTGCGCGAGAGATGAAGCGGCATTCCGCGCGCCGGAACATTGAGATCCTCGCTCTGGCTGACGAGGTGGCCGTCCGCAACGCTCACGCCTTGAATGAACGTGTGGCCGCGAGGGTGCACGTTGGCATTGGCTTCGACCGTCGGGGTGTCGGCGTGCATCACGTCCGGAGGCTTCAAGTCATGATAGTCCACGGAAATGGAGAGACTGCTGGCCTTCAGGTTGGGCGGCACTTTCAATGAGAGCGAGCTAAGCGTGGCCAGCTTGATGGCGCCCGCGGTGGTCAGGCTCGATCCATTGGAAAGCTGAAAGCCGTTGGCGCTGTTCTGGACATCCGTTCGCGCATAGACGGTACCGTCGGAGCCCGTAACGGTGACGGTCGCCAGGCCCCTCAGCGTCTGAAGACAGAATTCCAGCGGTACCGAGATCGGCACCGGCTGCAGATTCGAGTCCAGGCCGACGGTAATGCCCAACGAGGGGAGGATGCTCGCATCGGCTCCGGCGCCGTTCTGGAAGTTGTTCAGGGAAAAGAGCAGGACCGGCTGGACGGCAGAAGTCATCAAGGCCCCCGGCGAGAGCGCGATTCCCGTTCCTTGCGGACGGATCTGTGCGAGGCCAGAAACGGGGATCTGGGTGGCGGGCCGGTCCGTCTCAGGATGGTCGCTGCGACCGAAAGTAAAGAGGTCGGCAGTGATCGAGCCGCCCAGGGTGCCTTTTGCGATGCCGAGGGTGACGCGCTCGTCGGGCGAAGGTGCAATGGAGAGCAGGTCAGGCGCCCCGGGCGGTGCGGGAAAGCTGCCGGGGACCAGCGTGCCGACGATCCGAGCCCCGGTTACCTTGGGCTTCTGGGTAAATTGAGCATAGATGGGATAGCTCGCGGGGTTGCTGACTTCGAAGAGGATTGCATCATCATCAGTGGACGACGAGCCGCAGGAGTCAGCCTCAATGGTCTGGCCAAGTATTACGCGCGACAGCTTGATGGTCGGCAGGTCCGCCGCATAGGTCCCCACGCCTCCTTGCAACGAGATCGGATTGCCGCTCGAATCGGCCGCCGTACCCGCATAAGACAGCTGGATCAGCTTTTGTGCCGGCGAGCCCTGGTCGGTCATGGGGTAATCAGGCCAGAACACCGCATGGGTCGCGTCGCTCACCAGATTCGCGCCGCCGGTCAAGGGGGCAAATGATTTCTGCATGGGCTGGCGATTGAAGCCCCAGCTCATATTGAAGACCATCTGCGCGCCGGCCCCGCCGATTGCCTGGGCGGTCCACGGCTCCGTCTTGGTCGGAGAATTAAGAATTTGCATCACGATGGGTGCAGGAAACGGCGTGTTGGAGATCCCCGACTGGCTCCTCCCGTAGACGGGTAGCTTGGCGTCGAGAACCACCACCACGCTGGTTCCTACTGCGAAAAGATTCGCCGACGCAGCGATGGTTCCCGAGGTCGCGGTAATGGTGTGCTGCCCGAACTCCGGACCGCTGATGTACGCGGCAGCGACGAAGCCGAGTTCGTCCGTGTTCTGCACAAGCGCAAGCACTTGATCCGGGGAATCACCGCGCACCGCGGTGTGCAGGTTGGGGGTGAAGAGACCAGTCGCGGGCGACTGCGTCCAGGTGACCGTATGATTCGCCCAGGGATTGAAATACTTGTCGACGACGGTGGCGCCGATTCCCTCGGCGATGCCGGGAAGGATCGTGGTGGAATTCGAGCCCGCCGCGACGCCGGAAAGCAAGATCTGGCTGGGCCGGTCGGGGACGCCCACCACGGTGAAGCCGCGCGAGCCTATCACCGTGCGAGTTCCAGCTTTCACTTCAACGCTGATGCTATTTAATCCGAGCCGCTGGAAGTTGGCGTCGGCAGGCCGCGCTTTCTCCTGAAATTCGAGATCACCTATCTTCGTATCAGGCAGGACTTGCGCGGTGGCCAGGCCGCTTGCATCCGTCCGGGTGGAATAGGCGGTCGTGCTCCACTCCCCCGAACTCCGCGAGACCGGTAAGTCGGTAAAGGCTGCATCGATCGCAAGGGTGGGACTGCCCACTTTTGGAATGGAAATATCGACCCGGCGGAAGGTAACGGTGGCATTCTTGATGGGGACGCCATCGAGCGTCGTGACATAGGCAGCAAGTGGCACCGGCAGCTTGGTGCCGACGACGGTGCGCTGAAGGTCCGTGCTGGGAACGGGGACGATGCGCGCAATCAGGGCCGGATCAATCGTATCGGCGTTGAGCACCTTCCGCGTGTCGAAATGGCTGAGCTGGTCGGCCAAAGCCGGATCGCTCCAGCGGCCGGGGGCCACCACCGTCTGGCCGCCGGAGATGATACCGGAGAGGAAATAGCCACCCTCTTCGGTGGCAGGGTCGCGAACAATATATCCCGTGCCGGTCCAGTCTTCGATCGTGAGCGGAACCTGGGGAACGATGATTTCGCGGCCGCGCGCCAATTGATCGCGGACGTCAGCGACGACCGCGGGCGCAGCCGTCAGCGTGGGCAGCAACGCCGCCGCATTGGAAGCATTGAGTTGCAGGACCGGAATGCCGCGGGCGTTGGCGAGCTGCACCAGCGTGGCGGCGCTGATGGCAGCCTCGCCGGTCGCGGCCACAAGCACTCTTGCCTCCTGGAACGAACCTTCGTAACCGGAGAGGCGCAGCAGCGCCGCGCCGCGGCCCGGAAGCAGCTCCAGCGGCGTCATGGTGCGAAGGTCGGCGTCGATCTCCACGCCCTTCCAATTCACGCGCAGCGGAATGCCGAGAGATTGCTCGACCTGGAGCTGGTTCTCGACCAGCGCGACGCTGGCGGTAGGCCGGATGGGAACAACCCCCAGAAGCCTCGCCAGCTCTTCCTCGCCTTGCGACCAGGCGTTGGCGTATTCGGCGGCGCGAGCATAGAGGAAACTCGCGGCCTCCCCGTCCAGGTCGCCCTGCTGCGGGACTGCTGGCGCGACGAAACCGTTGCGCGCTCCAGCAAGACCCAGAGCGATTACATTGCCTGCGATGATGTCGTTATTGACTACCCTGGCGGAACCATTGGCGCCCAGAAGTTCGAGCCGCCAATGGTGCTGCATTCCGAGACCGATGGCCCGCGTTGCCGTGGCGAGGTCCGCGCCGTCGGCGCGCAGGACGAGCTTGAGTTCGACCGCTGCAGCCGGAGCATTACTCATACCTCCGGACTGGGCGATGAGCATCGAGTCGGCGATGGTGGCCGGCGCATAGGCGAGGAAGGAGCGATGGCCGACCAGCCGGTGCGCGGCGACGGTGGTATCCAGCAGTATTCCGGCGGAGTCGGAGGCCACGAACCGCAGGCGAGTCTGGAAATCGTCGGGAAGGAAGGCCACCTCGTCGAGGACGGAGACGACGGTGAAGGGCAGCGTGCCAGGGAGCAGCGAGAGCTGTTCGCGGCGCTGCCCGACGGTGCGCTGCACTTGCGCGTAGGTCAGCTCCGGGTGCTGCGCGGTCAGATAGCCCTGCACCTGGCCGCGGAAGAACTCGAGTGGTGAGGCCGTTGCGGAAGCGAGATACGAAGTGGTCAGTTGGTTTGCGCTGGTGCCCATGGCGGCGAACACATCGAGTGGCGGAACGGTGGCCCCATACTTCGAGCGACCCTGGATTGAAGGCTCGAGGGGAATCCATTGCCGGCCCTCCTCGCTGGCGCTCGCGCCGCGATAGTCGGCATAAGGCATATAGGCCTCGACCCAGACATGGAGGAGCCGGACGGCCGCCACCCGGCCGCCCGAGACGACGGGCGCATAGGGGATTCCGGCTGCCGAAAGCGCTGACAAGGCGAGATCGCCAACCGAGGGATTCGGCGCAAAGCCGGCAACGGTATCCAGCGCGTCCGCCTCCGAATTCGAAAGGAGGCCCATCAACTCGACCAGCCGGCCGATGGGGAGTTCGATGGTGCCGCGTACGAACCGCGCCGGCGTGCCCTGGGCGCGGAGCAGCGCGATCAGCAGCGCCGCCAGATCGGCGTCATTGCCGCGCTTTTCACGCAAGGTCTCGGTCGAGCCTTTGAGGGAACCGTAATACCAATCGAGGGCGAGCTGGTTTCGAACAAAGTCAGCCGCGGCCAGCCCGCTGCCCAGCGACTGCGCCTTTGCGATCACCTCGGCAGAAAGCTCGACTTCTCGTTGCTGCGTTGTGTCCTCGAGTGCGGGAATGACGCCGGTGTCCTGATAAGCGGGGATATGATTGCCTTGCTGTAACGGAAGCGATTGCACGCTCCCGCGCACATAATTAAGCTCGGCTCTGAGGATTGATTGGGCATTGCCCGCCCAGGATTGCATCTGGGCGCGCACGGCGGCGAGTTGCGTTCCTGCGTCGCTTCCTGCGATCTGCTGCAAATAGTAGACGACGCGCGATCCGAACCCGCCGCTCCTGCGAGCCAACGATGTCGAGACCCGATCGGCCAGCCCGGTCACTCCCGCTACCCGCTGTTGCAGAAGCTGCTGGCGGCCCCGCAGACGCTGAACCGCGGTATCGAGAGCGGCCGGGTCGAGAGCGGAGGCGCGCAACGCGGCTTCCTGGGCGACCAGCGCACTGCGTGCACGGTCTGCTTCAGAGACAATGGCGGCGCGAACTGCCAATACTTCGTCGGCGGCCCGGTCAAGTGCGACCCGGCCGGCTGCGTCGGGTGAACCCGGGAAGCGCAGCCGCGACCAGCCGGCGAGCGCCGGCGTCGCGGCTTGCGCCTCGGTCAGCTTCTCGAGCGCGCGCGATGGCGCAGAGAAATCAGCCGCCTGCGAGGCGCGTTCGGCACGTTGATGCTCAATATGGACGGTGCGCTTTTGCATCGCGGCATAGCGCGCGTCTCGAGGTCGCGCCAACAAAGACTCGAGCGCCATCGCGGGCGATTGAGCGCGCGCGGGCTCCACAATGGACTTCGGGGAATGCGCCGCGGCTTGCGCTGAGGCAGCGACGAGCAATGCTGTCGCTGCGCCGATCATTGAACGGTCCAACGCGCCTCCCAATACCGAATCAATTCGTCCAGCGCGAGGCGCGCCGGGG
>JANYKT010000106.1 GCA_025358085.1 Deltaproteobacteria bacterium | reverse complement strand
TCCGCGGTAGGGCGAGGCGCGCGATGGAGACGAAGATCTCCTGCGCGTCTGCGGGCTAGAACGGGGGCGAACCTGGTAAAGCGCAGCCTGAAGGAGAGAAAGCCGGATGACTGTCGACTGGGCGAGGAACGGATGCGCGCTTGCGAACGGTTTGCGCAAGAGCTTCAGCGCGCGAGAGCCGCAGGAGGAGCGTGGGGGTCGACGAACGAGTTCGCGACACCCCTTGCAACCCAGGTCGATGACGCAACACCGGTCAGGGGTGGCGCGTATGTTTGAGGGCGGCGACCCCCACGCTTCTCCTGCGGCGTTCGTTGCCAAGTGAAAGGCCGCCACGCTATCGTGCTGGAGAAGAGGACCTAGGCTCGGGTACCTTGCGCGCCATGCAGCTGCGGCTCATTCCTCTCGGAACCAGCGCGGGCCGGCCCACGCTCGCGCGCGGAGCATCGGCGCTGGCGGTCGCGAGCGAGAGCGGCTGGGTCCTGTGCGACTGCGGCGAGGGCGCGCAGCTTGCGGCGCAGCGTGCGGGGCTGTCCTTGTCGCGCATCGACGCGGTGCTCATCACGCACCTGCACGGCGACCACTTCAATGGCTTGCCGGGCTTGCTCGGAACCTTGGGACTCGAGGGCCGCACGCGTCCGCTGGTGGTGGCGGGCCCGCCGGGCCTTGCCAGGCTGCTGCGCACGCTGGAACGCGCGGGCTCCCTGGGAACCGGCGCCATGCCGGTGAACGTGATCGAGCAGCGCGGCGCGGGTGGAGCGGTCACGATTCCGGGCTCGCGGTTCCTGGTGACGAGCGGCGCGCTCGTTCACCGCATCGAGACGTATGGCTATCGGGTTGCGCTGCCCGACCGGGCCGGTGCGCTTGATGTCGCGGGCGCGCTGCGGGCCGGCGTGCCCAGTGGTCCGCTGCTCGGTGAATTGAAAGCGGGCCGCGCGGTGACGCTGCCGGACGGCCGGCGCATCGAGCCGGCGGAATTTCTCGGACCGGTCAGGCGCGGGCTGGCCATTGCCTATGCGCTCGACACCGTTCCCTGCGCGGGCGCGGTCGAGCTTGCTCGAGGCGCCGACGCGCTGGTGCACGAGGCAACCTACGAGCACGCGCGCGCCGAACTGGCGCACCAGCGCGGCCACTCCACCGGCGTCGAGGCGGCGCGGATTGCGGCCGAGGCCGGGGCCGCGATGCTCCTGCTCACGCATTTCAGCCCGTCGGTGGACGGCGAGCGCGTGGCCGACGAAGCGCGCAAGGCCACCGGCCTGCGAGTGGTCGCCGCGGCGGATCAAGTCGAACTTTCGATCGCGCCCTGAGAATTCAGCTCGCCCCCCGGCCGGTTTCAGCTCGCGAGCACAGGCGCGCGACCGCGCTCCGCCCGGCAGATAGCGCAGGAACAACTCGCGGCGCGGAGCCCACGCGGCAACGACGGACGCGGCCTTGGCGGTCAGGCGATTCGCCGCGAAGTACAGCGGGTCGCTGAATTCTTTGGGCAGGACTTCGCCGTACAGCGCCCTGGCGAGCTGCCCATATCGGGCGTCGCGCGAGGTCCGGAGGGAACGCGCGCGTTGCAAGCGGGGCAGCAAGTCTTCACCGCAGCTCGGTGCGCATCCGCAGATAGCCGGCCAGCTGGAACTCCTCTCCGTGACGGATGGTGTGCCGCTGCACGCGCTCGCCGCCGAGGAAGGTCCCGCCGGCGCTGTGGAGATCTTCCAGCACCCAATCGCTGCCGTCCTGGGTGATTTGCAGGTGCCTGGTTTCGATGTTCGGCGAGTTGACCCAGACGCTGCAGCGCTTGCTGCTCCCGAGAGTCGCCGGCAGGTCGATGACCTCCACCGGCAGCCCGCGGCCGTCGAGCCCGCGCCCGTCGAGCAGCAGGTAGAGCCGCTTGGGCAGGCCGCCCGTGCGCGGCTCTTCTACCGGCTCGGGCTTCGGCGCAGGCTTCACCGCGCCCTTCTCCGGGAGCCGCTCGGCCAACTCGGTCAGCGCGCGAAGCTCGATCTCCTTGCGCGAGCCGCCCAGCTGCTTGACAAGCTTTGCGTAAAGCTTGTCGAGCTTGTCCTTCGCGGTCGCCTTGCTCGTCGCTGCCTTCTTGATCGTGGCCATGCTTTCGTCACCCCTCGATGAACTCTTTGTGCAGCGCGCGGACGCAAGCCGCGGCGCTGTCCCGCGGAACCAGCAGCGCAATCCGCAACGGCGAGACCAGCACGCCCCGCGGCGCAATCCCGATCGCCCGCAGCGCGCGCGCGAGCGGCTCGCGCGACGCGCCCAGGCCCGCGCCCACCACCGACACCTGCGCGAGGCCCTCTTCCACCTCGACGCCGGGCAGCGCGCGCAGGTCCTGCAGCAGCGCCGGCAGGCCGTGCACGTTCTCCAGCGGCACCAGCGCGCGCAGCGCCGCGCCGTCGGCCCACAGCTCGCGCGGGAACGCGCCGTGACGGTCGAGCACCGGCAGCACCGCGTCGCGCGCGCCGGTGAGAAGGAGCAGATCGGTGTCCTGCGCGACGCCCGCCACCCGCAGCTCGCGCTGGGTCGATCGCTGAATCTTCGTGCCGGCCCCCGCACCGAAGGTCGACCGCGCGTGGATGGTGATGCCGCGGTCGCGCGCGAACTCGACGGCCTGGGCATTGAGCACCCGCGCCCCGCCTTGCGCCAGCTCCTGCATCTCCTCGTGCGACAGCTCCGCGAGCTTGCGGTGCGCGGGCACCACGCGCGGATCGGCAGTGGAAATGCCGTCCACGTCGGAGCAGATCTCGCAGACTTCGGCGTCCAGCGCGGCCGCAAGCGCCACCGCGGTGGTGTCGCTGCCGCCACGGCCGAGCGTGGTGATCTCCTTTTCGCGCGAGACGCCCTGGTAGCCGGCGACGATGACCACGCGGCCCTTCTCCAGCTCCTCGAAGATGCGCACCGGCCGCACTTCCAGTATGCGCGCGTTGGTGTGCGCGCCGTCGGTGATGATGCCGCTCTGCGAGCCGGTGAAGCTGACCGCCGGTACGTTGAGCGCGTGGAGAGCCATGCTCAGGAGCGCCATCGAGATGCGCTCGCCCGCGGTCAACAGCATGTCCAGCTCGCGGCGGTGCGGATCTTTCGAGACCGTGCGGGCGAGCGCGAGCAGCTCGTCGGTGGTGTCGCCCATGGCGCTGACCACCACCACCACGCGGTGTCCCTGCGCGCGCGTCGCCGCCACCCGCGCGGCCACGCGCTGGATCTTCCCGGCGTCGGCGACCGAGGAGCCGCCATACTTTTGTACGATGACGCCCATGGGCGGCGCACTCTAGCGCGCGCGCCGCGCGGGCGTCAGCGACCGTCCCCGTAGCCTTACTTTTCCAGCACCTGCCGTCGCCACGAAAGCAGTGTCTGCGCGCGGCGCTCGGCCGTGCTCTTTGCCAGGCCCGCGAGCTTCGAAATCTGCTCGGCGATGGTGTTGCGCTCGAGCGGATCGGCTCCCAGCAGCGCAGGCGCGATGGCGCTGACGGACGGACTTTTCTCGATGGCCTCGCGGTACGCCGCGCGCTCGGCCTCGCTCCCTTCGGCCGTGGCGAGCAGCTTCCGGCCCTGCTCGGTGGTGACGAGCGCGTCGCCGGCTTCGACCCAGCCCAGGACGATGGCGGCATTGACGGCGTACCCGGCGTGGCGACGCGAGCGCTTGGTGCGCTCGGCGATGCCCTGTGTGTCCTCGAGGCCGCTGCCAATGGCTTCGACGGTCCGCCGGACGTCGGTGAGGTTGTCCTCCTGCGGGACGTCAGCGCTGTGGAGTTCCTGAATCATGGCGCGGGCAAGTATCAGAACGGACGGGCGCTTGGGCGGCCAAAATCAGCGCGCGGATGCCGTCGGTCGAGTACGCGGTGTGCGGCTCGCTGGCGGGCTTCCTTCAAGGCGGGAGCAGATTGACCTGCCGGAGGGAACCCTCTCGGTGGTGTCGCGAGGCAATCCAATGAAGAGGAAGCGGCTCGCGTCGACAGCAGGATCTGGCTGATCTGGAGGCGCTCACCGATGGCTCCCGATCTCTCGCCTCGGAGTGTCGCCGCGCGCCTTGCCCGCCCGTGTCAGGAGCGTGCACGATTCGCCAGCGGCGTCCTGCTTGAAGCCTCGCTACTGGGTGCGCGCGATCGCCTTGCGGCAGGCCTGCGAGATCGCCGCGGACGGCCGGCGGCACGCGTCCAGCTGCTTCTGCCAGTCGGCGGAGGAGCCCGGCATCGCGTCCGCGCAGGCGTCGCCGCGGCAAGTCCGCGCGTCGTCGCATCGAGGCAGGTGCTCTACGCACGTCGCCTCGTCGGCGATGATCTTCTGGTCGGCCTCGGTGCAGGCCGCGGAATCATTGCAGCTGTCGGAAACCAGCGAGGACAGCGGCAGGTCGCACTCGCGCGACTTCTCGCGCACGGCGCGCATTTCCTCGGACAGCGTGCCGCAGACCTCATGCCGCGACCCGGCACAAGCCGTGACGAGCAGCAAGACCAGCGCCGCGGCGCGACTCATTCGTCGTCCGCGGCCGGCTGCATCTTCGCGCGCAGCAGATCGCCGAGCGTGCCGAATCCCTTGCCCTTGGCGGGAATGGTCTTGCGGTACGTGTCGTAGTCGACCCGGTCGGAAGCGTTTTCGGCGGCGGTCTTCGAAAGCCGGTAGCGGCCCTTGTCGTCGATCTCGAGGATCTGCGCCTTGAAGGTGGTCCCGATTGGCATCACCTTCTTGTTGTCGCTGCCTCGCGGGGTGCCCAACTCGGGGTTCGGCACCAGGCCCTTGCCGCCCTCCCACTTGACGAAGACTCCATACAACTCGCACCGATCAACGGTTGCGTCGACCACATCGCCGACGTTTTGGCGCTTCGCCCGCGGGGCCGGTGTGCCTCCCGCTCCAGCGCGGTCGCCCGAGCCTTTGCGCTCGCGCGGCTCGGTGGGGGCGGCGTTCGAGGATCCGACCGGCGCGCCATCGAGCACGCGCCGCAGCGACACGCGCCGCTGCGCATCGTCGATGGAGTCGATCTGTACTTCGATGATCTCGCCTTCCTTCACCACTTCGCGCGGGTGCTGCACATGCTTGTTCGCCAGCGCGGAGACGTGAACCAGGCCATCGACGCCAGGGAACAGCTCGACGAACGCGCCGAACGGCTGCAGCCGGACTACCTTGCCGGTGAGGGTCTGGCCTTCCTGAAGCGACGGCCGCGCGGTGTCCCATGGGTCCTGCTCGAGCGCGCGCAGCGACAGGGCGATGCGCTCGACGCCCTTTTCGTCCTTCTCGATGCGCAGCACCTGCACGCGTACCTTTTGACCCTGCTTGACCGCGTCCTGCGCGTGCGCCACACGCTGGTGCGACAGCTCGCTGACGTGGATGAGGCCCTCGATGCCGCCGAGATCCACGAAGGCGCCGAAGTCGCGCACGCCGGTGATGGTGCCCTCGATGGTGGCGCCGACCTGCAACGTCTTGCGCAGCTCGGCGGCGAGGCCTTTGCGCTCTTCTTCCAGCAGCGCGCGCCGGGAGAGGATGGCGTTGCCGGCGCGCATCTCCATCACCAGGAACTTGAGCTTCTGGCCGACGAAGGTGCCGAGATCTTCGTGGAAGCGGATGTCCACCTGCGACGCAGGCAGGAACGCGCGGGTGCCTCCGAGGTCGACTTCAAGGCCGCCCTTGTTGTGCGCGGTGACCGTGCCCTCGACCGGGACCCTGGCGTCCAGGGCCTGCTGCAGCACCTCGCGGCCGGCGCCCTTGGGCACCGAGCGCGTGAGCACGACTTGTCCATCGGCGAGCGAAAGGACGTACCCGTCGACGAGCTGGCCGATCTGCGCGACTACCTCGCCCTTTTCATTGCGCAGCTCCCCCAGATCGATGATGGCCTCGCCCTTGCCGCCGAGATCGAGGAAGGCGACCTCCGCGCCGAGGTGCGCGATCTTCGCTGACACGCGCTGGCCGGGCTTGAGCTTGCCGCCTCTACCTCCTTGACCCAGTTGAGCCTGACGCTGCTTCTGCGCCTCGGCGAACATGGCGCCGAAGTCACCGTTCTCCTCCTCGGCAAAGGGGTGCGCGTAGATGGATTCGGCCAGCGGCTGCGGCTCACGCTGCGGCGGTCGCGAGGCCGCTTCGGAATCAGTCGAGGCACCCGACCCCGCATGTTCGGCGGAAGTGCGGCGCGGCGGATATTTGGGCGTGCGGGGGGGACGCTCGTGCGCCTCACCCGGCTGCGAGGCAGCGCCCTCGGCGGGAGCCCCGTCCGCAGCGGGCGCATCGCCTCCGAGCGTGGGCTTGCGCATGACGATGGGCATCTTGCGATCGTCGCGAGGGCGAGGAGGACGGGACTTGCGTGCTTCGGCGGGACGGGCCGCATCCGCAGAAGGCGCCTGCATGCCGGCCATGATCTCTTCGAAGGTCGGCTGGGCGCTCTTCTTCTCCGCAGCCGGCGGAGGAGCCGGGGCCGGTTGCGGCGCGACCTTCGGCGGCGGCGGCGCACTCGCCTTCTTCATCACATCTTCGAAAGAAAGCGCCTTCGGCTTGCGCGACGCGGCCGACTTTTCGTCGTGTTGGGACTGGCTCTCGGACTCGGGCTTCTCGCTCATCAGTTCCGCCTGCAGCTGAAAATGGGTGCCGCTCATACCATTTACGAGGACACCATCCAATTAGACTTTGGATTTGCGGGGACACCATCAAACTAGACCTGACGCAACGCTGTCGCAAATGGTGTCCCCTGCTGGTTGCAGCACAGCCGGTCCCCTGCTGGTTGCAGTACAGCCGGGACCGAGTCACACCCTCGCCGTAGCGCTCCGCGGCGCGCTCCGCTTGCGGCCCGCGGTCTCCGACTCGGCCACCAGCTCGCGCATGTTCGCGACCAGCTTGACCTCGGGCGGAAGCTTGACCATCCGCATGCCAGCGCCGCCGACCACGACCCGCCCGCCCGAGTGCCGGACGACGGATGCGCAGAGCTCCACCTGCTCCGCCACGGCCGCCACATCTACAGGCACGGTGCAAGTGATGACAGTGAGAGCCGCGCGCGAGCGTTGCATCAGGTCGGCGAGGTCGCGGGCAGGCGTCTGCGCGAGCGGCGCCAGCACTTCGAAACCGCGCGCGCGCAGCAGGCACCCCGCCATCCGGGCACCGATGTCATGCTGGTCTCCCGCGACCGCCGCGACTACGGCCACGCCGCGATCGGGGCGGACCGGCTCTCCTGGCGGCTCGGCCAGCGGCTGCGCGCGTGCGATGACGTCGATCAACGTCTGCGAGGCGACGTGCTCCTCGGCGATGGAGATCTCGCCCTTCTCCCAACGAGACCCGATGGAGAAGAGCGCGGGGCTGACCACGGTGTCGAAGAGCTCGTCCAGAGTGGGTCCTCGCAGGCGCATCACCGCCAGCAGCGCCACGCAGGAGTCGATGTCGCCGGCCATCGCGATTCTTTCCAGCTGCGCGACGGCGGCCGGTCCTTGCGCGGCCTCGGGAAGATCCGCGGGCAGCGGTCCCGCGACCTGGTAGTGCCGCTTGTGTACGAAGAAAGTCAGATCGCGGAGGCGAAACTTGCGGTGGCCACCGGGGGTGCGGAAGCAGTCGATCTCGCCGGCATCCGCCCACCGCTTGACTGTGGCCTCGCCGACGCCGAGAAGCTGGGCTACTTGGCGGGTGGAGAGAACGTCTGTCGGCATCGGTACCTCCTTGGTGAGCGATCTGAGCGATTAGAGCATGGTCGAGCGAGGACGATTCGCGCCCAGCCCGACTGGTGAGTTGCACCTGGGCAACGCGCGCACGGCGCTGCTCTCCTGGCTGTGGGCCCGGGCAGCGGGCGGCAGCTACCTGCTGCGCGTGGAAGATCTGGACGCGCCCCGGGTGCGGCCGGGATTGGCGGAACAGCAGCTGGACGAGTTGCGCTGGCTCGGGCTCGACTGGGACGGCGAACCGGTCCGCCAGTCCACCCGAGCCGACGCGTACGACGCCGCCATCGCGCGGCTGGGCGAGCACGTCTATGAGTGCTTCTGTTCGCGCGCCGAGATCGCGGCAGCCAGCGCGCCGCACGCGCCGTCCGATGAAGGTCCTCGCTATCCCGGCACCTGCCGCGCGTTGACCAGAGCCGAGCGCGAAGAGCGGCGCCGGATCCGCGCGCCAGCCCTGCGGCTGCGCGTGCCTGACGGCGCGATCGCATTCGAGGACGAGCTGGCCGGGCCCCAGTCTTTCGACGTCCAGGCGCAGGTCGGCGACTTCGTGCTCCGCCGCGCCGACGGGGTCCACGCCTACCAGCTCGCGGTGGTGGTGGACGACGCCGAGAGCCGGGTCACGCAGGTCCTGCGCGGCGCCGATCTGCTCCCCTCCACTGCGCGCCAGCTGATCCTCTATCAATTGTTGGGATGCCCTGCGCCGCGCTGGGCGCACGCGCCGCTCGTGCTGTCGGCGTCCGGCGAGCGGCTGGCCAAGCGCGATCGATCGGCGTCGCTTGCGGCGCTGCGCGCAGGAGGACAGGACCCGGCGGCGGTCGTCGCCCGGCTCGCGCGGATTTCGGGTCTGCAACCGCTCGGATCGCCCCGTGAGCTGTTGGCCGGCTTCACTCTGGCGATGGTGCCCCGAGCGCCGGTACGGGTTTCGGAGGAGCCTTGAATGATCTTCGCCGCAAAGACCGCGGCGACTGAGCGACCTGGTTGCCGCTTTCCTCTGGCCTGTGGTAGAGGCGCCCGGCGTTCGCGGAAGAAGCCGAAGTGCTGGCGGCGGGCGTCAGGGTCGGGTAGAAGGCACGCCCGCATCGAAGGCAGGAGCATTGATTGTCCGAGAAAGAAGCAGGCATTGAAGTCGAGGGGACCGTCCGCGAGGAGCTCGCAGGTGGGAACTATCGAGTTGAGCTCGACAACAAGCACTCCGTGCTCGCGTATGCGTCCGGCAAGATGCGCAAGTTCCGCATCCGCATCCTGCCCGGTGACCGCGTGAAGCTGGAGCTGTCGCCGTACGATCTGACGCGCGGCCGCATCACCTACCGCCAGAAGTAACGCGGAGGGCGCGCTGTCAACACGGCGCGATTCAGGGAGTCACGAAGTTGTAGTCGGTCGGTCCTGCGCGGCGGGTGAGCAGCACGCACTCGGTGCCCGCGGCGCAGACGAGCGCGTGGTGAACCTTGGCTGGAATCACGAGGTAGCTCCCGGCCTGCACCTCGTGCAGCTTGCCGTCGAGCGTGAACGTCCCTTTGCCCGCGATGATGGCTGTGTACTCGGCGTGCGAGTGAAAATGCATCGGGAGGCGATAGCCCGGCGGCAGCCTGGCATACGCCGTCGAGCCGCCCGTCGCGGGGTCGACCCCGATGGCCGAGACCTGCGCGCCCTTGGGCAACCCCGGAGTCGGCGCGGGGACCCACTTTGCCGAGGCGAGGCCCGCGACCAGCTGCTCTTCGGTCGAGGGAGGCTTTGGCTTCGGCGCCTCGTCCGCGCGCGCGGCGAGGGGGAACAGGACAGTGACAGCGAGCAGGGCAGACAGACGCGGCATGGCGGGACTCGTCGCAAGGGCGCGCCGGATCGCGCGCGATTTCGCGACGCTATCCGAGAACGAAGTCGAGCGCGCTCACCCGCCAGGGCGAGCGTGAGCGAAAGCACTCTTTAGCGCGCGAGCGAGAGCGTGATCTCCTCGAGATACCGGACGCCGTCAGCAAGGAACCGCACCGGCCGGCGCTCGTTGGCACCGTGCGCGCCGAAGCCCTTGCGCTGGTCGTCGAGCGTTCCGGGCGCGACGTGGATGCCGTACGCCGCGATGCCCGCCTGCCGCAGATAGCGTGAGTCGGTGGCGCCGGCGCTCATCGTCGGCAGCACGGTGACCTCGCTGCCCCAGATCTTTTTCGCGGCCGCGCGCACGGCGGCCTCGACGTCAGGCCGCAGCGGCGACTCGCCGCCCACGCCGAAGTGGCTTACCTGCGTCAGCTCCACCAGCGGATCGCCGATCGCTTTCACGAGCGCCGCCTGGGTCTGCTCGATGCTCTCGTCCGGCAGGATTCGGCAATTCACCTGCGCCTCGGCCACGGTGGGCAGCACGTTGTCCTGCGGCGAGCCTTGCAGCATCGTCGCGACACAAGTGGTGCGGATGTCCGCGTTGAAGATGCGGTCCTTCGAGAGCACCTCCTCGTCCTGCGGCGCGACGGCAGGAGCGCTGGCCGCGGCCCCGCGCAGCGCCTGCGCCATCACGCCCTGCTCGTGCAAAGCCGCATTTTCGAGCATCCCCTTCACCAGCGGCAGCACATGCGCCGGCAGCCGCAGCTCGCCGACCTTGACCAGCGCGCGCGCGAGCGTGGTGATGGGATTGTCGAGCGGCGGTACCGACGAGTGCCCGCCCTTGCCGCGCACCGCGAGCCGGAAAGTCTGGAAGGTCTTTTCCGCCGGCTGGAGCGAGGCCTGCAGGACCCGCTCGCCCTTCTCGTCGAGCATCAGGTCCCCTCCCTCGTTCAGCGCCACCTCTCCGTCGATCAATTCCTTGTGGTACTCGACCAGCCACCGAGCACCAGCCGCGCCACCGGTCTCTTCGCCGGCGGTGAGCGCAATGATCACGTCGCGAGAAAGCCTGGCTCCGCTGCGTTTCAAATCGAGCGCGACCGCAACGATGGCGGCTGCCATCGCTTTGTCGTCGCTGACCCCACGCGCATAGAGGAAGCCGTCTTTCTCGGTGGGCTCGAAGGGCTTGGTGTTCCAGGCTTGGCCCTCGACCGGCACCACGTCGAGGTGCGCCAGCAGCAAGAGCGGCTTCTTCGCGCCCGAGCCCTTGAGTCGCGCGATCAGGTTTCCCCGGCCGGGCGCTGACTCGAGGATCTGCGACTCGATCCCTGCCTGATCGAAGCGCGCCTTGATCAGCGCACAAACCCTGGTCTCGCCTCCGTGACTGGTGTCGACGGCGAGGATCTGATCGAGAATCTGGCGGGCTTCAGCGGCAACGGAGGGAGACGCGAGGAGGAGCGCGAGCGCGAGGGCTGTCATTTACGACCGCATCGCACGGAAGCGCGACAGCCACAACCAGCACGCGCTTTGCTAGGGTGCGCACCGATGCAGGCCCGGATCCTCGTCGCCGACGACAGCGAGATGAATCGCACCCTGCTCGCCGCCATCCTCCGCAAGGCCGGGTACCAGCCCGTGCTGGCGGTGAGCGGCGAGGAGGCGCTGGGGCTCATCCACGCAGCGCGGCCCGACCTGGTGCTGCTCGACGTCCTTTTGCCCGGCAAGGACGGCTTCGAGATCATGGCCGAGCTGCGGCAGGACCCGGCCACCGCGGACATCCCGGTGATCTTCCTCACCAGCATCGCGGCCAGCGTGGACAAGGTCCGCGCTTTCGAGCTGGGCGCGGTGGACTTCATCACCAAGCCGATGAACGTCGAGGAGATCCTCGCCCGGGTCCGCGTCCAGCTGAGGGTGCGCGAGCTGTCGACTTCGCTGGCGCGCGCCAACGACGACCTGCGCCGCTGGCAGAAGATGCTGCAGGACGACCTCAAGGCCGCCGCCGACATCCAGCGCGCGCTCTTGCCGCAGGGTCCGCTGGAGCTGCCACACCTCTCCGGTGCCTCGCTCTTTCTGCCGACGCAGAGCGTGGGCGGCGACATCTTCAGCGTGCAGCAGCTCGACCCGCAGACCGCTTGCGCCTGGGTGCTCGACGTCAGTGGGCATGGCGTTCCGTCGGCGATGATCACCGTCTCGGTGGCGCAGCGGCTCTCGCTGCAGGGAGGGGTTGTCGCCAGCGCTCCCCGCTCGGGCCGGTCCCGCATCGCCACGCCCACAGCGGTGCTGACCCAGCTCGACGCCGACTACCCGATGGAGCGGTTCGATCGCTTCTTCACCATCGCGTACCTGGTGCTCGACCTCGAGCGCGGAAAGCTCACCGCCAGCTCAGCCGGCCATCCGCCGCCGCTGGTGCTGCGCCGCGGAGCACAGCCGCAGGAGCTGACCGCCGGCGGCAGCGTCATCGGGCTGGGCGCGGGCGGCTTCGAACAGCAGGAGCTGATGCTGGAGGACGGCGACCGCGTCATCCTCTACACCGATGGCCTGCTCGATTATGAGGATCTGGCGGGCGAGCCGTACGGCATCGCGCGGCTTGCGGCGCTCTTGATGCGCACGCGCGATGTGCCGCTGGTGAGCGCGATTGCGCAGCTGGGAAACGATCTGCGCAGCCATGGGGGCGGAGTAGCGCCGCTCGACGATGTCACGTTGCTGGCCCTGGAGTGGCGCGCGGCGCACGAGCTGTTCGGCTCCTGCGAGAGCACGCTGGAAGGCGTCCGCGGCCTGGCTGTGCGGCTGCGCGAGCACTGGCGCGCCGGCGAGGTGCCGGACAAAGCGGCCCAAGAGCTGGAGCTCGCCTTCGTCGAGGCGGCCACCAACGTGGTGGTGCACGCCTACAACAATGACCCGCTGCAAGAAGTTCGCGTGCGGTCCATCGTCAGCGGCGCGGTGGTGGTGGTGGAGCTCCGCGACCATGGCGCGCCTGCCCGGGCGGGTTTTCCCGGAGCCGCGGCGCCGTCGCTCGACGCCGAGAGTGGCCGCGGGGTCTTTCTCATCCGCAGCCTGGTCGACGCGATCGCCTATACCTCGGGCCCCGATGGCAACGTGCTGGCGCTGCGCAAGCGGATCTAGACTGATCTAGACTCCATGGCGATCCGTCAGCAGCGCCCTTTCTCTAGGCAAGAAACGCGCTGAAGATCCCCCCCGTTCTGGCCCGCAAGCGCGCGGGAGACCTTCGTCTCCATCGCGCGGCCGGCCCTACCGCGGGAAAAACGGAGGATCTCAAACGACCTCCCCGCGCGAGGTATGGCGAACTCGCGGCGAGTGCGGCCAGCAGCTTCGCGCTGGGGCGTCCCCCCCCGCGCTGGCCTCGGGGCACGGACGGTTTGCTTGACGCGACCGTTGTGGTAGCTTTATTACTGGTCGTATGATAGATAATCGCGCGGCTGCAGGCCTCCTGCTCCTCCTCGCGGCCTGCAGCCGCGCCTCGAGCGCTCCGCAGGAGCTGCAGGGAGTGATCGAGGTGCACGAGCGCCGGCTCGGCTTCGAGATCCCGGGACGCCTCCGCCAGCTGGCGGTCCGGCGCGGGCAGCGGGTGGAGAGCGGCCAGCTGCTCGCGGCTCTCGAGGACGGCCTGGATCTGCCCGAGAAGGAAGGACGCGACGAGGACGCGCGCGCCGCGCAGGCTGGTCTCGACCTGCTTCGCGCGGGAGCCCGCCGCGAGGACCTGCGCGCGACCGAGGCGCAGCTTCGCGCGGCTCGCTCCGCGGAGGACCTGGCCCGCAAGCAGCTCGAGCGCACCCGCGCGCTGCGGGGCAAGGACATCGTCCCGCAGTCGCAGCTGGACGACGCAGAGGCCCGGGCAGCCGGCGCGCGCAGCGAGCGCGAAGCAGCCGAGGCGCGCTCCGCCGCACAACTCAGCGGCGCGCGGGCTCCCGAGCTGAGACAGGTCAGCGCGCGGCTCCGGTCGGCGCAGGCTGCCGTAGCGGCGGGCGAGGTCCGGCTCGCGCGCAAGCTCCTCGTCGCCCCGGTCAAAGGCGTCGTCCTCGACACCACAGCCGAACCCGGAGAGGTCCTTCCCGCCGGCGGACCTGTCGTCGTGCTCGGCGAGACGCGCCGCCCTTATGTCGACGTCTTCGTCCCGCAGCAGGATCTCGGGGGCGTGCGCCTCGGCGCGGTCGCGGCCGTGCGGGTCGACGCAGCGGCGGGGAGCCTGCGCGGCAAGGTCGCCGACATCGGGCGCGCCCTCGAGTTCGCGCCGCGCTTTCTCTTCAGCCCGCGCGAGCGCGTGAACCTGGTCATCCGGGTGCGCATCGACGTGGACGATGAGCGCGAGGTGCTGCACGCCGGGGTCCCGGCCTTCGTCCGCATCGAGGCGGGGCAATGAGCGCGGAGCCCGCCATCATCTCGACCAGCGGGCTCTCGCGCCGCTTCGGGAGCCTGGTCGCGGTCCGCGACGTCTCGCTCACCGTGAACCGCGGCGAGATCTTCGGCGTCCTCGGTCCCAATGGCGCCGGCAAGTCCACGACCATCCGGATGCTCTGCGGCATCCTCGATCCAACCGGCGGGAGCGGCACCGTGGTCGGCTTCGACATCGCGACGCAGCCCGAGCAGATCAAGGAGCGCATCGGCTACATGACCCAGCGATTCAGCCTCTATGAGGATCTCTCCGTCCTCGAGAACCTGCGCTTCTACGCCGGGCTCTACGGTGTCCGCGGCGCAAGGCGCGAGCGCGAAGTGCTCGAGCGGACCGGGCTGGTCGACAAAGCCGCGCAGCTCGCCGGCACGCTCTCGGGCGGCTGGAAGCAGCGCGTGGCCCTGGCCTGCGCCACCATCCACCAGCCGCCCCTGCTCTTCCTCGACGAGCCCACCGCGGGCGTCGACCCCATCAGCCGCAGGGAGTTCTGGGAGCAGATCCACGCCCTCTCCGGCGCGGGCACGACGGTCCTCGTCACCACCCACTACATGGACGAAGCCGAGCGCTGCCACAGGCTGGCCTTCATCTTCCGCGGGAGCGTCCTCGACATCGGGACGCCCGAGGAGATCGTCGAACGGCGCGGGCTGCGCTGCGCCGAGCTGGTGGTCGCGGACGCCCTCGCCGTCGCCGCTGCGCTTCGGCGCCTGCCCGAGGTCGACGAGGTCGCCCATTACGGACACGTGCTCCGGCTCGCGACGCTCGGCGGCGCGGACCCGCAGGAGGTGGGCGCGCGAGCGGCTCGCGAGGCGGGCTCCGCGGTCCAGAGCTCGAGGCCCGCGCGCGCGACCGTCGAGGACGCATTCGTTTCGATGGTCCGCCACGAGGCCGCCTGATGCGCGCAGCGCTCACCCGGCTCCTCGCCATCGCGATCAAGGAGCTCCTCCAGCTCCGCCGCGATCGCCTGACACTCGCCATGATGATCGTGTTTCCCGTCGTCCAGCTCGCGCTCTTCGGCTACGCCATCGACACCGACGTGCGGCACATCCGAACCGTCGTGTACGACCAGGACGATTCCGCCGCATCGCGCGACTTCGCCCGCAGCCTGCAGGCGACCGGCTTCTTCGAGCTGGCGGGCAACGTGCGCGGCTATCCGGAGATCGAGCGCGCCATGAAGTCCGGCGCTGCGCGGGCCGCGCTGGTGGTGCCTGGGGGCTACGCAGCCGATCTTGCGCGGGGACGCGTGGCGCACCTGCAGCTGGTGCTCGACGGCTCCGACCCGCAGACTGCGAGCAGCGCTGCGGGCGCCGCAGCCGGCCTTGCCCAGTCGCGGACCCGGTCGCGGCCGGCCATCGAGCTCACCACCACCAACTGGTACAACCCCGACTTGCGCAGCGCGATCTCCATCGTGCCGGGCCTCATCGGCGTGATCCTCACCATGACGATGGTCATGCTCACCTCGATGGCGATCGCCCGCGAGCGCGAGCGCGGCACGCTCGAGCAGCTCATCGTCTCGCCCCTGCGCCGCTGGGAGCTCATCCTGGGAAAGATCCTCCCTTACGTGGGGATGGGGTTTGTGCAGATGACGCTCATCCTCCTCCTCGGCACCGCGGTCTTCGGCGTGCCGATCGTCGGCTCACTCGCGCTGCTCTACGCGATGGCGTTCGTCTTCATCGCTGGCAATCTCGCTCTTGGGCTCTTCTTCTCTACGCTCGCGCAGACCCAGCAGCAGGCCATGCAGATGTCCTTCTTCTTCCTCCTGCCCAACATCCTCGTCTCGGGCTTCATGTTCCCTTGGGAGGCGATGCCCCGCCCCATGCAGTGGCTCTCCCAGCTCCTGCCGCTGACGCACTTCCTCCGCATCGTGCGCGGCGTGACGCTGAAAGGCAGCGGGTTCGGAGACCTGCTTCCCGAACTCGTCTGGATGTCCTGCATCCTCGTGGTCCTGCTCGTGCTCTCGTCGCTGCGCTTCCGGAAGAAGCTGAACTGATGGCGCGGCCCCGGTCGGGCATCGCTCCCCGCATCGTCGCGGCGGCGCGGGCGCGGTTCCTCAAGCAGGGCGTCGACGGCGCCTCGCTGCGGGAGATCGCGCACGCGGCGCGCACCAGCATCGGGATGGTCTACTACTACTTCCCCAGCAAGGACGACCTGCTGCTCGCCGTGGTCGAGGAGGTCTACGCCGGGTTGTTGGCCGGCGTCACCGCGGCGCTGGCGGCGGACGCGCCGATCGAGGTCCGCCTGCAGCGCCTCTACGTGCGCGTCGGGAGCCTCGACGCCACCGAGTTCGACGTCATCCGGATCGTCCTGCGCGAAGCGCTGGTGTCGTCGGACCGCTTCCGGAAGCTCTTCAAGCGCTTCCTGCAGGACGACGGACATGTGCAGCTGATCGTCCGGACGGTGCTCGAGGGAATGAGCGCGGGCGTGCTACGCACCGACCTGCCGCCGCTCGTCCTCGTCGTTGCCACCCTGAGCCTCGGCCTCACGCCGGTGGTGGCGCGCAGGCTCGCCATCGGCGCCGTTCCCGGGCTCGACCTGCCGCCGCCGGAGGAGATGGCCGACACCCTGACGAAGGCGCTGCTGGAGGGGATCGGCGCGCTCGCTAGAACGAGCCGTTGATCGAGGCCGTCAGCGCGCCATGCCGGGTGACGTTTGGGTGCGGCACCTGGTTCGGGCCCCAGTTGTCGTACGAGACGCTGATGCCGAGCGGGCGCCAGTCGTAGCGACCCAGGCCGTAAACCCACTGCACGTTGCCCTCGCGGGTGAGGCTCACCCCGAGGCGGACGAACCACAACTCCTCCCAGGTGATGGTCTCGCGGACGCCGACAAAGGCCGTACCGTCTTTGAGCGGCACGTCCACCGAGACATAGCTCGAGAGGCAGAAGGCCCCGAAGCAAGGCACGAAGCCTTTGTAGCCAACGTCGAGCACGGCTTGCCGAAAACCGAGACCGTCCGATGGCGTGGTGGGGCCGAAGTCGTTCAGCTGGATCGAGAAGGTGTTGGGGTGCCAGTCGTCGTAACCGAAGCCCCAGGAGTAATAGGGCGCGTGATCGCGGCCCGCGCGGTAACCGAGACCTGCGCGCGCGAAGAGGAACGAGAGCGGATTCCAATACCCTGCGAGGCCGACTTCGTAGCGGCCGTCAAGGATCCAGGCGACGTAGGCCATAGTGCCGATGTGCAGCTTGCCGGTGCTCCAGGGGCCGGCGACCGGCGGCGCGATGCTTCCTCCCGCGGGCGCGGCACCGGGGACAGGGACGTGCTCCGGGGGCCCGACGCGGACGGCCGAGTAACGCGGCGGAGGCGGAGGCGTCGGCGCGCTGACCGCGGGCTCGGACTGCTCGGCTTTCTTTTCTACTTCCTCCAGCGGGCGCGGCCGCCAGCAGCGGGCCACAGCCGCGTCGCGCTCGGCGGCGGACAGCCCATCGAAGAGCGGCGACGGCACGCTGCCGGGCGACACCCCGGCTGCGACCAGGCCGAGCGGCTCGAATTGCACGGACGGAGCACGCGCGATGCCGGTGCTCCGTCCCACCAGGTCCCACTGGCCATCGCGCAGCGCGCAGCCGTCCCAGCCAGCGACGAGCCGCGCGGCCTCCTCGCGGATCTCGGGCAGCCGCTCGGCCGCGTCGGTGATGGCCAGCAGCACTTCGTCGAGGGTCGCGGCGCGCAGCGACGGCGGAGCGGTTCGGTGCAGGCGTTCGTCGGGCAGACCCAGCGCGGCACTGAAGGCCAGATTCAGCTCGGCCAGCGCGGAGCGTGCGGCGGCGGCATCGCGCGCTGCCGCAAGCCGGGTGGCCACCCTCGACAGAGGGGACGGCTGCCCCGCCGGCGCCGCCAGAGCCGCCACCAGCGCGACCCAAACCATCACGGCTTGCGCAGCTCGGGCTCGCAGCGCGCGCTGGCTTCGTCCGCGCTGGCAAAGCGCGCCGGCAGCCGGAGCCCGCGCTTGCAGCTGGAGCAGGCCGCGTGCAGCGGTCCGTACATCTTGTAGAGCAGCATCTCGAGCACTACGCCATTGGTGTTGGCGGTCAGCGCGCGGTTGTAGCCGATGCCGCTCTCGTAGATGCCGGCGTAGTAGCCGCGCTCGGGATCGTAGGCGCTCGCGATCGCATCAATCAGCACCGCGGAGTAGGGCTCGTCGGGGAACAGCGTCGCCAGCGAGAAAGCCGCCTTGACCGACAGCGACCGCAGCGGCCCCATGTCCTGGTTGCTCTCGGTCACGGTCTTCCACGGCTCGCCCGCGGCAAAGACCGTGTTGTAGATGAAGTAAGGCGGCCGATCGACGTGGTCCTCGGTCACCGCGGTGACGACCCCTGTGCGCTGCCACCTGCGCTTCTGCGCTTCGAACACGTTGCGCAAGAGCGGCGTGTTCTCGAGGTCGAGGCCATTCTCGATTGCGTCCAGCGCATACGACTCGGTGGCGACGTAATTCACCGCGCCGTAATCTTTAGGGTCGCGCTTGTCGTAGAGGATCGGAACGCCTTCGACCTGCACGGTGGCGGCGAACTGGTTGTAGTAGTGCGAGGCGACCGGCAGCTGGAACCCGAGCCGCTCCATCGCCCGGCCGGCGTACTGCTCGTAGCCGGTCCGGCCCTCCTGCACCGGGAGGTCCGCGCTGTTCTCCACCGCCGCGCCGAAGAGCTCGCCGCGCTTGACCATCCGGCAGAAGTTGTAGCGCGTGGCCACGCGGGCCGCGGCATCGGCGTGCTTGGGGCTCATGCAGCTGACGAGATCCAGCGCGGACAGGAGACGCGCAATGTCCAGCGCCGAGTAGCCGATGCCGCCCGGACTTGGCTTGTTCCCGTAGTCGGTCATCTCGTTCGTGATGGTGGAGTAAGCCTTGTTCGGCAGCTCGTCGCGGTAGAGCTTCTGGGTGTTGAGCGCGGCCAGCATCGCGGCCAATCGATCGTCGCGTTCCTTCGGTGCAATCAGGTCGAACTCGCCGGCCGCGAGGATGGCGGTGAGGGAGGAGCCGGCTTCCCAGAGCGTGCTCGACGGGTAGCCGTCCACCGCATTGACGAGCCCGGTGGGGCCGGTGTTCTTGCGAAAGTATTGCCAGGCGATGCGCGCGCTTTCCTGGCACCGCTCGCAGAGGGGGTGGCGCAACAGGCAGCTGCGATCGGGAGCCGCGGAGGGAAGGCAGACGCCCGGCTCGCCCTCGCGGGGGTCGGTGGGCAAAATCTCGGGCTCGTCGCTGAAGGCGGGGACGCGAGAACTGGTCGACGGCGCGGCCGCAGGTTGTGCGGCTTGCAAGGAGGGAATGGTCCTGGCTGTGGCCGGGAGGCGGCTCTCCGACTTTCCCGGCGACCCGGGCCTGGTGACGGCTTTGGCTCCCGGGGCGGACCTTCGCTTCGGTCGCCGCAAAGCGACGGCCACGGCTGGCGGCGGAAGGCACACCTGCGAAGCCGGTGCAGCGAGCGCGGCCGGTGCAGCGAGCGCGGCCGGCCCCACCATCACCAGCGCCAGCGCGAGGGCGCAGAGATTCACGGTCGCCTCGCCGTGCGCAAAAGTGGGCCGCGCAGCCGATAGGCCAAAGCCTCCAACGCGATGCCGCAGGTGTTCGCGGTCATGGCCTGGTTGAAGCCGTCGCCCTGCTCGTAGCGGCCTGAGTAGAGACCCTTCCCCTTCATGCCCGCCTCCTCTGCTGCTGTTTCGAGTCGTTCGACATAGGCATCCTGGAAAAGCGCCGCCCAGCCCAGCGCTGCCTTGGTGGAGAGCGTACGCAGCGTTGGCTGATCGCGCCCCTGCGTATCGTAGACCCGCCACGGCTGGCCGGCGTCGAGCAACGTCGCGTAAACGAAAAAAGGCGCGCGGTCGAGGTTGTCCTCGGAGACCGCGGTGAGCAACCCGGTCTCCTTCGCGCGTGCCTCCTGCGCCAGCAGCACCGCGCGCGCGAGCGGCCGCGAGTCTTCGTCCAGCCCGAACTCGAGGCCGAGCAGGATCCACGGCTCCGAGAGCACCGGGTTCTGAACACCTCCGTGCTGCGCAGGCGCGCGATCGTCCGAGGGCACCTTTTGTCCCGACACCGCCACCGGCAGCAGGTGCCGCCGGAAATCGCGGGCGCGCGCGACGTCGAGTCCCAGCAGCGAAAGCGAGGCCGCGGCGTACTGCTCGTACCCGAGCCGGCCCTCCTGCGAGCGCACCACCACGCCTTCTTTCAGCTCTCCGCTCCGCAGCTCGCCGCCCTGCGTGGCCGCCTCGAGTCGCCAACGCCCCAGGAGCGCGCGGATGCGCCCCGACAGCGCGGGAGCGCGCCAGGCAAGGATTTGCAGCGGGACACCGAAGCGCCCCAGGTCCAGCGCGGACCACCCGCCGTGGGCCGCGGTGAGCGGCCTGCCGTCGCCGACCGCGTTGAGCGGCTTGCCGTCGCTGACCGCGTTGAGCGGCTTGCCGTCGTAGTCCACTGGCGTAACCGTGCGCGTGTCGTAGCCGCGGTTCGGCAGCGTCCCCGCGATGAGCTGCGCTCGAGCGAGCGAGTCCAGCAGCCGGGCCATGCGCCTCGTCAGGGTGCGCTCGTCGATGAGCCCCAGCTCGCGCGCGGCGATGGCGGCCATCATCGAGGAGCCCAGATCCCACAGCGTGGTCGAGGGAAAGCCGGTCACCGAGTCGGTCAGCCCGCTCTCGCGCGTGTTGCGCTCGAAGTAGCTCCAGGCGTCGCGGGCGAGCCGCTGCTGCGCGGGAGTGAGAGCCTTTGCGGTCGCGCGCTCTTCGGGCAGCGGACCGGGATCGATCGCCCGCGCGGCCGGAGACGATGCCGGAGACAACGGAGCGGGCGTGCCAGGCAGCTTCTCCGAGGCCGGTGGCGCCTGCGGGAGGGGCGCTTGGGGAGTCGGCGGGATGGCCTGGTCCACCGCGCGCATGATCGCGAACGCGACGAGCAACCCCACGAAGAACGCGAGGTGCGACCGGGCCTGGAGCAGCCCGCGCCAGAAGGTCACGCGGCCCCCTGCCGGCGCACCGCCGCAAGCAAGAGCGGCCACAGCGACCAGACATTGTTCGCGCCCCAGAAGACGTTGGCGACATAGGCTGACGGTGCTGCCGTGCCGCGCGCCACCTGCACGCCGCGGAAGAGAGCCCCGGCGATGGTGAGCGAGATCAGCAGCAAGTGCGGCCAGGCCAGCGAGACGAACCGCCGCGCCTCGCGGGTCTTGGGTGTGACCTCGAACTTGATTGGCTTTCCGCGCAGCACGTCCAGGATGGCGCGCAGGTTCACCCAGAAAAAGCCGAGATAATATTGCTCGCCGCGGGTCGAGTCGACGCCCCAGCTGCCGAGCATGAACGCCAGCCGGTTGAGCAGCAAAAAGGGCAACGCGTGTCCATAGAACGCGGCGTCGTAAGTTCCCACCGGGGCGAGGCCGGTGAAGAAGTAGATCGGCGGCGCCAGCAGGAACGGCACCGTCCAGAGCGGCGCGAAGTAGGACCAGAGGGTGGCCGTGTACATCAGCTTCTGCCAGCCCGAGAGGCCGCGCTGGAAGAGCGGATTGTCGTGCGCGCCGATGTCCAGCGTGCCCCCCGCGTACTTGAAGCGCTGGATGGTCCAGGCCAGCAGATCCTGGGGCGAGAGCATCTTGCTCAGCACCTCGGGGTGATAGATGGACCGCCAGCCGCGCTCGCTGTCGGAGTGGAGAAGATAGCTCGTGTAGAGGTCCTCCGAGACGTGAAATTTATAAGGCGTCAACTCGGTCGCGCGGGCGGCCTCGCCCACCAGCGCCGAGTGCAGCGCCTGCCGCAGCTCGGCGTCTTCCACCTCGAGGTGGTCCGGCGCCCGCCGCGCCGACTCCAGCACCTGCTGCTCGACCTGCCGGCCGAAGGACTTGAGCGCGGCCTCCATCACCGCCTCGCGCCGGTGGATGCTTCCGGCGCCGCAGCAGAAGGCCGCGTTGCACCAGTTGCGACGCCTCTGGATGACGTCGAAAAAGAGCTGCGGATCGTTGCCGAGCGGGTCGCCTGGCTGCAGGTCGAAGAACCATTGCGGGGTCTGCACCCAGGCGACTTCAGGGTCGCGGAAGTAGCCCAGCGTGCGCTCGAGGAGCTGCGGGAACGGCCGCGTGTCAGCGTCGCAGATGAGCACCAGGTCGCCCTGCGTCTGCTCGAGCGCGTTGCGCAGGTTGCCCGCCTTGTAGCCGACATTGCTGCTGCGGCTGAGATATCCGACGCCCTCCTCGTCCGCGACTTTTTTCATCGCGGCGCGCTTGCCGTCGTCGAGCACATGGATGCGCAGGTCAATGGGGTGCGGGTAGCGCAGCCGCTTGCCGTCCTGGATGGAAAGCCGCACCAGCTCCGGGTCCTCGGTGAAAGTAGGGAAGAAGACATCGACGATCAGCGGGCGGTTCTGCTCGAGGCCGATCTCTCCGGCGGTGCGCGGTGGCGCTTGCGGCACTGGGTCGCGGTTGCGCCAGATGCTGAGAAAAAAGAGCAGCGACCCGATGAACGCGAGGGACTCGGCCACCACCAGCGGCGCGGCGAACCAGACCGGCGCACCCTGCAATGACGCGGTCCAGCGCCAGTGCAGATACCAGGCGCCGAGCGCGAGCGCGGCGACGGCCGTGGTCTGGAAAACGAACTCGCGCGGCGCGCTGTGCGGCACCGGGACTGGCGGCGTTCGCGCTTCGAATGCGTCGAAATACCAGGCCGCCATCAGGGCGCGGCGATGGCAGCGGCGACATCGGGGAAGGAGGCGAAGACGCGGTCGAGCCGAGTGAGCTTCAGCAGCGAGGAGACTGTCTCGGCGGGCCGCGCGATGCGCATGGAGCCACCGGGCGCCAGCCGCTTGACCACCGAGATCATCGAGGCGAGACCGGAGCTGTCGACGAACTGCACCATGCCGAGATCCAGCACCACCAGCGAGCGGCCAGCAGCCTTTTCAGACAGCTTGGCGCGGAAATCGGGGGCCGCGAGCGCGTCCAGCCGCCTCTCGAGCGGCGTCGCGACCAGCGCCCCCTGCCGCTCTTCGAACCGGATCTCCATCCTCTAAGTCCCTCTGCTCCGGGGTTCGTCGGCGCTGCGGAAAGAGTCGTCCACGCTGCTAAAATGCACGCTGGCGTCTCCCGATCAAGACCAATCGCGACCAGCCGTTCGCCTTCAGCCTTACGGATCGACCAACAGCGCGGCCCGGTACCCACCGAGTCCCCGTTCTTGAAGGAACCGCTCGACCGACAGCGCGAACAGCTCAGGCTGCTCAACCATCGCGGCGTGGCTGCCCTCGCGCAGCACCAGCAGTTCGGCGCCCGGGATACGCGCGGCAAGCTCGCGCGACCGCTCGACGGGCACGAAGAGGTCGCGCTCGCCCGCCACCACCAGCGTCGGCACGCGCACCTCGGGCAGCAGATCGCTTGCGTCGTGCGACAGCAGATCGCGCGCCAGGGCGAAGTAGCCGCGCAGATCCAGCTGCAAGAGGTGCGCGAAGTAGGGTTCGAACTCCTCGCGCGGGCAGAGGTCCGGATGGACGATGCGCAGCGCCTTGACCGCCTCCCAGACGCCCGGCAGCCGCAGCACGGTGCGCAGGACTCGCTCGGCCAGCGCCGCATTGCCCATCCCGACCTCAGTGGCAACCCGAAGCAGCGGTTCGAGCGCTGCCGGGAAGTTCCCGAACGCCCGCCCCGCCGCGCCCAGCACCGGAATGAATGCCAGCACGCGCCCGGGGTGCAGGCGGTAGGCCTCGAGACAGACCTGCGTTCCCATCGAGTGGCCGAGCAGCACGGCGCGCGCGACGCCCGCCGCATCGGCCACGCACCACAGGTCGCGCGCGCAGAGGGCGACCGTCAACTCCTCGGGATGCTGCGGGACCGGGCTCTGGCCGTGCCCGCGATAGTCCCAGGTGACGATGGTGTGCGTGGCTGCAAAGTGCTGCGTGAGCCCACGCCAGAAGAAAGTCGAGACGCCGATGCCGTTCGAGCAAAGCAGCGTCACGGGACCCTGGCCATCCGCGCGCCACGAGATCGTCGCACCGTCGTCCGTCTCGGCAGTGCCGACGCGGACCACCGCGCTCATCGGGGCCGGTCGCCCATGCGGAACTCGACGCGCCGGTTCGCCGCCTTGCCGGCGCGCGTGAGGTTGGAAGCGATGGGCCGGGTGGGTCCATAGCCTTCGCTGCCGACCTGCCGCGCGTCCACGCCCTGCTTGACCAGGAAGTCGCGCACCGCGTCCGCTCGTGCCTGCGACAGCTTCATGTTCTTCATCAGCTTGCCGACGTTGTCGGTGTGTCCCTCGATGCGGATGTTCACCGCCGGCGCGTCCTTCAGCGCGGTCGCCACCTGCCGCAGCAGCTCGTGAGACTCAGGCAGGATCACGCTCCTGTTCGGCTTGAAGTGCACCTGCTGCTTGAGCTCGATGCGGTCCTTCTTGACCACGATGAGCGTCTGCTTTCGCGGGCAGCCGTGGTTGTCCGCCGGCCCGGGCTCGTCGGGGCACTTGTCGTCCTTGTCGGGCACTCCATCGTGGTCGCGATCGGGCCAGGGGCAGCCCGCGTTCTCGACAGGCCCTGGGACATCGGGGCAGAGATCCTTGTCGTCGGGCACGCCGTCGCCGTCACGGTCTCCGTACGGACAGCCAAAGTTCTCCTTGGGCCCGGCGAGATCGGGACACTTGTCGTCCTTGTCAGGGACACCGTCGCCGTCCCGATCGGCCCAGGGGCAGCCGAAGTTCTCCTTGGGGCCGGGCACGTCAGGGCAGCGGTCGATGTCGTCCGGCACGCCGTCCGCATCGCGATCGGTCATGACCGGACAGCCGTGATTGGACGCGGGACCCGGCACCTCGGGACAGAGGTCGTCGATGTCGGGGACTCCGTCGCCGTCGGTGTCCTTGAGAGCGACCCGCGGGACCGTCGCCACGTCCTTCTCGCGGATGAGCACCGTCACCTTGCCGCAGTCTTTCGACTGGGACAGCGCGGTCCTGGCGTTTCCCGCGGCGAGGTTCAGGTGGTCCTCGGCGCGGAAACTGTCGCCGTGGTCGAGCTCTAGCTGGGCAAAGCGCAGGTTGCCCTCGGCGATGGCGAGCTCGCGGGGAGCGCAGGTCTCGGCACCCGAAGTGCGCGCGGTCTTGATGTCGTCCTGGACTGCGTGCGACCGCTCCCGCAGTGCGGAGCCCGTGACGCAACCGCAGAGCGCGGCGAGAAACAATGCAGCCAAGGGGGAGCCTTGCGCTCTCATTGCTTCGAACTCGCGGTCGGCTGGGGAACCGCGGGAGCGCGCTCAGGCGGTGTCGTTCCGGCAGGCACCGGCGTGCGCTCGGGAGGGCTGGGGTCCGTCGGTGCCGGCTTGGGTTCGGCGGGTTGAGGGGTCTGCTCCCCTGGCGATGCCGGCAAGCGCTGCTTTTCCGGCGCGGGTACGATCACAGGCGCCGGCACAGGCGCCGGCAGAGGCGCTGGAGGCAAAGTCGCTTGAGGAATCGGACCGGAAGGCGGCGAGGCGCGGTGATCGACCGACTTCTTCGCTGCCAGTTCGGCCAGCTTGATGGAGTCTGCCGCCAGGTCCTTGGCGTCAGCGTATCTCGCGTGCCCCTGCTCCTCACGCGCCTTGATCAGGTACAGGTCGGCGAGCGTGGTCTCGTAAGGCGCGAGCTTTTCGCCGTCGGCCGCGTGGGCCCGGGCCACCGCGACCTCGGCGTCGTTGATCAGGCTGGTAGCGCCGACGGGCCCGCACGACGCGAGTGCGCAGGCGAGGAGTAGAGCCGCTGACCTTGCCAAAGAGAGTGCCAAGCGAATTCTCGGTAACCCGAAGGTGTTCGAGTGTCAAACAACCGGGATGCCGCTTGCCGCTGGTGCGTCGTCCCCCTAGGATCGTCTCTATGCTCGCAGTCCTCACTATCGCCGTCATCGCATCGGCTGCAACCGCGCCCATCGCGCACCTGTCCGATCAGGACCTCGACGCGAAGATCCGCACCGCGCACGGGACGCCGGACTTCGGGGCGCGCATCGACGCGCTCAGCAAGCTTTTCGTCGGCATCCCCTACGGCGAGGGTCCGCTGGGCGAGGGCCAGGGGATCGAGCCGGCCCCGCGCTGGAGGACCGACAAGGTCGACTGCCAGACGCTGGTCGAGACGGTCATGGCCATGGCCAACGCCAGGAGTCTGGTCGAAGCCAAGAGCATCCTCGACGACATCCGCTACGCCAAGGCGCCGGTCAGCTTCGTCAACCGCAACCATTTCACCGAGGCGCAGTGGCTCCCGGCCAATCTGGAGAAGGGCTACTTCCGGGACGAGGCGGTATCGATCGATGGCAACGCGCCGGTCGAGACGCTGGTGCTGCACAAGGCGCAATGGGGGAAGGTGCCGGGACTGAAACGCCTCGAGAGCGCGAACATCCCTGAAGGCAAGTTTGCCATCCGCTATCTGCCACTCGCCGAAGCGAAGAAGAAGGCCTCGTCGGTCGAGCCCGGCACCATCCTGATGGTCGTGCGCGAGCACGACGCGAACCGCGTGGTGCGCATCTCGCACATGGGCTTCGTGGTCACGGGCCCGCGCGGGCTGGCCGTGCGTCACGCCTCGACCGGAGACGTGCATGCAGTGGTGGATGAGGACTACTTCCTCTTCCTCGACAAGCAGGCCGAGTACAGGAAGTGGAAAGTGGTGGGCGTCGCGCTGGCCATGCCGCTGGACGCGACGCTGCGCATCTCACAGTTGGGGAAGCAATAGCGCAGAGATAGGGGGACAGTATGGTCCCCAGTGCGTTCTGTCAGGCGCGCTTTCTGCGACTAACAGCAATTGATTCAACTCCGACAGCGTTTGCTGCAAACCACGCCTGCTGCAACGAGCCGGGGACAGCATAGAAACATGGTGTCCCCGGAGATCCGCGAGTTCTTAGCTTTTCAGAGCCTCTCCCGCGGCTTCCTCTTCCTCGGCGGCGCGCTGGGCGCCTTCCGGGTCGGCCTGGAGCGCTGCCTTCCGCTCGGCCAGGAGAGAGCGCGCGCGGTCGAGATCCTGCTTCGGAACCAGCAGGTTGAAGCTCTCGACCGGCGAGGCGATGGTGCCGACCGCGCCGCTGCGCGGAGACTGCAAGATGCAAGGGATCCCCGCCTCCTCGCAGGCGTCGGCGAGCAGCCCGGCTTCCATGGAGTCGTCCGCGCTCATCACCAGCTCGAAGTCGCCGGGGTCGATGGGCGTCTCGGGGATCTCGTCCTGCTCGGTTCCGTCGGGGTGCAGCAGGTCGGCCATAAGTTCCTCAGGTCAATCAAGTGGGGTCGAAGGTATCAACGAGTGTCGCCGCCGTCGCGCATCGAAAGATCGAGGTCCACGTGCCAGCGGTCGTTTTCCCTCACCACGCGGTAGCGCTTCGCGCCCACCGCGACGTGCGCCTCGTCGCCCTTTTCGTCCAGCAGCTTGACCTCCGGACTTCCTTGCGACAGCGGGAGCGCGGAACCAAACAGCATCTGCCGACCTGACTCGGGCTCGGTGGCAAAGGTGTCTCTGGCCGCGACCGCAGCCTGCGCATCGGCAGCGGTCTGGGTGCGCAACGACAGGAGTGACCAGGCGGTCGCCGTGTCGCGCTTCTGCGCGGCCGCCGAGAAGCTTTGCACCGCATCGAGCGGACCGGCGGCGCCGGGCGGCGGCGTGGGCGCCGTGCACGCGGCGCAGAGGAGGAAGGCGACGGCGAGACGCATCATCAGCGCCATACCGCGCTGCTGTCAGCCCGGCAAGCACCACCCAAGTTCTTCGTCACTTGCGCCGCACGTCCATCCACTCGCGGCCGGTGCGCTGCGCGAGCGGCGGCGGCTCGCCCGGCGGGTTTTCGAAGCGCGCGCGGAAGACCGGCTGGCCGGTCACGGAGTAGCGGCGCTCGCGGGTCGACAGCACCTCCGGCGCGGCCCCCCAGAGCATCCCTGTGCCGTCGAGGTTGACGAAGCCCGCCTCTTCCCAGGTGGCGATCGCCTCGCGCGCGTAAGCCGGGACGTCGGTCCGAAAGTCGACTGTGCCACCGGAAGAAAGCAGGCGCCGCAGCAGGCGCGCGAGGCCGGCGTCCACCATCCGCCGCTTGTGGTGGCGCTTCTTCCACCACGGGTCGGGGAATTGAACGTGCACGCCCTGCAGCGTGCCGGGCGCGAAGCAGTGCGGTAGCAGCAGCTTGGCATCGCCATGCAGGACAACCAGGTTGGTCAACGCCTTCGCGGCGGCGCGGGCGCGGATGAGCTCGCAGTCGCTTCGCCGCGTCTCGATCACCACCAGCTCGCGCTCCGGATGAGCGAGCGCGTGGCCAAGCGCGAAGCCGCCGTGGCCCGGTCCGATCTCCAACTCGATGGGCGCTGCCCGCCCGAACTCGCGGGTCCAATCGGGCAGGATTTCGCCCGGTAAAGCACAGCCAAACTCCATGCGCGCGGCCCTTTACCGCGTCCTTGCACCTCTCCACAAGCTGTGTTTATGGTGGCCGACTTTTTTGGCTCCCGGCTTTCAGAGGTCCTCAATGTGGCAGCGGATGCGGCGCGTGTTTCGTTCGATGTTCGGCTGGATGATCGCTTCGGCCGAGGACCCTGAGCTCATCCTCGAGCAGAACATCCGCGACCTGAACGATCAGGTCCCGAAGATGAACGAGTCCATCGCCATGGTGAAGGCGAACGTGACGCTGCTGGAGAAGGAAAACCAGAAGTACAAGAACGACTCGATGGAGCTGACCGCCAAGGTGAAGGCGGCCATCCAGGCCAACCGGGAGGACATCGCGGGCACCTACGCGCAGCAGCTGCAGGTCACCAAGGGCGCGCTCCTGCGCAACGAGCAGCAGCTGACCGGAGCGCGTGCCGCGTTCGACAAGGCCATGCAGGTAAAGCAGGCCTTCATGCGCGAGAAGGACAAGAAGACCAACGAGGCCATGCAGGCCCTGCGCGACGCGCGCCGCAGCAAGTGGCAGAGCAAGGTCGCCGACGCCATGGAGAGCTTCCAGGTCGCCGGAATCGACTCGACCCATGACGAGATGCTCTCGAAGATCCAGGAGCAGACCGCCGTCAACGAGGCGCGCATGGATATGGCGCTGTCGAACGTCGACACGGCCGGCATCAACATCGAGCAGGAGGCCGAAAAGCTGCGCGCCAACGAGCTCGTCAAACAGTTCAAGCAGGAGATGGGCATGACCGATGCGGCGGCGCCGGACACCTCTGGCGGGGACAAGACGCTGGGCAAGAAGGTCGGCGTCCAGTAGGCGTCAGCCATGGCCGATTCGTACGTCAAAGATGCCTTCAAGATGCCGCAGAACCTGCTCGGCGTCGGGATCGGCGTGGTGGTGGCCGTGACGCTGCCGTTCCATGGGCCGCTCCTGCTGGGGGTTCTGGCGCTCGAAGGCGTCTACCTGTGGTCGATCAGCAAGAACCCGCGCTTCCAGCGCATGATCCGCTCGCGGCGGGGGCGGTAGAAAGCGACCCGTGATGCATAGTCGCCGCGCGGCGCTGCTGGTTTTTCTGGCCTTTGTCACCGCCTCCTGCTCGCGCTGTGCGGGTGAGAAAAGCGCGGCCACCGCTGAAGAACTCCTGCCGGTCCAGGTGGCGGGAGCGGTGGTCACTGCACCCCTCGTCACGGTTGCGCAGCACCTCGCGTCACTGCTCGATCGAGCGGGGACACTTCCCGCGGGCGAGCAGCTCGCGGATGCGCGCCGGCAGCTCGCGGGGCAGCTGGGCTTCGACCTCTTCACTCGCGAGGGACAGCTTGCCGCGGGGCTCGATCCTGACCGCGGCGCGGCGGTGGCGCTGACCGCGCCGCCCGCGTGGGTAGCGGCGCTGCCGCTGAGCAAGCCCGAATTGTTTCTCAGCACCTTCGACCGCCTGGCGCGGGAACGCGCTGGGTACGCGCTGCGCACCGACGAGGCGCGCGGCAATCTGCGGGTGGCGGTCTACGCACGCGACGCGGAGGCCCGCCAGAAGCTCGCGGTCGCGATCGTGCGCGGCTACGGAGTGGTCGCGCGCGGCGTCGATCCGGGGGCCGAGATCGCCGCGGCGGCGGCACGGAAAAGTCCGGACGGCCTCGCGCAGGACCCGCGCCTGAAGACCGCGCGCGAGCGTCTGGGCACGCAGGATTTCATCTTCTTCGCGCCCGCCGGCAGCGAGCTTCCCAAGCGCTTCATCGAGCGGCCGTTGCCGGGCGATGTCGGGCTCGGGCTTTCGAGCACCGCGCAGGCCGCGTCCGCTGGGGGAGGGGCGGCCTCGGTGGTCATCCGACTCTTCGCCGAGCTCCCCGCGCCGCAGCAGGACCGGCTTCTCGCCGCGCTTCCAGGTGGCGGCGCCTCTCTCGTCGAGCTGCTCCCGGCCGACGCGCCGATGAAGATCCGGCTCGGCCTCGCGCCCGCGGAGCTGTTGCGGCAGCTGGACCAGATCCCCTCGCTGCACGCGGTGCGCGCGCACCTCGATGGCGCCGATGCCGACTTCGTCGCCTCGCTGCAGCCAGGGGCGGCGCTGTCGCTCGGCGCGGCGAAAGCCATCAACGTGGGCGCGGCCATCGACTACGGCCTCGACTTCGGCCGCAAGAGTCCGTTCGACACCGTGCAGCTGGTTGCGCTGGCGCGCACTGCCGACCGGCCGCGCGCGCTCAAAGCGCTGGAGCAGCTGGCCCTGAAGCTTCCGGCGCTGGGCGCGCACGTCGACCGCAAGGGCGACGACTTTCAGATCACCTACGGCCCCGGCCTGCGTGGCGTGCGCTTCGGCATCCGCACCGACGGTCTCGCGTACGTCCTCGGCGGCGAAGGCATCGCGCCCGACGAGCTCCGCGCCATCGCCCCGAAGCCTTCGAGCCCCTCGCCGCTCTGGACCGACACGGGTGCCGCGCTCGAGCTCGATCTCGGCAAGCTCGCGAGCTCGGTGCAGAAGCTGCCCGACAGCGCGTACGGCAGCGGCCCGCAGGCGTACATGGCGCGCTCGCTGGTGTCGCAGGTGATCGAACCGCTGCGGCCGCTGCGCGTCCTGTTGTCGGCGCTGCCGGGCAAGGACGGTCTCTCGGCCGGGCTCGAAATCCAGATTGTGGCGCCGTGAGCGCGCTGCCCGGCCCCGAACGGTCCTCGAGCGCCGCAGTCTCCCTGAGCTCGGTGCGCAAGCACTACCCGCCGCGCGAGCCCGGCCTTGCGCCCCAGGAGCTGTTCCGCGACGTCGCACTGGAAGTCTCCCGCGGCGAGTTCGTCGCGATCGAAGGCCAAAGCGGCAGCGGCAAGTCCACGCTGCTGCACATCCTGGGCGGCCTCGACCGCGACTACGAAGGCGACGCGCGCGTGCTGGGACTCTCGCTGCGCGAGCTCACCGACAAGCGGCTTTCGTTGCTGCGGCAGGCTTCCATCGGCTTCGTCTTCCAGTCCTTCAACCTGCTTCCAGGCCTGACGGCGCTCGAGAATGCGCTCTTGCCCGACTCTTTCGGCGAGGGCATTCCCGACGCCGCCCGCCGCGCTCGCGAGGCACTCGCTCGCGTCGGACTCGCCAACAAGGCAAACGCGCGGCCCGCGGCGCTCTCGGGCGGTGAGCGGCAGCGCGTTGCCATCGCACGCGCGCTCTTGGCCCGGCCTTCGCTGCTGCTCGCCGACGAGCCTACCGGCAACCTCGATGCGCAGACCGGCGCGGGCGTCATCGAACTCTTCCGCGAGTTGCACAAAGACGGCATGACGCTGATCGTCGTCACCCACGAGGCGCGCGTGTCGCGGGCCGCCTCGCGCGTGCTGCTGCTGCGCGATGGCACCATCACCGCGGACCCCGGCATGGAGGAGTCGCGATGAGGCCCGGTAAACTCTGGCGCCTCGCGCGCGCAAATCTCACGCGCGAGCTGGGCGCGCTCGCCGTCAGCGCCAGCGGCGTCGCGCTCGGCATCGGGTGCCTCGTCTTTTTCCTCGCGCTCGGCCGGGGGCTCGAGACAGTGGTGCACGAGGTCTTCCCGGTCAGCACCCGCGAGGTCGAGGTGGTGGTGCCGTCTTCGCTCGCCATCGGATCGCTTTTGGGTGACGCGAAGCTCGACGAGGCATTGCTGTCGCGGCTGCGCAAGATCCCCGGCGTCACCGACGCGTATCCGAAGATGTCGCTGCGGGTGCCCGCGGTCAACCGCTACAACAGGCTCTTCTTCGGCCGCGAGATCCACATGGGCCTCGAGGTGATCGGCGCCGGCCTGCCCCCCGAACTGGTGGGCGCCGATGCGCGGATTTCGTTCGAGGACAAGGGAGACGGCCAGCCCATCCCGGTGATCATCAACCGGCGCCTGCTCGAGCTGTACAACAAGGTCTTCGCGCCGCAACGCGGGCTGCCCCATTTGACCGACAGCATGCTGGTCGGGTTCCAGTTCCCCATCGAAGTCGGCCGCAGCTACGTGGTCGGCAAGACCATGCCCAATCTGCAGGAGACCTCGCTCGTGCTGGCGGGCTTCTCCGACCGTGCCACGCTCGGCGGCGTCTCGATGCCGCTCGCTACCGTGCGGCGGATCAACGCGCGCTTCGGCGCCGACGCAGAGAGCTACTCCAGCGTGCTCCTGCGCGGCGAGACGACCGGGCGGATGCCCGCCATCGGCGCTGCGGTCCGGCGGATGGGCCTCGAGCTCGATGAGACCGAGCGCAACCGCGCGCTGCAGATCGGCTCGGCGGTGGAGCTTTTGACGTTGGCGCTCAGCCTGCTCGCGGGCCTGATCACCGCGCTGGCTGCGGTCAACACCATGCAGGCCTTCTACGCCAGCGTGCGCGAGCGGCGCCGCGAGATCGGCGTCCTGCGAGCGGTCGGCGCGACCCGCGGCGACGTGGCGTCCGTGCTGCTAGCCGAGGCCGCGGTGACCGGTCTTGCGGGCGGCGTGGCGGGGATCCTGCTCGCACGGCTGGCGGCGTTCGTGCTCGATCGGCTCTCGCGCACGCACCTGCCCGACTTTCCTTTCAAGCCGCAGACGTTCTTCCACTTCGAAGTGCGGCACGTCCTGCTCGGCCTCGGCGTCGCCCTGGCGGCGGCGCTGCTGGGAGCGTTTCTGCCAGCGCGCGCAGCGGCTCGCCTGGATCCGGCGCGCGCGCTCACGGAGACCTGACCGCTTCTCCTCTGCGCCGCGCTGTTCTGCACGGGCTGCCCCGTTTTCCCAAATGGCGAGCAGCCTCCCCGCGAGAGGAACTTCACAGCCGCCGCCGATCGACGTCGTGCCACCTGCGCCGCTTCATCCAGCGCGTAGGGTGGGCCTTCAAGCACGGTCGTCGATGTCGTCGCCGAAGTCGCGCTTTCACGGGAGATGTTCAATGAGCCTTAAGCATCGGCGTTTCCGTTTCCGATCCCTGCTTCCAATCCACACGATGAACGATCGAGCGCGTCCTGCACGGCGCGCGGCGCCTCGCCGACATGGCCGAGCGCGCTGTCCGTGCGTCGCGGCGAAAGCCTCGCCACACCGCAAGCGAGCCCTGCCGAAAACGACGGCGTTGCGCCGAGCGCGTGGGCGGCCAATACCGGGCTCGCAGCGGGCCCGCGGTGTCAGTACAGGTCCGGCGTAGCCATCGAACGTCGGCGCTTTTCACCTGCGGTTGACTCCAGCCGACGGCACGCCCCGATTCATTGCACAGGAGGAAGAGCCGGGTGGCACGTCCACCGGTCCGCACGCGCGAAGGTGAGGACCACACCCTCCGAACCGTAGTGAAAAACCGCATCCAGACTTGAAATCTTTTGCGATTCGACATACTATCCCCAATCAAGATGAAGCCTCGACAACTTGAGCTGCCTGCCTGGGGAGGGTCCCGCAAGGGCGCCGGGCGCAAGCGTAAAGACGGGCTGCGTCTGGTCTCGCACCGGCGGCGGCCTGAACACCTCGCGCGCCATCCGGTGCACGCGGTCCTGCGCACCCGGCCCGACGTCCCGGGACTGCGCAAACGAGCGGTGATGCAAGAGCTGCGGCAGGCGTTGCAGGCAGCCGGCTGTCGCGAGAATTTTCGGCTCGTGCACTATTCAATTCAAGGCAACCACCTTCACCTCGTGCTCGAGACGCGGGACAAAGAAGCGCTTGCGCGGGGCATGCAGGGACTTGCCGTGCGCGTGGCGCGGGCAGTGAATCGCGCAGCCGGCCGGAAGGGGAAAGTCTTCGCTGACCACTACTTCGCCCGCGCGCTCGGCACGCCCGCGGAAGTGCGCCGCGCGGTGCGGTACGTCCTCGACAATCACTTGCACCACGGCAGTGCCGGGCGCGCGCCGCAGACAGACCCGTGCGCATCGGAGACACCGCTGGTCGCGCCGCGCACTTGGCTGCTTTCAGTGGGCTGGTTGAGGAGCCGGGCGGGGCCGCTTCCGGTGGCTTATTGGCCAACTCTCCAGGCACCAGTGGCGTGAGCGCACGGCCTAAGCGCCGCTCGAAGCGAGGCGAGACTTACGGCACTTGTCTGGTCAGCACCACAAAGAGAGAGCCTGCCGGACTTCTCCCTGCGATTAGAGCAATGGCTCTACCGGAAGACGCGCGGAAGCGGCACAGCCAGCTCGGGAAACTCCTCGCTCAGTCAGCGTGGCGGCGCGGTCGAAGCGGGCTTGGAGGTTTTACCGGTCCGCTCGCTGCTGCGCTGCACAGTGACGACGCCGTTCAGCGGCGACGATCGCGCTCATGATCCCGCTGCAGCCGGCGGCGCGCGTGACTGGATAGGTATCGTGACGCCCGGTTTCTTCGCCTGCGCGGGATCGCGGGCGAGCTTGAGAAACTCATCGGCAATGCACAAGCCGGTTGCGCCGACGATGGGCGCGATCGTCCACCCGCAGGCCCACGGGAGGAGTGAAATAGTAGAGCCCCGAACTCATCCCTTCGCCTGCGTGGCGTTGAATTGATCGAGCTGCGTCTCTGCCCCTTGGCCCCGCGATCAAAGCCGTTGCAGGCACTGAAGGCGGCCGCCGCAATGACGGTCCAGCCAGGGCCTTTCAGGAACTGCTTCATGGCCGGCCCAATCCTGAATGCGAAGGGCGATGCGAGCCATGCATGAGCGCTGCATAGCTAAGTTGGACCCTGCTGTGGAAGGCGACCGTCGATGGCCGATAAGCCGCGTTCCATCCACTCGGCTTTCCTCTCCTTCGCTGAACCGAGCGTAGCGTAACGGACCCGCCAGCGGCCGGGCCAGGCACCGGACGCCGGCGCGCATGCCGAAGCGCGAATGCTTCGACCTGCCAAACTCGAGCGCCGGCATTGCCGGCCCGCTTTTGGGGTCCAATCCCTGCATGAGTACAAACTGCAACCAGCCCAGACCTTCCCCGTGCTTTGCCAAGGCGTGAGCGTCACACAGAAGTCGGCGATCAGCCCTTGCTGGCGCCACGCGGCTCATGTTCGCAATTCCAACGCGCTGCGCGCGGGCAATTCCAGCACGCGACCAATGCGCACCCGCATGCTAGGTTCCGTGCCCCGTGGCAGAGCGACTGACCCCGTTCGGCAAGTACTTTCTGCTCGAGCGCATCAACGTCGGCGGAATGGCCGAGGTCTTCAAGGCCAAGACGGTCGGCGTCGAGGGCTTCGAGAAGATCGTCGCCATCAAGCGCATCCTGCCGTCGGTCGCGGAGGACGAAGAGTTCATCCGGATGTTCATCGACGAGGCGAAGATCACCTCGCAGCTGTCGCACGCGAACCTCGCCCAAACATTCGACCTCGGCAAGGTCAACGACTCCTTCTACATCGCCATGGAGTACGTGCCGGGCAAGGACCTGCGCGCGGCCTTCGAGCGGCTCAAGCGCCGCGGCGAGCGCATGCCGCTCGGGCTCTGCGCGTACATCCTGGCGCGGGTCTGCGAGGGGCTCGACTACGCGCACCGCAAGCGCGACCTGGCCGGCCGCGACCTCCACATCGTCCACCGCGACGTCTCTCCGCAGAACGTCATCCTCAGCTACGAAGGCGAGGTGAAGCTGATCGACTTCGGCATCGCCAAAGCCGCCAACAAGATGACCAAGACGCAGGCCGGAATCCTGAAAGGGAAGTTCGGCTACATGAGCCCGGAGCAGGTGCGCGGGCTCCCGCTCGACGGTCGCAGCGACATCTTTGCCGCCGGCATCGTGCTCTACGAGCTGTGCACCGGCGAGCGGCTCTTCACCGGCAACAGCGATTACAGCGTGCTGGAGAAGGTGCAGCAGGCGAAGGTGACGCCGCCGTCGGCGCTGGAGCCGAGCATCCCGTTAAAGCTCGAGCGCGTCATCCTCAAGGCGCTGGCGCGGGAGCCGGACGATCGCTACCAGCAGGCCGCCGACCTGTCCGCCGACCTGCACCGCTTCCTCATCGAGTCGCTGCCCCGGCCGGTCACCCGCGACGACATCGCCAACTTCATGAGAACCCTGTTTCCGGACGACAGCGCGCGTGAGGCGCAGGCCGCGATGGAGTCGACCCGACCGCGCGAGCAGCGCCTGCGGCCGGAAGCAGCGCGGCCGCTCGAGCGCAAGCCGGCGCCGCGCATCAAGGACGACGAGAAGACGCCGTCGGTGTTCACCCCGCCCGCTGTGCTTCGCAAGAGCCTGCCGCCGCCGCTGCCGGCCTCGCTGACTGAAGGCGTCGACGCCTTCACCGATATCGAGGGCGCGGTTTTGGGCGGGGGAGACACCGACGCAACCTTTCGCGGGCCCTCGCCGGCGGGCGCCCCCCGGGCGGAGATCATCGTGCGCTCGCGGATGCAATCGCAGGATCTGCAGGATCTGGTCGCCCCCGCGCGGGGCGAGGCGAAAACCCTTCCGCCGCCCTTCTTCGAAAGCCCCACGCGACCGATGAGCATGGACGAACTCGCGTCTGCAGAGCGGCGGTTTCTCGCGGGCCAGCAGGGCGCGCCTTCGGTGCACGTCACGGACGAGAGCAGGCCGCCGGGGCCGCCGCTCGGTGGTCCCGATGAGCCGACGCCGGTCGCGCGACCCTTGTCGCCGCGGACCGGTGCGGCGTTTGAGGCCAGGTGGCGCCCGCCTCCGCCCATTTCCCCTGCGCCGCCACGGCCGACGCAACCGCCGGATCGGGAGGACGCCGAAGAGCCCGAGCTGACGGCAACTGAGCCCGAGGCCACGCGACCGGAGGCGACCCATCCCGCCGCGAAACTGTTGGAAGAGCTGCTGGTGCCGGCCGCCCAGCCCAGCCGCGCCGCGCCCGAGCCTGTCCGTCCCGAGCCTGTCCGTCCCGAGCTGCGCGCCCGCATCGGCGCAACGACGCCTCCTGACGCCAACAAGCCGCAGCCCGCGCTGGCCAAGGAGCCCGACGATGCTGCTGAACCAGCCGGTCCCGATGATGCGCAGCCGAAGCGACGCGGCGCGCGGAGGCGGCCCTTGCCACAGGGCAAGCGCCACGGGGCCCGGCCGATGCGGCTCGACGCGCCGTCCTCCGACACACTGGACGCCGACGCGCCGTCCGCCGACGAGCCAGACGCCGCACGCGCGCTGGAAGCCACAGACGCGGCAGACGCGGCAAAGGCAGACGGTGAGAAAACGCCACCGCGCAGGAAGCTCGACGAAGAGAAGACCGCGGTGCGCCCGCGGCCCCATCCCGAGTTCTACGGCAACCGCATGGCGCTCTCGAAGCCGACGCTGGTCGGCGACGACCCGACCTTCCCCGAGGAGAGCACAGTCTCCCGCCACAGCCTGCGCACGCAGTGGGTCCGCCGGGCGCAACTCGCGGCGGTCGCGCTGGCCCTCGCGGTGGCAGCCTGGGCCCTGTTCTCCCCTCCGCGAGCCTCCGGTAAGCGCGCCGCCGCGTCCGCGCCAGGCGTGGCCTCCCTCAAGGTCTCGACCGACCCGCCCGATGCGCTGCTGTTGCTCGACGGCGCGCAGGTGAAGGGCGAGCACGAGGCGCGGTGGAGCGAGCCGGGCCTGCCCGCCGGCGTGGAGCATGTCTTGACCGCGCGGCGCATTGGCTTTGCGGATCAATCGATGACGGTGAATCTCAAAGCTGGCGAGGAGAAAACCGTCACCCTGCAGCTGGTGGCAGCGACGGGCGAGCTGGTGGTGCGCTCGTCCCCGCCGGGCGCGCAGGTCTTCGTCGACGGCGAGCGAAAAGGCGTCACGCCCGCCTACCTTCCGGGCCTGGACGCGGGCCACGTTCACGCGGTCTCGCTGGAGAAGAAATGCTACCGCTCGTGGCAGGTGGCCGTTCCGGCGCACGCTGGCCGTCGCGAGGTCGCGGCCACGCTTGCGCCGGCTGCGTCCGCCTGTCCCGGACGGCGCCTGGAGAAGATTGAGGGAATGCCCTCACCTGAGGTCCCCGGCTCTGGCTCTGAAGAAGGGCCCGCAACTTCTCTGGGATTCCTCAGCCTGGGTTCGCGCCCGGCCGGGTACGTCATCATTGATGGCGTCGATATCGGCCGGATGACGCCGCTGTTGTGGTGGCCGCTCAAGCCCGGCTCGCACCGCGTACGGGTGCTGGCCAAAGGCGCTGGCAAGGAACTCCCGATCGAAATTCGCAGCGGAGAGACCCACTCGGAGATCGTCGAACTCGGCGTCGCGCCAAAGATTCGCCATGGTGCACGCAAGCGCGGCCGACGTTAGAATAGCACCCCTTTTCAATTGAAAATTGGAGTTCTTCCCATGGCGCGCAAATCAAGGTCGCTGGCTGCCGATCCCCTCGCTGCCTTTCCCGGCTGGGCGCGCACGCTGGCCGAGCGCTACTACACCCGGACCATTTCCACCTTCATCCTGCACGGGGCCGTGCGCGACCTGCAGCCGGCCGACGACGGCAAGGGCGGCCGGCGCTTCGTGCCGCTGCGCAACTTCCTCGCCGACGAACTCTTTGGCACTCGCGATCTGGTCATGTTCTATGACCGATCAAGCGGTGTCCGGCTGGCCACGCCCGAGATGCAGAAAGACTTCATGTCCGCGGTGGCTGGCTATGATTCCATCTTCGGCACCGAATACGCCAAGGGCATACCCAAAGATCCGGCCCGCGCCTTTCCGCTGATGGAATCGTATGCGCGCGTGCGCATCGCCGATGGCAAGTCCGTGGCGATCGCCATCGACTTCGCGGAATCGGTCGCGCCCGCGAGCGACCTCGGCGGCATGTCCAGCGAAGATCGATATGCGCTGGTCACGCTGGTGAAGTGGGCGCAGGATCCGCAGTTCCTGACGGCCGACTTCTCCATCTGTCTGATTGCCGAAAACCTGGCCGAATTGAATCCGCGCATTGGCCGCAATCCTTATGCCGTTGCTATCGAGTTGCCGTTGCCGACGGAGAAGGAGCGCCTGGAATACGTCGAGACGAAGTTCGCTTTATCGGGAAAGAAGCGCTCCGAGATCAGCGAGTCCACGGCGGAAGCAATCTCCTCCATGACCGCAGGGATGTCGCGGGTCGCGCTGGATCGGGTGCTGACCGAGGCCATTGCCGGGCCCAGGCTGACCGTCGAGCGATTGAAAGAGAAGAAGAAAGAGATCATCCAGGCCGAGTGTCACGGGCTGCTCGAGTTCATCGAGCCGGCCTTCTCAATCGATATCGTCGCCGGGCATACCAAAGCAAAGCAATTGCTTAAGCAGGCGGCGCGGGCCATCACGACCGGCAAGCGCGACGTGGTCCCGATGGGCTTCCTCATCGCGGGGCCCATCGGCACCGGCAAGTCTTTTCTCGCGACCTGCTTTGCCGGCGAGATCGGCATTCCCTGCGTGAAGTTCCTGAACTTTCGCTCGCAGTGGCAGGGAGTGACGGAAGGGAATCTCGAGAAGATCTTCAATCTGCTGAAAGCCATGTGGCCGGTCGCGGTGATCATCGACGAGGCCGACGCGTTCCTCGGCAATCGCAATGCCTCGGGCGATTCGGGCACCTCCTCGCGCGTCTTCGCCTCGATTGCGGAATTCATGGGCAATACGGAGTATCGCGGCAAGATTGTATGGTTCCTCCTGACCTGCCGGCCTGACTTGCTGCCCGTGGACCTGAAGCGGCAGGGCCGCGCCGAGGAGCATCTGGCGCTCTTCTATCCGGAATCGCCGGAAGAGCGGCTGGAGCTGATCAAGACCATGGCCAAAAAAGCCAAGGTCGGCTTCGAAGGCAACATTGCCGATATCTTGCCCAAGGACCTGCCCAAGATGTCGGGCGCTGATATCGAGTCTGCGCTGGTGCGCGCCAAGCTTCGCGCGGTGAATGACAAGCGCGACAAGGTCACCGAGACCGACCTGCGCGAGACCTTCGAGGACTTCATTCCGCCCAGTTATCCGCTGGAGGTGGAGCTGCAAACGCTGGTGGCGGTGGCCGAATGCACCTCGCGCGACCTGCTGCCCGAGAGCTATCGAATGACTCCGCGCGATGACATCACCCGGCGCATCCGCGAATTGAAGTTCCTGCTGGCCGAGCAATGAGCGCGCTCGAGCCAGGGGCAGAGTTCGAGTTTTCTTATGTGGCGCGCGAAGAGGACACCGCCGCGGCATTGAATGAGATCACCGGTGAGGTCTATCCCCGCGTCCTCTCCACCACGCGCTGCATCGCCTTGCTGGAGCTCGCGGCGGGCAAGCTGCTGGTGCCGCTTTTGAAGCCCGGCGAACTCTCGGTGGGCGTGGTCGTCAACGTTGAACACCTCGCGGCCACACCGGTGGGCGCGACGGTCACCGCGCGCGCGCGCTTCACCGGCATTGACGGCAAACTCTACGCCTTCGAAGTCGCCGCGCGCGACGGCGGAGGCGAGGTCATGCGCGGGGTCCACAAACGCGCCATCGTTGACGACGCGCGCCTCCAGCAGAAAGCGCGCGCGCGCAACAGCGGCGGATGATCCGTCGCGGGCGTGACAGCGCCATGTCTCGCTGAAGGCGGTTGCGCTCCCGCCCCCCGCCAGGGTGAGATCCAGATCCACGCGTATCAGATTGACAAGCAATGAACTGGGTATCGTGGATCCTGTCGAGTCTCGCCGCGTATGACGATTGATTTGCAAAAGTCTCTATATGGATTTGAGTCCGTGAGCCTTTAAGTCGCGCCCGAGCTCTCGTGATCGATCCCGAAACCGGAACCGGAGCGCTCCGGCCAAACTTGATTTCATACCGTCAACATCGACGCTGTCCGCTCGAGCCTGGCCGCCCGGAGAGCGGCCAGGAGCGTTCGTGTGGGTCGGTATTCAAACAAGCATTGAGTCATGAGTCAGGCATCGCGTGTGGGTCAGTGAAAGAATTTCGCGCGCGCGGGAAGTAAGTGAAATCACACCTTGTTCTGACGTGTAACTCTGCATTATTGAACCACGTCTTCGACTGCCGTTCCGACAGCGCTTCACGCGCATTTCCCTGCCAACTTGTGACCAGCGACCCCGGAGTTCCTTCAAGATGAGCGCTTCTCAGCAGATTCCCAGGTTCGCTTTTCCGTCCTTGATCGGTCCGCAACTCAGATGCTCCGCGAGGACAACGCGAAGCCTCCTGGGCCTTCTCGCGCTCTGCGTGTCCGCCGTCGCCTGCAAGAACTCGCCGCCCGCTGACCCGCCAGGCTTCTCGCATCACCTCAAACCGCTGGGCGGAAACTCTCCCGCGGTGTTTACCAATGGCGGCTTTGAAGACGGCACGCTGGGAGGCTGGAGCGTGACCACCGGCAAGAACCCCAGCTCCGGCTTCACCTATCCGGCCGCGAGCACCGCTGACCTCCACCTCACTGCGGGAGGAAGCAACCTCAGCGCCACCGTCACCGGTGCCACCGAAACGGTCCTCCCGGCAGGCCTGACCAGCAGCTCCACGCTCCGTATCCCCAAGTTCGGCGCCTATTCGGCGGTGGTGAATCAGCAAGGCGCGAATTACAACTCGAACAGCCTCACCCAGACCGCCACCATGAGCTCGGCGGATGTCGACACGACCGACGGCAACATCCACATACGCTTCGCGGTGGCGCCGGTGCTGCAGAATCCCGGACACTCGTTCGCCCAGCAGCCTTACTACTACGTGCAGGTTGTCAACCAGACCCGCGGGCTCACGCTGGCTTCGACGCTGCACTATTCGAATGAACCCGGAATTCCCTGGAAGACCGACCCGGGGGCGCCTGGCATCCTCTACACGGACTGGCAGGCCTTCGACATCTCGCCCGGGTCTACGCAACTGGACATTGGCGACAGCGTGACAGTCACCGTGGTCGCGACCGGCTGCGGCCGGGGAGGTCACTGGGGCGAGGTCTATCTCGACGCCTTCGGCTCCAGGATTCCGGGGCTCTCGGTCCAGGCACGCGCCCCGAATGCCGTCAACGCAGGCTCGAACCTCGTCTACACCTACGCCGTCGGCAATGGCGGCACGGCTGCGGGCACCAACGTCACGGTCAACCAGCCCATCCCGGCGAACTTGACCTTCACCAGCGCCGACGTCAGCGGCATCCCCGGCGCCACCTGCACGGCTCCTGCTCCTGGCGCGACCAGCGGCACCATCAGTTGCAACCTCGGCACACTCGGTCCCTCCGCCAGCCAGAACTTCACCATCACCTTCAATGTGCCTGCGACCGTCGCCGCCAACACCTCCATCGCCAACGGCACGTACGCAGTGCAAGGGGACGGCATTGCACCGCTGCTCGGACCGGTCACGAATTCGACTGTCACCAGCGGAGTGGTCTACGCGGACCTCGCCATCACCGGCACCGACGGCAAGGCGGCGGTCCTCTTTGGCGACCCGGACGTTTATACCATCGTCGTTGAGAACAACGGCCCCACCGCGGTCAGCGGGGCGCCAGTCTCGGTTCCAATCCCCGCGCAATTCACCAACGCTTCCTGGACCTGCGCCCCCGCGACCGGCAGCAATTGCGCCGCGACCAGCGGCAGCGGCGCCATCAGCACCACCGTCGATCTGCCCTCCGGCGGACAAGCAGTCTTTACCCTGTCCGGCAACATCATCGCCGGCTCCGGCAGCAGCAGCCTTCGCATGACCGGCTCAATCGCGACCCCGAGCGGCATCAGCGACCCTTTTCCGGCGAACAACAGCTTCTCGGACACCGACAGCATCGGCTCCCTCGACATCGTGACCGTGACCAAATCCGGCAATGGAACCGGGCGAGTCGTCTCCAGCCCGGCCGCGATCGATTGCGGCAGCGCCTGCGGTTCGGCCTCCGCGAAATTCCTCGACGGCAGCCAGGTGAGCTTCACCGCCACCCCGGGCGCAAATCAATTGTTTTCCGGCTGGACGAGCGGCTGCTCCGGCAGCGCGAACCCCTGCACCATCACGCTTGCTGCCAATGTCACCGTCACCGCCAGCTTCCTCGATTTGCCGCCGCCGACGGTCACTTCGGTGAGCCCGGGCCAGGGCGTGGCCGGCACTGTAGTTACCATTGCCGGCAGCAACTTCCAGGTCGGTGCCACCGTGTTTCTGAATGGCACCGCAGTGACGGTGACCGCGGCCACAGCCACCTCCCTCACGTTCACCGTGCCGACTCTCTCGCCCGGCACGTATGACGTGAAGGTGGTCAATCCCGACGCGAAGTCCGCGACCCTCGCGAGCAGCTTCGTCTACCTCGCCCCGACCACGGTCTCGCTGTCTTCCTCCGCGCCGACGCAGACCTTCGCAGCGGCCGTGACCTTCACCGCGACCGTCTCCGGCAGCGGCGCTCCCTCCGGCACGGTGACCTTCCTCGACGGGGGGACGAGCATCGGCTCAGGCACCCTCGCTGGCGGCAACACGAGCTTGACCACCTCCGCGCTCGCGGTCGGCAATCATTCAATCACCGCGCAGTACAACGGAGATACGACCTTCAACGTTTCCACTTCAGGCGTTCTCACCCAGACCATTGTCCGGGCGACGCCAGCGGTGGCGCTGACGGTGGCTCCGCCCTCGCCGGTTTCCGGGCAGCCCGTGGACCTCTCAGCAAACGTAACCGGCCCGGGGGGGACACCGTCTGGCGACGTGAGCTTCTTTGACGCAGCCGTTAATATCGGCACCGTCACGCTCGCATCCGGGGCCGCCACCCTCTCGCTGCCTTCGCTCTCCGTCGGCAATCATTCAATCACCGTCCAATACGCCGGCGATATTGACTTCAGCCCTCAAACCTCGGCGGCGACCGCGGTGAGCGTGGGCCAGGCCTCGACCACGACCGCGTTCGCCGCCTCGCCTTCGACCCAGTCCTTCGGCGCCGCGGTGACCCTGGCCGCGACCGTCGCAGCCGTGGCGCCGGGCAGCGGTACGCCAGACGGCAACCTGACCTTCTTCGATGGCACGGCGAGCCTGGGGACGGTGGCCCTCTCGAATGGCGCCGCGTCGCTGGTCACCTCTTCGCTCTCGGTCGGCTCGCACACCCTGGTCGCGACGTACAACGGCAGCAACGACTTCCTCTCGTCGACAAACTCGGCCGGCGAGCTCATCGTCAAGGCCAGCGCGTCGGCGACGGTGAGCTTCACGCCCGCCTCGCCCGTGCGCGGGCAGCAGGTGCAATTGACCGCGACCGTCACCGGCCCGGGCGCCACTCCTTCCGGCAGCGTCACCTTCCTCGACGGCACCGTAAGCCTCGGCACCTTTTCGCTCTCCAGCGGTTCGGTGACCTTGCCGACCTCGGCCCTGGCCGTCGGCAACCACTCGATCACGGTCAGCTACGGAGGCGACGGCAACTTTTCGATGGCGACCTCTGCCGCCGCAACCTTCAGCGTGCAGCAGGCTTCGACCAGCGTCGCGCTCACGGTCGCGCCCATCCCGTCCACCTTCGGCGCCAATGTTTCGCTGCAGGCGAGTGTGACGGCCATCGCGCCCGGAGCCGGAACACCGGACGGCACGGTCACCTTCTTCGACGGCACCGCAAGCCTGGGCACCGCCACCCTCGCCTCGGGAAGCGGGTCGATCGTGGTGACAACTCTCGCAGTCGGCTCGCACAGCCTGACGGCGACCTATGCAGGCAGCACGGACTTCATCTCTGCAACCTCCGGCGCCACCATCGAGACCGTGAACAAGGCCACCCCCGCGGTCCTGCTCACCTTCAGCCCCGCCTCGCCGGTCTACGGACAGACCATCAACTTCACTGCGACCGTCTCTGGCCCCGGCGCTACGCCCTCGGGTTCGGTCACGCTCTCGGATGGCAGCACGGTGCTCGGCACGGTCATCCTCGCGAACGGTGTCGCGGGCTTCACCAGCTCCTCGCTCGCCCCCGGCGCGCACTCGCTCACCGCTGACTACGGCGGCGATGGCAACTTTGTCCCAGCCACCTCTTCCGCAACCGCGGTCACCGTCCAGCAGGCTTCGACGGCGACGACGCTCACCGCTTCACCGCAGCCGTCGAGCTTTGGCGGAGCGGTCACGCTGACCGCGGTGGTCGCGCCGGTTTCGCCGGGCGCGGGCGTGCCGAGCGGCACCGTCACCTTTTACGACGGCACGATCAGCCTGGGCACCGGCTCGCTCAGCGCCGGCACCGCCACGCTCTCGCTCTCTACGCTCTCGGTGGGCCCACACAGCTTGACCGCCAGCTACGGCGGCGACTTCGGCTTCCTGACCTCGACTTCGCCGGCGAATGTCCAGACCGTCAACCAGGCCCAGAGCTCGGTTGCGCTCGCGGCCTCGCCTGCCGCCACCGTCTACGGCCAGAGCCTCACCTTGACCGCGACCGTCGCCGGCCCGGGCGCCACGCCTTCCGGCAGCGTCACCTTCCTTGACGGCACCACGAACATCGGCTCTGGCGCGCTCACGAGCGGCGTGGCGACGCTGCAGCTTTCCAATCTCGCGGTCGGCCCTCACAGCCTGACGGCCAGCTTCAGCGGCGATGCCAACTTCCTCCCGGCCACGTCCGCCGCGGTCCCGCTCACCGTTGCCCAGGCCGCAAGCTCGGCCGCGCTGGTGGTCGATATCAACCCCTCGGTCGCCGGCCAGAAGATCACTGTCCAGGCTGGTGTTACCGCGGTGTCACCCGGCGCCGGAATCGCAACTGGCACGCTCACTTTCAAGGACGGCACCAATACGCTCGGCACTGCCCAACTCGACTCGGCCGGAACCGCGACTTTCTCCACCACAGCCTTTTCGGTCGGAACCCATCCACTCACCATCATCTACGCGGGCGACACGAATTTCATCGGCTCGACCAGCCCGGTGTACAGCCAGATCGTGGGCCAGGCCGGCACCACTCTCACGCTGACCTTCGATCCCGCCGCGCCGGTCTTCGGTCAACCGGTCCACTACACCGCCACCGTCGTGGTCACCTCGCCGGGCACCGGCGTCGCGACGGGCAGCGTCACTTTCACTGAAGGCATCGCGGCGACCGGCAACACCGTGCTCGGGACAGCCCATCTCGACGCGACCGGCGTGGTCGTCTTCACCGACGCCTCTCTGCCGCCGGGCTCGCACACCGTGACGGCTACCTATGCGGGCGACAGCAACTTCAGCGGTTCGTCCGGCAGTGTCGCCGAGACGGTCGGCCCGGCCGCGACCACCACGGTCCTGACCCTCGCGCCCAATCCATCCAGTTACGGCGCTGCTGTCCTCTTCACGGCCACGGTCGCCGCGGTCGCTCCGGGCGCAGGCTCGCCAACCGGCACCGTGACTTTCAGCGACGGTACGACCGCAATCGGCTCCGCCGCGCTCAGCGGAGGGGCCGCCAGCATCAGCCTCGGCAATCTTTTGGCCGGCTCGCATTCAATCACTGCCACCTTCGGCGGCGATGCCAACTTCAACGGCAGCAGCACCGTGGCCGGAACCGTCCTCGTCGTAAACCGCGCCGCGACGGTCGCGGCTATCACGCCCTCACCTTCGACCAGCGTCACCGGCCAGGCCATCGGTTTCAGCCTCGGCGTCACCTCCAGCGGAGGCGTGCCGACCGGGCAGGTCTCGCTCTATGACGGCGCCACGACCGGCACGCCCATCGGCACCGGCACGCTGACCACGGGAGCGGCAGTGGTCAGCTCATCGTTCGCTCACGCGGGAGCGCATCCGCTGACCGTGGTCTACGGCGGCGACGCGAACTTCCAGGGCAACACCTCACTTGCAACCAGCTATCTGGTCAAGCCTGACCCGACCGCCGTCACGGTCGCGGCCTCGCCGAGCCAGACGCTGGTCAACCGGCCCATCACCTTCACCGCTCGTGTCACTTCGATGGCGCCGGGGTCCGGCACGCCGCAAGGCAGCTTGTCGTTCGCCGACGCCGGCAGCTCGCTCGGCACGGTCTCGCTCGATGCCTTTGGCGCTGCGAGCCTGACCGTGTCTTCGATGACGCTCGGCAACCACCCCATCACCGCCAGCTACGCAGACTCCGCTGATTATCTCGCCTCGCAAGGCACCCTCCCGGGCGGCGAAGTGATCCAGAAGTCGGCGCCGGTGGCGGGCTCCGGCAGCGCAGTCGCTTTCGATGGAGCCACGCAGTCGGCCATGGTCGCCAATGCCGATGGCGCGCTCGACGGCGTTCAAACCGTCGAGGTGGAATTCATTCGAGCGGCGAGCGACGTCCCGCACGCCGCGGCGTGTCTAATCCAACAGGGCGAAGGCGATGCGACCGTATTCGGCCTCTGCCTCACGGCCCGTCGCGACGGCATCCAGGTGCGGCGCGGCGCCGACGCTCGTGAGATCCCCGTCGACCTCGGCACCGGCTGGCACCAGGTGGCGCTCATCGCTTTGGGGGACTCGACCTTGCTCCTGGTCGATGGAACACAAGTCGCCTCGCTACCCGGCGGGTTCGGGACAGCCAAGGCGCAGCCGATCGTCTTCGCCGCGGCAAAGGCAGGGATTGGCCGCACCGATCGCTTCGCGGGCTCTCTCGACGAGATCCGCTTCTGGTCCGCGCCCCGCGCCGCCTCCGACGTGCAGGCCGATCAAAAGCGTCCGGTCATTTCCGCCGCGGCCACGCTCCTCGCCCTCTGGCGCATGGACGAAGGCGCAGGCGATGCGCTGTACGACGCCGCTTCGCAGCACGCGGTCGCCACGCTCGAGGGCACGCCTTCGTGGGTCGCCTCCGAGGCCTGGAAGAGCCGGACCACACCCGAGGAGCGCCCGCTCGCCGCCTTCACCGCGGGCTACGATCCGGACGGTGCGCCCATCACCGTCACGATGACCGTGGCCGCGCCGCATGGCGCCGCGACGATCAATGCCGATCAAATCGGTTACCTGCCGGCGCAATCCGTCCTCGGCACCGACTCGTTCACTTATTCGGTCTCCAATGGCCAGTCGTCGGGGAATCTCTTCACCACCAGCGTCGCCGTCACGCACATCGATGTCTGCAGCGCGCAGAGCGACTGCGGGGGCGGCGACCTCTGCACCAACAATCTGTGCGTGGGCCCGGCGACGCTGACTGCCGCTTCGGGCGGCTGCAGCAGCCTGCCGTCGAGCGGCCCGTCCACCGCGCTCTTGCCGCTGGTGCTGCTCGCCGGATTTTTGCTCCTTCGACGCCGCGCGCTTTTGCCGGCACCGTCGCGGACGGCGGTGAGCGCGATGCAGAGCGGTTCGGCGCTGCGCAACGCGGCGCTGCTCCTGGTGCTGACCTGTGCCGCGCAGGCCCGCGCCAGCGACGGCTTTGCGCTCGATACCTTCGAGCCTTCCCCGGTCGGCGATCACTTCTTCCAGGTCCCCGATGCGGACGTCGAGGGCAACCTTGCTCCCGCTTTCGGCCTCGAGGCCGGCTGGGCCCACGAACCGCTGACGCTCTACACGAACGGCTCTCCGCTGCAGCAAGGCAAGCTGGTGCAGAACCAGTACGGACTCCGGCTCGGAGGCGCCCTCCCTCTCTTCAATCGGGTGCTGCTCGATGCGGACATCGGGATGAGCGCGTACCAGCAAGGGCAGACGCCGTTCAACGGAGCGGCGAGCCTCTCGGCCACGGCCTTCCATGACCCACGCCTGGGCGCTCGAGTGGCGCTGCTGCGCGGGGACCGGCTCGCCCTGGCCGCGGGCCTGAGCGTCTTTCTCCCCCTCGGCAGCCAGAGCGGCTACGGCTCTGACGGCAGCGTCCGCGCGCTGCCCCAGCTGCTCGCGAGCGGCCGCTCGGGGCAGGTGGTGTACGCCAGCGAGGCCGGCCTCGAGCTGCGCAAGACGAGCGAAGCCTCGTTCACCCGAGTTGGTTCGGCGGTGCGGCTGGGCCTCGCCGGCGGCTGGATGTTCCTCAACGACCACCTGCAGGTGGGTCCTGAGCTCTTCAGCCGCGTGCAGCTCGACGATGCGTCGCGCTCCTCTGTCGAGGCGCTGCTCGGCGCGCGCTACCAGACCGGGGACTTCAGTTTCGGCCTGGGTGCAGGTGGCCGCCTGAACCAGCACGCGCCGGGCGCGGCCCCTGTTCGCGTGGTCGCGCAGCTGACCTTCACCGGGCTCGACTTCCTGCACTCGCGGAATCGGAACGATCGTGGCCAGCGGCTGGTCGCGACCGCACCGGCGCCGGTGCAGCTTGCGGTTGTCGAGCCTGCACCGCCAGTGCCCGTCCCCGCTCCAGTTGCGCCGCCACCGCCTGCTCCTGCGCCGGTTCTTGCCGCGGCTGACCCCGATGTGAAAATCATTGACGGCAAGATCGAACTCCAGCGCACGCTGCGCTTCAGCCACGACTCCGCGACTCTCGATGATCAATCAAAGCTCGAATTGAATGAGCTCGCCGAAGTGCTGCGAAACAAGACCGGTCCCTATCGGGTCTTCATCGCCGGCCACAGCGACAACCACGGCACCGACAGCCACAACAACCGGCTCACCGCCCGGCGCGCCCGGGCGGTCCAGGTTGAGCTCGAGACCCACGGCGTTCCCAGCGCGAAGGTGAAGTCGCAGGGCTGCGGCAGCAAGGCGCCGGTAGCCTCGAATGAAACAGACGAGGGTCGCGCGCTGAACCGCCGCGTCGACATTCTGCTCCCTCCCCCGGGTGTCCAGCCCGACTGCGAGCATGAAGGGGCTGGACTTCAATAGCGCGGTCATTTGCCCCATCTCTTCGGGGGACCACGTCAAATGAGCGCGTTGTCCAAAGCCAGCCCCTTACTGCTCCTCGACACTCAGAGCAGTAAGGGTTTGGGGGACTCGTCCCGGGGCGAGTTGAGTCCGCCCCTGCGCGCGCTGTTTCAGGAAGCGCGTGCGTACAACTGCCCGGCCGCGGGCCGGTTGTGCGCGCGACAGAGCAACCGGATCTCATCCACTTCGTGAAGATGCGTCCGCGCGAAGCCGTTCAAGCGATCAAATTCCAGCGTGACCGTCTCGGCGCATTTCCGGCCGCGAGGGTCCTTGAACGTGCAGCGGCCTCCATCGCGTTCGGAGACGGCGCGCTTCATCGAATTCGAAAATAGGACGCGACGACAGTTCGCCCGCATTGCTCTTGGGATCGTCCCGCCATTTCTCCGTCGGGGAGCCGGTGCCGACGCCGCAACGGACCACGAGGCGATCGAGGCCAGGGCGGGCTCGGTCTCACCCGCGATGTCCGGCGCAGACTGGCTTTCGCGCCTTGTGGACGCGGACCTCTCGGGAGCTCGCGCAAGCACCTCCGCAGCGGCGCGCGAGGTGTCCAGGTCGGGGACCCGTCCGCGTACCACCGTGTCGGTGACTACGACTCGTTCGATTTGACCGAGAGCGTCTGCCCGACTTGCAGCGCCTTGGCGCGGCGGTCCGTCAGGCCATTGATTCGCTTCAAGCGGTCCACCGTGGTGCTGAACTTTGCCGCAATGGTCCAGAGCGAGTCGCCGGGTCGCACGCGATACGCGCCAGGGGCTCCGGGGGCAGGCCGCGCCTGGACGGCGGCATTCAATGCCCGTGAGACGGTCCGGCCCTGCGGGCGGCGGTCCTCCAGCTGCGCGCCGGCCAGCAAGCCGAGCTTCGACTGCTGCATCGGTATCACCAGCAGCTTGCCAATCTTCACCTGCTTGAAGCTCTTTAATCCATTGGTACGGAGAATCGCGCCCTCGGAGACGCCATACGCGCGCGCAATCTTCGCCAGCGGCTCGCCCTTCTCGACCTTGTGCTCGGTGAAGGCGAGGCGCTCGCCGGGGCCGAGCTTGGCGTACTCTGCGACGAATCGTTCGCGCGTGCCGCGTGGCAGCTTGATGGTCCAAATGCCCGGCGGCGTGCAGAAGCGGCGCAGCTCGGGATTCAAATCACGCACCGTCTCGAACTCGATACCAGCGGCTTTGGCAATGACATGCAAATCGGTTGAGTCCGAGACCGGCGCCTCCTCGGTGTCCCAGGGCTGCTCGAGCTGTACGCCGGCGAAGCCGAAGTGGTCGGGATGCTTGGCAATCAATGCGGCTGCAATCAGCTTGGGTACGTAATGCTTCGTCTCGGCGCGCAGCGTGCGGCCCTTGTTCATCATGGTCCAGAAATCGCGGGTGCTCTCATTGCGGATGGCGCGGTCGACCTTGCCTTCACCGGCGTTGTATCCAGCCCAGGCGAGATACCAATCGCCGTGAAAGCGCGCCTGCAGATCCTTCAGATACTTTGAGGCAGCGAGCGTGGCCTTCATTGGATCGCGCCGCTCATCGACCCAGAAATTGGTGGTCAATCCATAACGGCTGGAAGTTCCGACCATGAATTGCCAGAGGCCGGCTGCCTTGGCGAATGAATAGGCATACGCATTGAATCCGCTCTCGATCATCGAGAGATAGACCAGGTCGAGCGGGACGCCCTGCTTCTCGAGGATCTGCCGCATCATCGGGAGGAACTTTCCCGAGCGGGCGAGCCAATGGGCAAAGTGCTCGCGTGCGTCGGTCTGGAAAAAGCGGACATAAGCGATCACGGCGTCATTCAGCTCGACCGGAATGTCGTACTTGGCGCGCAGCTCTGCTTCGGAAATTCCGGCCAGCTCGGCAAGGCGGGCGCTGCCGCCGCCGGTCGGGGCCGGGTCCGCCAGAGGCGCGCCGTCGAGCGAATTGCCGAGCGCGGCGGCGAGGTCGCGCGCGAGCGGATCCTGCGAGTCGAGGCCGAGCGCGAGGCCATCATGTGAGCCCGCGCCGGGAACAGCGGGAAGCAGCCCAGCCTTCTCTTCGGCCGTTCGCACCGCCTCCATCTCGGCCGCGCTCTTGTCCATGGCCTCCTGCGACTCGGGGCCGTCAGGTGCTGCGACCTCGGCGTGCTGCGGGTCTTTTGTGGCGGCAACGGGGCTGCTCGAAAGCAGAGGAGCGGCAGGGGCCACTGCGCCTTCGGAGGTCACGCCCGCACTCGGGACAATTGCACTTGCGACGGCCGCGCCGGGGAGACTCGCACCTGCGCCGGCCGCGCCTGCGACGGCACCTGCCAAGGCTGGGGCCACAATGGCGGCAGCCGGGGCGGGTTCCTCCGCACGGGCCTGCGCAACGTGCGCGAGTGTGGTCGCAAAGGTCAGTGCGGTCAGCAATCGGCGCAACGAAAACCTCCAGCTCGTGGGACGACCGGCCAAGCTACAAAGGCCACCCGAAAGTGTCAAAATTACAGCGATGCATCGAGGCCGACCCGCGGGCAGACCAGTCCCTTGGAAGAATGCTCGACGAGCAGCCTGCATTCCTCACCACGTGTTTATTGAAGCGGTCCCTTGCCGGTGGCGAGCGGGTGCGGCTGTTCTCCGCGAGCGAGCGGCATCCCGTGCCCCGGCCCGATGATGAACGGCCGATACTTCGCGTCGTCGAAGTGCGGCGAGTTCGCCGCCTCGTGGCAGCGCAGGCAGACGTTGACCGCGACCTTGCTCTCGATGTGCTCGGGCGGATCGGCCACATGCTCGCTGCCCGCGCCGTGACACGCCTCGCACTGCACGTCTTGCCGGCCGATGCCGAAACGGTTGCCCGCACCAATGCCGGGACCGCCCACGGCCGCCTTGTCGATGCGGCAAACGCCGCCGGGCTGCTGCCAGCCGCTGACGTGGCAGCGAATGCAGTCGAGGCTGAACTGCTTGTTGACGGTCACCAGGGTCGCGTAGGCGCGCGCATGGCTTGTCTTCTCCCAGAACGCGGCCTGGGTGGTGTGGCACTCCACGCAGCGGTGCGCGCCGACGAACGACGCCTCGCCCTTGCGTGCGGCGGGACAGGCCGCGGGCTGTGTCTTCGCTTCCGCGAGATTCAACTGCGCTACGCGCGCGTCGTAAGCGTCGACGAGCTGCTTTGCCTCGGGGTCCTCGGTCACCTTGCTGTCGAGCGGAATGAAGACGGCGGTCGCGATCGTGGCGCCAGCGGGAGCGCTCTCGACTGCGCTCTGCACGGCCGCCTTGCGTTTCTCCAGCTCATCGATCTTCGCAACCAGCGCCGGGCGCCGCGCAGGATTGTCCTGCGCCTGCTGCCGGAACCGCGCGATGCGCTCGTCGAGCGCCCGCAGCTCGGCGGTCTTGTCTTCCGACCCGTGCGCCAGAAAGACGGGCCCCGTGCCGAGCTGGAGATCGACGCGCAACAGACTCTGGCCGTGGCCCTCGGGCGCCAGCACCGGCGGGGTCGACGCGTCTTTCCGGTTGGGATCGCTCGCGGGATCGTCACGCTTTCCCAGGACGATCAGATCGACGCCTGCTTCGCGCGCGGCGGGCACCAGCGCCTGCGCGGCACCGAAGCTGTTGTCGCCGGAGGGCTGCAGCAAGAGCACCACCAGCCGGGCGCCGTCCGCGCGGAGCTGCCTGGCGCGCGCCGCGATGGTCGCCTGCGGGTTCTCGCCCAGCCCCGCCGCGAACAGACCGATCTTGACCGCGCCCGCCTGCGAAAGCACCGTCGCGCGCGCGCCCCTGGTGCTGGCGCCGGCGTCGAGCAACGGAACCTTGGTCTGGCCAAGGAAGTCCGCGCCCAGCGCGAGATCGCGCTTGCCGACGACGCGCGCGGCTGCGCCCAGCAGCTCTTCTCCCTGCGCCAACACGCTCGCTTTAAGCTGCCTCTGCGTCACCATCTGGGCGGGCGGCGGCGCAGCGGTCTCGAAGAGCAGGTCGCCCGCGTCCGCGTAAAGGAAATCAGGGGTCTCGGCGCGCAGCTTGCGGACGTACGCGACCGCGCGAGGCAGGCCGCCACGCTGGTCGGGCGAGCAGCCGCACGGCACCAACTGACCCGCGGTGCTGGCGGCGAACACCAGCGTCACGCGCTCGGCGGCAGCTGCGCTTGCGGACTCCGAAGGCTTGGAGCCGGCTACGGAACTTGCAGGCGCGGATCCCGGGGACGACGACCCAGCCGCAGCAGAGGGCTGGGCACCCGGCGGCGTGCGACACCCCACGCAGCAGAGGATCCCAACGATGAGCGAGCGCATTCACTATTGATAAGGGCAGAATTGCGAAACGCAGATAGAATTCGCCGCACCCTTCTCGTTCGTTGCCGCCTTGCAGGCCGAGTTCGACGGACACGCGGTGCCGGCCACGCACTGGTTTTGCTGGAAGTCATTGCAGACGACGCCGCATTTGCCGGTCTGTCTGGTGCTGGAGCAGTAGGTCGTGCCGGTGTCATTCGGCTCCGGGTGAGCGCTGAAGACGCAGAAGCCCGTATAGGTATTGCTTCCCGGTGGGTTCGCGACCAGCGGATCGCATTGCGTCGTGGGGTCGGTGGTGTCCCCGCACTGCCCCGAAGTATTGCAGGTCTCGTTCTGCCGGCGGTGGCGGCAGTTGAGCGTAGCGGCGTCGCACACCTTGTCGTTGCCGAGCGTGTCCGGCGAGCAGGCAGGCGTCCCATCAGTCTTGGCCTCGCAGTAGCCGGGATCGGTGCCCGGCACATTACAGCGGCACTCAACACACTTATGATTATTCGCGTCGCCCGAGCCGCCCAGGTGACAGACGCGGCTTCCGGGGCAGTCCGCGTCTGCGTCGCAGCCCTCGACGCAGGTATCGCTCACGCAGCGCGCGCCGTTCATGGTGCCGTAAGCGCCGCTGGATTGCGTGGACCCCTTTACTTTATAGCCGCAGTCGCTGTTGGTCTTCGGGCGGCATTGCACGCACGCGCCTAGCGACGACGCGCCGTCCCTGGTGGTGCGCGCCGGGTCGCAGTGTTCCTGATCGGGGAAGCGCGGGCAGCTGCTCTCGACGCCGCCGGCCGCGCTGCGCGGGCAGCCGCACTGCGCGTCGGTGGCACAACCCGGCACGCAGCTGTGCGTCGCGGGATTGCAAGTCGTCGCAGAGTGCGGGTCCGGAGGCGTGGTCTGCTGAAATCCGCAATCAAGCCCGCTGGCGTTGTTCGCGGCCAGGCAGGCGACGCAGGTCTTGCTGGGCAGATCGCACTCGGGCGACCCCGGACCGCAAAAGCCATTGGCCACCTTCTGTGATGCGCCGAAACAAGCCACGCAATGACCGGTATCGTCGCAAGCCCGCGCGCCGGAGCCGCATTGATCATTGGACGTGCATTGGATGCATTTGCCCGGCGTCATCGGTGTGGCTCCGCTGCACTTCTCGCCGTTGCCGGCATCGCAGTCCGAGTCAATCTGGCAGCCCGGGACGCAGGCGTGGTTCGCGCAAATGTGATCCGGCCCGACCGAGGTGGTGCAGTCGATGTTCGCCTGGCACGCGACGCAGACGCCATTCAATGAATCGCACCTGGTCTTGCCGGCCACGCCAGCGCATTGCTCATTGAAGGTGCATTGCGCGCAGCTGTGCAGCTGCGAATTGCAGACCGAGCCTTGATCGCAATCGCTGTTCAGCGTGCAGCCCTTGGCGCAGACCGTGCCGTTGCAGGGATACCCCGCTGGGCAGGTGTGATTGGAGCAAGTCGCACCCTGAGCGGCGGTGCAGGTCCCGTCGCTCATGCAGGCCTGGTCCGGCAGGCACGCGCCGCCGCAGGGCTTGAGCGTGCACTGCTCGGCTACGCAGCCCTGCCCGACGGGGCAGTCGCGGTCGCGCTGGCACTGCGGAGCGGTAGCGGTACGACCTCCTCCGCATGCAGAGAGGAAGCAACAGGCAAGGGCGGCGAGCGGGAGGTTGAGCTTGTGCATACGGGGTCGCAAGCTAGCCGAGCAGGCAGGGCAAAGCAGTCCGCCTCTTGCCGGACGCCACCCGGGGCCGCTACAAGGCCGGCATGTCGGTCGGCGCATTGAATGAAGAAGGCCCTTTCTCCGCTCGCGGAGCCCAGCGCACGGCCCCTGCCGCCGCCCAAAGCAAGGCAGTGCAGCCGGTCAAGCTCGGCCCGCTGACGCTCGCGAATCGCTACTTCCTGGCTCCGCTGGCCGGCGTCTCCGACTGGCCCTTCCGGCTGCTCTGCCGCGAGCTGGGCGCGTCGATCGCGCACACCGAGATGATCTCCAGTCACGGCCTCGTCTACGGCGGCGACCAGACCCTGTCCTATCTGGAGCGGCCCGAGACGGAGCGGCCCTTCGCCATCCAGGTCTTCGGCCACGACGCGGAAATTCTCGCCCGGGGCGCGCAGGTGGCCGTCGAGAAGTATGGCCCGGTTGATGCGGTCGATATCAATATGGGCTGCCCGGTCAAGAAGGTCTGCAACCATGGCGCCGGCGCCGCGCTGCTGAAGGATCCCGCGCTGATCGAGAAGTTTGTCCGCGCTGTCGTCGATGCGGTGGGCCCGCTGCCGGTGACGGTGAAGTTACGCTCGGGATGGGACGAGGAACACCGCAACGCGCCCGAGGCCGCCAAGGCCTGCGAGCAGGGTGGCGCGGTGGCGGTGGGCCTGCACCCGCGCACGCGCGCGCAGCTCTATCGCGGCCGCGCCGACTGGGACTTGATCACGAAGACCAAGCGCGCTGTCGGCATCAGCGTCTGGGGCTCGGGCGACCTCTTCACCGCCGAGGCCGCGCGCCGGATGCTCAGCGAGACCGGCGCCGATGCGGCTCGCATCGCGCGCGGGGCCTGCGGGTATCCCTGGATCTTCCGCGAATTGCTGGCGCTCGAGCGCGGCGAGACTCCGCCCGAGGTGACCCTGACTGAGTGGCGCGCGATGATCCTGCGGCACTGCGCGCTCGCGGTCGAGGAGAAGCAGGGCAAGTATCGAATCGTGCGACCGGACGATGCCCCGCGGCCGCGCCCGCGCACCGCAGCCGATCAAGGTCATCCGCCCTTCGAGCTCGACGCGCTCGGTGCCGAACTGGCGGCCGTGCGCGAGCTGCGCAAGCATCTGCTCTGGTACACGCGCGGCCGGCGTGGCGGCCTCGGGTTCCGCAAGCTCGCGCCGCAATTGCACACGGTCGCGGACATTCGCGCCGCGCTCGACCGCTTCTTTCCGGAGGACGGCAGCGTCCCCGCCGAAGTCCGGCAAGAACCCGAGCCGGCGGGCCCGCTCACCGCCGACGACTAAAGGCGTTGCAAAGCGCAAGGTGCTGGGGCGGTGATCTCTCTCTTGCCCGCCTGCAGCGCGGCTGGGGCCGCTGGTGGCCGCAGCGCCTGCGGTTGCGCAGTCAGCCGATTGCGTCGGCATCGTCCCCACCGATCTCGGTTCCGCGGCCACGTACTCGACGCCCTTCCGCTACAACCCGGACGCCAGCTGCTCGTACGCGACCTCCGACCAGAACGGCTACATCGCCACCGAGGCTCACACTCTGGGAGGCTACAGCTGGTGGGTCGTCGCTCCCGACGGGACCGCGACGGTCGGCGCGTTCAGCACCGAGGCGCCGAACCTCATCCCCCAGGCCAGCGGCTTCGAAGGCGTCTACCGCGACCCGCGCGCCTTTGGCAGCGTTGACCTCAGTAAGTGGGACACCAACGGCGCAGGGCTCAGCCAGACCCCGCGCGGCGGCGACACGTGCGGACTCGAGACCTGGCGCAGCTCCGAAGGTGGCGCGCTTGGCCTTTTCACGTGCGGCGCACGGCGCAACCTATCTTGACCGCTACGACGGCGGTGGGTCCGTCACCGGCAGCATGTAGGTCGCCACCAACTTGTCCAGCGCCATCGCCGTTGGCGACGAGTTCGACATGAACCTGGTCCTCTATTGGCCCGGCACGCAGTTCGGGTTCGGCGACACGGACGTGGTGGCCCGCTGGTACGACGCCACCAGCAGCCCGGTCAGCGACGTATTTGTCGTCGCGTCGGGAGGCAGCGATGGCGCAAGGATGCTGCTGCGCTCCCTCATCGGTGGAGGAGCGACCTTCCAGCTGGACGGCAATTGGATCGCTTCGTTCGACAGCGGCATAGTTGGGGTTCAGCCGCCCCCGCAATGTCTCGCCGATCACCCAGGCTGGGACTTCGAGATTGTTCGCAGCCGGCGTGCCTCCAGCGCGCCGCTCGGCTGCACCAAGACCTGGTGGTCGGGACTGCTCGCGGGGCAGTAGGACCCGGCGGCGTTAGGGCGCCCCCACCACGCGCGGCTCATCCACGCGCGGCTCATCCACGCGTGCCTTATCCACGCGTGCCTCATCCACTGCGCTACGCCCGCGTAACCCTGGCTTCGTGCGTGGTCGCGCCGACCGCACGGGGAGACTCATCCCCTCGCTCGCTATCGGCTTCGAGTTCGCGATCAGGGCGTTGGGGGCCTCGGACCTCGCGGTCGCTGGCGACGGGCGCAGCGCGGGCAGCCGTCATGAAGTCGGGGAAGGCCGTGCGGGCACCCGGCGCAGGGCGCGAGTCCAGCCCACCGTCAAGAGCCAGGTGCGCGCCGGCGCCGCGAGTTCAGGCCGCGCGTCGGAAGTGAACGGGTCCACGCCGCCCGCGTGCTCCGGAAAATGGTGCGCGGCGTTGTCGCGCACGTAGCCGACGGCGTTGGCCACCTCGGTGGGCGTTGCCAGCACGCGCGCGTGATAGTGGTCCGCGAAGACCGCGCCGCTCCGCCGCAAGGCTGCGTTCAGCGCCTTGGCCAACCGGATGGTCAGGCCCTGCATCCCGCGAGACAGCGCTGCGCTGCTGTCAGCCTCGACGATCAGATGCAGGTGGTTGCCGAGCACCGCGAAGTGCACCACGCGGACGCCGAGCCGATCCCGCGCGACGAGGAGCGCCCGCTCGACGGCCGCGAAACTGCGGTTGCCGCGCAAGCTTCGCACGGATGAACGCACCCGCAGCGTGGCGTGCACCGGTGCTCGCTTGGTGAATCGCGGCCGCGCCAAATGCGACACGCCCGCGTCTTTTTTCCGGGGCCGGCCCGCGCCCGGCCGGGCCCCACCGCGCGCGGCAAATTGTAAAGGCAGTTGCGGAACAGGGCGTCGTGCCATTTGAATACAGGATATATTAAACAAGCGCCCGGGGCAAGCGCCTTCGAACATCCTGCGCAAGCGCGGCTTCTCTCCGGCAAGCGGTCCCTCACTTCGACGTCTCCAAAGAGCGTCGACGCGCACGCGGCGGCCGAGTCTCAACGCGACCGCGACCGATCCGGCCTCCCAACGTCCCTGCGGCCGGTGTCTTCCGGCAGCCGCGAAGTCCCCCGGCGTCCCCGCGGCCAGCGTCCCGGCGGCCGGCGTCCTCCGGCAGCCGCGCCGTCCGGCCCATTGTCCCTGCGTCCGGCTCATATCCGTGCGGCCGGCGTCTTCGGCCAGCCGCGCCGCGCCGCTCAAGGCCCCGCGGCCTGGTCTTCGCAGAGCCGCGTAGTCCCCCAAAGCGCCCCCTGGCAAACCACACCTCTTCCGGCAGCCGCGGGGTCGCTCACCGTCACGGCGGCCGGCGTCGTCTCGGGCCGCCGACTTTCCAACCTCGAGGTCTCCGGGCCAGCGTCGCCGCACGCCCAACTCAGTGTCCGGCGGCACAGCGTCGCCGCGAATCGCTGTCTCGAGCAACTCAACGTACCGCGGCCGGCACAGCCCCCGGCTCAACGTCTCCCGTTCCGCCCCCTTCCCCCGCGCACGCCCGCGTGCTTCAACTCGTCCCCCGTGCGTCGCCGCGTCTTCCTCATCTCCGCCGAGTACAGCGCGAACCCGCGCGACCTGCCGCCCGAGCGCCGCGGACGCGCCTTCCTCGGCCAGCCGCACGGACCGCTGAAAGACGAAGAGTCGGTGCGGCTCTTCTTCCGCTTCCCCAACAAGAGCGAGGACGGCCGCACCCGACCCGAGGACTGGAAGCGCGACTTCGGTCTCGAGTCGCCGGTCGGACTGAATGACCTCTTTGCCTCGGCCGCGCACCGTGCCCTCACTTCGCTCTACGAGCTCTGCGGCGGCGAGTACGGCGCGGTCCGCGACGCCATCTCGGACCTCTACGTCACCAGCATGCCGGGCCTCGACCCCGACGAGCGGATGAACATCGGCCTCGTGCCGCAGTCGCTGCGCGCGCTGCTCGAACTCTCGCCGCGGGTGCACGCGCAGTTCGTGGTCGGCACCTCGGACAGCGGCGCGTGGGCCTTCGCCCAGGCGGTTCGCGCGGCCCGCAACTCCGAGCATCCCGCGACCATCATGGTGATTGCGGGACAAATCATTCCCGCGGGATATGCCTCGCAGTACCAGATCCGCACCGTGCTCGGCAGCACCGATCAGGCGCGCGGGCTCGACATGCTGGCCGTCGGCGATCTCTTGATGGACGGCGCCCGCCGCAACCTCGGCCTGCGTCCCGACGAGCTGAAGGAGTTCCTGCTCCGCGTCGCCGCGCGCAAGTTCGAGGCGGGCGCGCGCTATCCCGCGGGGAGCCAGTCCGGGCGGCCCTTCAAACGCATCGCGCCGCGCACGCCCTGGTTTGACGCCACCGACATCGCGGCGCCCTGCTGCGGCGCGGCCGCGACCATCATCACCTCCGATGAAGAGCTGGCCGAGCGGGTCGCTTGCGCTCGCTCCAGCCGCCACCGGGCCGCGCCGGTCACCGAGGTGCTGGGCGTCGGCGAAGGAACCAGCAACGCGAACCTGCTCCACCGCCAGTCGCCGCTGCTCTTCGCCACTGCCGTGCGCGAGGCGCTGGCCGCCACCGCTGACGACGCGCGCCTGCCGCTCGCAACCTTCGCCTCTTGCGCTTTCGGCGTCGCGCACGACGCGTTTCCCAGCATCGAGCTCGCATTCCTGCTCGGCATGGGTCTCTCGTGGGAGCGCGCCAGCGAGCGCATGGCCGAGGGCTGGAGCAATCCCTTCGGCGGGCTCGTCAGCTTCGGCCACGCGCTCGGCGCTTCCGGCCTGGTGCAGGTCAGCAAGACACACCACCTCTTCACCGGCGATCGGCGCTACCTGAAAGATCCGGCGCCACGCGTCGGCTTCCGCGAGAGCGGTGCGGTCGCCTTCACCAGCTCGGTGGGCGGGCCGCTTTCGCACATCGTCGCGGGCCTGTTCCGCGGCGGCTTCGAGCACCTCCGGCCGCATGTCCAGCGCTCTCTTTCACGACCGGACCGCGCCGTCGAAGACGAATTCGCCAATGAATGGCGCGCCCGGCGCCACCAGCTGCGGCTCGCCTTGCCGAGCTACCTCGCCTCACTTCCAGCCGGCGCCTGGCTGGTCGAAGGCACCACCTATGTCAGCCTGCGAAGCGCGCTGCGGGCGCTCTCGGCAAACGACATCGACGCGCTCACCTTCGACGGTCTCGAAAAGCTGGTGCTCCCCGGCCACCTCGAGCAGGTCCGCGCCGAGCTGCGGGTGGTGATGCATGTGGTGCTGGGCGAGGCCGAGCGTGTGGCTTCCATGTTCAGCGTCTTCCGCCTTCTCTCGGACGAAGTGCGCGAGCTGGCAGTGCGCTGGCGAAAGGAGGGCTTGCTCTCGGCGCGCGCAACCGCCATGCCGGATGGCACGCTTGCCGAGCGGGTGAAGGAGCTGTTGCGCGTCCCGCTCGCCATCGTCGTCAAGCCTGGCGAGGACCCGGTGCAGCGGCGCCGCCTGGTCTTCCTGCCCATTTCGGGGCTCGGGTACGAGGACCTTGTCGACGTGGACCTCCTGCTCGCGGCGCCCGACGGCACGGTCACACCGCTGCGCGCCCGGCCGGAGTTGCTGCCGTTCTGGAATGCTCGGGCGACGAGGCCTGCGACGCCCTCGTGGCAGCCGCAGCGACCGGGCTTTGCTCTCAGCCTGGTTGACGCGGTCCTCGAGCGCTCTGCCACTACCGCAAGCGACTTCGGCCTCCTGCGCGCCTGGTTCACCGCCGGTACGCCGGAGGTCCGGCTGGAGAAAGCACTCCGCGCGGCGGGCTCGCTGGCCGCGCTCGCGCCCGCGCCGGTGCAGGTCGTCGTGATTCGCACCGCCATCGCTGGCGGCGGACTCTTCGCCGACGAGCCGGGAGCAGCGCAGGAGCTGCTCGGCCTCGCCGTCGCCGAGGCCCGCGCTTTCCTCGAGGCCTACCAGGTCACCGTCTCCCAGGCAGGCGGCGGGTTGGAGGTCATTGCCTGGGAGCGCGTCCCTTTCCGCAGTGGGCCGGAGGAAGGACTGATCAGCGCTGCCCGCTTCGCTCGCGAAATCGCGCAAGCAACCAGCGAGGACGGCGTGGTGGTGCGCTCCGCCATCTGCGCCGGCGAGGGCGAACTCTTCCTCGACGCAGCGGGCGTGCCCGGGGTAGCGACGCTTGCCTCCGGGCGGGCGGCCAAGCTCCTCTCGGCGGGCGAGCAGCGATGCGCGGAAGCAGCCTTCATCGCTTTTGAAGATCTTCTCGAACCGCTGTGCGAACGAATCGGCTCGCGCCTCCGCGGCTTCCACGCGGCAGCCGGGGAATCGTTCTTCCGCCGCGACGCCTGACGCCTGACGCGACAGCCTGGCGAGCGCAAATCTGATCGTAGCTCGCCGGCCTCGATGACCGTGCCGAAGCTTAAGCTTCCACTTTTGAGAGGACTCAATCCAATGAAGCTGATGCTCGCATCGATTCTCGCCCTGTCGACGGCGACAGCCGGCTGCAACATGAGCGACTCCGGGCACGCCAAAACCCCACCCGCGGTCGACGATTCAGCCCGCGGATCCAGCGCTCTTCCGCAAGGCCGCGCATCTCCCCAGGGCCGCTCGCCAGATTCGCAGCAGTCAATGCACCGCGGAATCACCACTGGGCAAAAGGTGGTGATGCTCGGGGGCGCGGCGGCGCTCTATTATATGTATAAACATCACCAATCGGCGGCCGCCCAGCAGGGCCCCGAGGGCCAGTACTACCTGTCGAAGAATGGCCGCGTGTATTACCGCGACGCCGACCACCGCGCGCACTGGGTGACGCCGCCGCAGGAGGGAATCGCCGTTCCCGAAACGGAGGCGCGCGATTACCAGCAATACCAGGGATATGACAATCGACCCTCGGGCAAGGATTTGACCGGCATTGGCTCGGATAGTCAGTAACTTCCACTTGTATCAAGGAGGCTGCACATGGGAATGGGAATGGATTTTCTGCTCAATGCAGTGAAGAGCTCCATCACGCAGCATGCTGGCGATCAGGCTCATACAGGCTTTGATCCATCACAGTTGCTCGGCCACATCGATCAGATCTTCCAGCAGCACCAGAGCGGCGGGCAGCAGAACGTACAGCCGGCCAGCCGGGACCAATACGGAGACCCGGGCGCGGGCCGTTTCGGCAACGTCAAGCCCGCCAGCCAGGACCAATTCGGCGACCCCGCCGACGAGCCCGGCCGTCACTAAGCCCAACGAAATCTGGGGACACCATACCTATTTCGGCTCGCCCGAAACCGGGGACGAAAACCGGGGACACCATCCTGATTTCCGCCCGCGCGCCCGGACTAATCCGTAAGGTGTCCCCGAATTCTTCCGGTGCGCACGGAATGCGTATGGTGTCCCCGATTTTTGGTGCTAGCTTGCGGCACCTTTCGGAGGCCTCCCACCTGTGAGCACGCAGCCCGCGCAAGACATCCGGTTGCTCAATGAGCGTATCCAGCAGGAGTCGGCTTTCGTCGACGCGCTCCTGCAGCAGGCCGGGCTGGTGGTGGTCGGTCAGAAGATGATGATCGAGAGGCTGATGATTGGTCTGATCACGGGCGGTCATGTGCTGCTCGAGGGAGTTCCGGGCCTCGCCAAGACGCTGACCGTCAAGACGCTCGCCGAGTGCCTGCAGCTCAGCTTCAAGCGCATCCAGTTCACACCGGACCTGCTCCCGGCCGACCTGGTCGGCACCCAGATCTACCAGCCGCAGTCGGGCGCGTTCACGGTCAAGAAGGGGCCGCTGTTCGCAAACCTCATCCTCGCCGATGAGATCAATCGCGCGCCGGCCAAGGTGCAGAGTGCGCTGCTGGAAGCAATGCAGGAGCGGCAGGTCACCATCGGCGACCAGACCTTCCCGTTGCCGGACCCATTCCTGGTGATGGCCACCGAGAACCCGATCGAGCAGGAGGGCACCTATCCGCTGCCCGAGGCCCAGGTCGATCGCTTCATGCTCAAGGTGAAAGTCGGTTATCCGACGCGCGCGGAAGAGCTTCTGATCATGGACCGCGTCGCCGAAAAGACCATGCCGAAACTGTCGGCGGTGGTGACGCCCGAGCAGGTCCTGCGCGCGCAGAAGGTAGTCAGTGAGATCTATATTGATCCGAAGGTAAAAGAATACATCGTCAGTATCGTGCTGGCGACGCGCGATCCCGCCTCACATGGCTTGAAAGACCTGACCGGCTATATCGAATACGGCGCCTCGCCGCGCGCGACCATCTATTTGAATCTCGCCGCCCGCGCGCACGCTTTCCTGCGCCACCGCGGCTTCGTGACTCCCGAGGATATCAAAGCGATTGCCTATGATGTCCTGCGCCACCGCGTCGCGCTGACCTACGAGGCCGAGGCAGAGAATCTCACCAGCGAGAAAGTGATTCAGCGCATCCTGGAGAAGATCGAGGTTCCGTAGTCGTGGCCGCGCCCGCAGAGCTCATCCGCAAGATCCGGCGCATCGAGATCAGCACGCGCCGCGCCGTGCAGGATACCCTCGCGGGCGGCTATCACTCCACCTTCAAAGGCCGCGGAATGGCCTTCTCCGAAGTACGGCCATACCAGCCGGGCGACGAGATCCGCGCCATCGACTGGAACGTCACCGCCCGCACCGGCGAACCGTTCGTCAAGATCTTCGTCGAGGAGCGGGAACTCACCGCCTTGATTGCGGTGGACAAGTCCGCATCGCAGGACGCCGGTCTCTCGCCGCAGGCCAAGGCAGAAGTCGCCGCCGAGATCGCCGGACTGCTGGTTTTTTCCGCGCTCGAGAACGGCGACCGCGCCGGGATGGTGCTCTTTACCGATCATATCGAGCGGTATGTGCCGCCGCGACGCGGGACCAAGCACGGCCTGCGTTTGATCACCGAAGCATTGGCATTCAAGCCGGCGGGCCGCGGCACCGACCTCGCGGGCGCGCTGGGCCACATCACGCGCGTGCAGCGCCGCAAAGCGGTGGTCTTCGTCGTCTCCGATTTCATTTCCGGCGACTATGAGCAAGCCTTGGCCGTCTGCGCCCGCCGGCACGATGTGATTCCGGTGATCGTGAGTGATCCGATTGAAGACGCCCTGCCCGACCTGCGCGGGTTATGGCCGGTCACCGACGCCGAGACCGGCGCGACGGTCCTGCTGGATCTAGGGGACCGCCGGACGCGCGAGGAATACGCGGCCTTCTCTCGCGAGTTGCGGGAGAAGCGCGACAAGCTCTTTCGCAAGCTCTCGCTCGACGCGGTGCGGGTGCGGCCCGGCGATGACTACGTCGCGCCGCTGGCAGCGCTCTTCTGCGCCCGCGCGCACAGGCGGTGGGCTTGACGGCGCGCGGGCAGCATCGAGCGACTTCCCCGGGCTTTTGCGCGGCGGCGGTGTTTGCTCTCGCGATCGCGGCGCGCGGCGCAGTGGCGGCGGGAGCGCTGGGCGCGGCAGCTCCGGGCGCGGTCGGAGAATCGCCGCCGGACCCGGCGGCTCCTGCTCCGCCCGCGAACACTGCTGCTCCAGTTCCAGCGGGTGCGAGCGGTGCGCAACCGGCTCCGGCCGCGCCCCCCGCCAAGCCCGAAGCGCACCCGCTGCACGTGCGGACCGCGGCGCAGCCCGATGGCGAAATCACCCTGGGCGAGCCGGTCGTCTGGACCATCGCCATCGATCACGATGCGCGCGACACCTATGCGCCGCCCGAGAAGATCGATCCCTCGCCGCTGGCGCTGCTGGGCGCGCCCAGCAGCCAGCGCACGGACGCCGCGGGACTGACCACCACGACCATTCGATTCACTTTTGCTGATTATAAATCGCTCGAACCGCAAATCCCCGATCTGGTGCTCCGCGTCGAGGGCCCGGCCGGCGAGCGCGCGCTTACCGTGCCCGGCAAGAAGCTCTCTTTTCACAGCTTGATTGCATCTGAAGGCCAGGACTCGCAGGAGCACGCGCACCACGGCCCCAAACCGCCAGTCGCGGTCATGGTTCGTTCTTATCTTTGGATCTATCTCTTGCTCGGAATCGCCGCCACCGCGCTGGGCGCAAACTTGATACAGCGGCTGATTGCCAGGAGGCGCCTGCGGGAGAAAGCACCGCCGCCCGCAATGCCCGCCGATGAAGAAGCGCTGCAGCGTCTCGCAGCCTTGAAAGCCCAGCCGCCCGGCCGCGGTGCCATCTTCACACTGAGTGAGATCGTCCGCGCTTATCTGGGCCGAAGGCTCGAGTTCAATGCATTGGATTCAACCAGCGACGAGCTGCTGGACAAGCTGTGCCAGCGCCGCCTGCCGGGACTGGACCTGCGCGCATTCGAGCAGGACGTGCGCTGGCAAGACCTGGTCAAGTTCGCCAAGCTCGAGCCGCTGCCCGAGGAATTCGCCAGCAGCATCGCCAGCGCCGAGGCGCTGGTGCGCAAGACGCGGCTCGTGCCAAAGCCAAAGACTGAGCTCGCATCGCCGCCGCCCGCAAACCCGGCCGACGAGACGAGGGCGGCGTGACCCTGCTGCCGCCGACGCTTTCGCTTGCGCATCCCTGGGCGCTGCTCGGCCTTGCGGCGGCGCCGGTCGCGCTCTTTCTGCTCCTGCGCAGGCGCAACCAGCTGCCGCGGCTGGTGCTGCCCACCGTCGCCGCGGCGCGCCGGTTGCGGCCCTCCGCCTGGGCGCGGCTCTGGTGGTTGCCAGGCGTGCTCGGTATCGGCGCGCTCATTCTCACCTCCCTTGGCTTGTCGGGGCCGCGCCTGCGCTCGGCGCAGCGGCAGGATCTTTCGGTCGAAGGAATTGATATCGTCGTCGCCTTCGATTTGAGCACTTCCATGCTCGCCGCCGACTTCCGCCCCAAGGATCGCATCACCGTGGCGAAAGAGGTCTTGAAGAACTTCATCGCCTCGCGGCAGAATGACCGCATCGGGCTGGTGGTCTTCGCGGGTGAGGCTTATACGCAATGCCCGCTGACCCTCGATTACCGGGTATTGGAGGATCTGCTCGAGCAGGTGCGCACCGGCGTCATCGTCGATGGCACCGCCATTGGCAATGCATTGGCCACCGCGGTGAATCGATTGCGCGAATCAACCGCGAAGAGCCGCGTCATCATCCTGATCACCGACGGCGACAACAACGCGGGCAACATCTCGCCGCTCCAGGCCGCCGGGATCGCCAAGGAGCTGGGGATCAAAATCTATTCGATTCTCATTGGCAAGGGCGGCCGGGTCCCCTATCCCACCGGGACGGATCTGTTCGGCCGCACGACCTATGAGCCGGTGGAGATCGACGTTAATCCAGACCTCCTGCAACAAATCGCCAAAACCACCGATGGTTCGTATTACCCGGCGACCGACAAGGAGTCGCTGGAGAGCGGCTTGCGGCAGGTGCTCGACAACCTGGAGAAGAGCAAGATCTACGAATCGTCGGGCACCGTCCAATATGACGAATGGTATTCGCGGCTGTTCTTTCCGGCGGCGCTGCTCGGCCTCTGCGGGCTGCTGCTGCGCTCGACGCGCCTTTCGGGGACGCCATGACCGGATTGCAATTCACCGTGCTGGGCATGCGCATGCGCATCGTGCAGCCGCTCTGGCTCTGGCTCGCGCCGCTGGCATTGGCTCTTGGCGCGGCGTCCGCGGTGCGCGCGTTCCGGCGGCAGCGGCAAGTCTCGTTGCTCGTTTCGAGTTCGCGCCGCGAGCAGGTCTTGCGTGGCGCCGGCACCGGGCAGGGAGTGCTGCGCTCGTGGTTGTTCGGAGTGGGGCTGCTGCTGCTCTTTTTCGCCGCGGCCGGCCCCCAGTGCGGCGAGCGCACCGAGATCGTCAAACGCGCCGGAATCGATTTGGTGATTGCACTCGATGCCTCCACTTCAATGCTGGCGCGCGACGTCAAGCCGTCGCGGCTGGAACGCGCCAAGGCGGAAGTCTCGGCGCTGCTCGACCGGCTCAAGGGAGATCGCGTCGGACTGGTGGTCTTCGCCGGCGAAGCCTTCGCGCAATGCCCCTTGACCACCGATTACAGCGCCGCGCGACTCTTCCTGCGCGCGGTCGACCCCGCCAATATGCCGCAGCAGGGAACCGCCATCGCGAGCGCGTTGCTGGAAGCCAAGCGGGTGCTGGAAGGAGGCGGCCGGGGCAATGCCGCCAAAGCAGTGTTACTCATCACCGACGGCGAAGATCAGCAGGGCGACGCGCTGCAAGCCGCGACTGACCTGGGCGAAGCCGGTATCCGCATCTATGCCGCCGCGGTCGGCAGTGAAGCGGGCGAGCCGATTCCGCTGACCGACAAAGACGGCAAGATCGCCGGCTATAAGAAGGACAAGGAAGGAAAGACCGTGCTCACCCGCACCGACGTCGCCGGACTGCGCGAGCTTTCGAGCCGTGGCAACGGCAAGCTCCTGCGCGGCCAGGGAACGGACCTGGGCATCTTTGATATCGTCCCCGAACTGGACAAGCTGCAAAAGGGAGATCTCGAGTCGCGGCTCTCCGTTCAATACGACGACCGCTATGGCTGGTTCGCCTGGCCGGCATTTCTTCTGCTCTGCTGCGCCGCGGCGCTGGGCGAAGGGCCGCTCTGGCGGCGGAGCGCGCAATGACGGCCCTCCTGCTCGCGCTTTTGCTGGCTGCGCCGGAGAAGGTTGTCGTGGTTGCCAATCCGCACCCTCGGCAGGGCGCTTCAATGCTTTCGAAGCTGAAGACGCTCGCACGCAGGCTCTATGAAAAGCCCGATGCACAGGTCGCCGCCGGTAATGCGCTGGCCGCGCAGAATGACGCGACGGGTGCCCTGTCAAGATATGATGAAGTGCAGAAGCGGATGCCCGATGACGGCGCGCTCGCGCACGACCGCGCCACCGCGCTCCTGAAGCTCGGGGCCGGGAAGGCACCCGAAGCGCTGTCGGAAGCGGCCCGTGCCCTGGACCACGGCGACGCCTCGGTAAAGCCGCTCGCTGCCTATGATGAAGGGCTGGCGCTGGAACAAATGGGAAAGCCGCAGGAGGCAATGGCCGGCTATGCGCGGGCGCTGGCATTCAATCCGGATGACGAGGATGCCAAAGTGAATCTGGAGCTGCTGCTCAAAGGTGATGAGCAGAAGAAACAGCAGCGGCCGCAGCAAGGGAAAGACAAGCCGGACCAGAAGCCGCAGCAGGGCAAGAAAGACAATGAGCAGGTGAAAGGGAAGGAAGAGCAGCAACAGAAAGACAAGTCGGAAGGCGACAAAGAGAAGGAGCGCAAGCAGGAGCCGGAAAAGAAGGAAGCGGGAAAGCAGCAGGAACAGCAGCCGCAGGCGCAGAAGAACGACCAGCAGCAGCCCGCCGAAGAGAAGCCGGTGGACCGCACCGAGGCGCAGCGGCTGCTCGATGCTTTGAAGGCGGGGGAAAAGAACCTGCAAGTCTGGCGATTCGCGAAGCAGAACAAGAAAGACATGAAGAGGGGCAATGTCGAGAAGGACTGGTAAAGCGCTGCTGGTCGGGGTTTTCATGGCGCTGCAGACCGCTCTGCCGGCGACGGCCGCGGGCAGCGACGTCGAGCTGACGGCGACAGCCGATCGCGATGAGGTAGCGCTCGACGGCACCGTCACACTCGAGGTCACCGCCACCTATTCGCAGAAGGGCGATGCCGGCGAGTTGCAACTGCCACCCTTCCGGGACTTCGACGTGGTCAGCCGCTCTCAATCGGAGCAGGTGAGTTTCGCTTTCATCAATGGAGCGCCCAGCTTCCGCCGCACCACTGTCTATTCGATTGCGCTGACGCCGCACCACGCCGGCGACGCGGTGATTGAGCCTTTGCGGCTCGCCTGGCAGGGCCGGACTTTCGCGACGCAAGCCATCAAGTTGCGCGTCTTGCCGGCGGGGCAATCGCCGGCACCGCAGGCGCAGCGGCAATCAGGCCCGCAGGACCCGCGCGGGCAGGACGAGCAAGCGCCCGAGACGCCCGACCTGGCCGATCCCTTCCAGGACCTCCACCCGGGCACCAGGGATCTGGTGCTGCGGGCCACGGTCGATCACGACCACCCTTATGTCGGCCAGCAGGTGACCTATTCGCTGTATCTGCTCGCGCGCATCAATGTCAGTGGTATCGACAAGCTTCAACTGCCCAGACTCGATGGCTTCTGGAGCGAAGAGATTGAAGCGCCGCAGCAGCTGGTGGGCGAGGCGCGCGTCATCGACGGGGTCCCTTATCGATCCTTCTTGTTGCGCAAGCGCGCGCTCTTTCCGCTGCGCGCCGGGAAGACGTCCATCGAGCCCGCCGAGGTCGAGGTATTGACCGGCTTTGGAATGCTCTTTTCGCGCGGCAATGCGCGGCGGCAATCGCAGGCGGTGCCGCTCGACGTACAGCCGCTGCCGCCCGGGAAGCCGGCCGGGTTTGATCAAGGCAACGTCGGCCAATGGGAACTGAAGGCCACGGCCGATCCGCTCCAGGTCGCGGTCGGGCAGCCGGTGACCTTCAAGCTCGTCGCCAGCGGGCGCGGCAACGTGCGTGATCTGATCTTGCCCAGGCTGGGCGCCATCGCGGGCCTGCGGGCGTACGACGCGACCACCACCGACAAGCAGGCCGTCGAGCAGGGCCACGTCACCGGCACCCGCACCGTGGAGCAGTTGCTGGTGCCCGAGCGGACCGGACAGCTGGAGCTCCCCGTGCTCACACTCGAACTCTTCGATCCGATTCAAAGGCAGTACCGCACGCTGCGCACCGAGGCTTTGCGGCTGGAGGTGATTCCGGCCGCGCCCGGGAGCGGCGCATCGTCGGCCACACCTTCGCAGAACTTGCTCGGTGCGGGCGGCGTGCGGCCGATCCGCTTGCGCTTCGCAAAAACGGGCACCACGGCACCGCCCTGGACCCGGCCCTGGTTCTGGCCGCTCCTCGCGCTCGGGCCATTCGGGCTGGCGATGCTGCTCGTCTCGGACAAGGCGCGGCGAATGCTGACGAGCGATCCTTCGAAGCAGCGCGTCCGCGGTGCTCGCGGGGCGGCTCGCAAGCGGCTGCGCTTTGCCGAAGCGCTGGTAGCGGGCGGCGACGCGGACTCCTTCTATGCCGAGATCGCGCGTGCCTTGACTGGATATCTCGGCGACAAGCGGGGCGTGGTGGCGGCCGGTCTCACGCGCGACGAACTCGCGCAGGCGCTGCTGGTGCGCGGTCACGCGGGGGAGACCGTTCGCAAGCTGGCCACGGTTCTGGACGAGTGCGACCGCGCGCGCTTTTCGCCGGGGTCGAGAGAAACGGTGGCGCGGCAGGCGATGCTGGCGCGCGCCGACAAGCTGCTGGAAGAGCTGGACCGCAAGGGGCCGGGTTGAAGCGCGCGCTCGCCAAGCTCTGCTGTGCCCTCCTGGCGACCACCGGTGCGCGCACTTCTTTCGCCGCGATGGCGTTCCCCGCGCTCGCTCTCGCCGCCGCGGTAGCGAGCCCCGCGCCCGCCGCTGCTGAATCGCAGTCTTCTGCTGGAGCCGCCACGCTCTTTGCCGACGCGAACACCGCCTACCTCTCCGGGGACCTTCCTCGCGCGGTCGCAGCGTACGAGGGCCTGGTCTCGGAAGGCGTCGTCTCTCCCGAGCTCGAGACCAACCTGGGCGCGGCCTGCCTGCGGCAAGGCAAGCGCGGACTCGCGGCGCTGCACCTCGAACGGGCGCTCTTCCTTGATCCCGGCGACGACGATGCCCGCGCTGACATGCTGGAGGTGCGCCGCGGCAACGTCGACAGGCTCGAGGGCGAGAGCGAAGAGGGCGGCACAGAGACGCTTTCCCGCGTGCTCTCGCCGCTACCCGGAGGTGCCTCGGCGGCCTTGCTCATCATTGCCTGGACGGTCGGCTGGGTCCTGCTGGGCGCGCGCATGTTCCGGCCGGCGGAGCGGTCGCTGCTTTTCAGCGCCATCCTGAGTTTTGCCGTCGCGTTGCTCGCCGCCAGCCTCACCCTCGCCTCGGCTGTGGGCCATGACCTCGCGCTCAAGCGCGCGGTGGTGGTCGCGGCCTCCGTCCCCGCGCGGGAGGGTCCGAATGACAGAAGCATCAGCCACTTCGAGGTGCACGAAGGCACCACCGTGCGCGTTGAAGACGAAGAGGGCGGGTTCCGCCGCGTCAAGCTCGCGAACGGACTCGCTGGCTGGGTCCCCAACACAGCCGTGGAGCTGGTGGTTCCGCCGGGATGGGCGGGACGGCCGGTGCTGATCACGCAGGGTCCATAGCCCGGCCGACCGTTCGCGTGGAGGCCTGACTATTGGCCCTTGGCCGCGGCCTTCTCAGCCTTTTTGTTCTTGTGGTGCTGGACGAGCGCGCCGACCACGGCGCCGGATTTCGCGTGACCCTTGCCGACGAAGTGACCGCCGGCCGCGCCGACGGCCGCGCCCTTCAGGAGGCTGTGGTGCTTCTCGGGCACCGGCGCAGTCTGCGCGGGTGCCGCTGCGTCCTGCGCGAAAGCGACTCCGGGAATGGTGGCGAACAACAGCGCCGCGGAAGAGATCGCGGAGATGAAAGTGACTTTTTTGGAAGCACGCGCCATGAGAAACCTCCCGACCTGGATTGGTCTACGAAAGGAGGCTGCACATCGGACGGCGCGCGAGCAATCAGGACGCCTCGTAGAGCTCCCGCTGGTCGGCCGGCCAGACAAGCGATCAGGTTGTGGGTGACCGAGGCAGCGAGTCGAGGCCTTCATTGCCGATGTTGGGCAACCATCGATGGACGGTGGTGTCGACCAGCTGTTCGATCTGGAAAGGATCCTTGGCGAGGATGGCTTGTAGCTCGGCGTCATCGGCCACGCGCAGGAGCAGCCCGCCGCCTTCGCGCGGATCGAAGGGGCCCGAGGCCACCAGTTTCTTCTGGGCCAGCAGCTCGCGCAGATAAGCCCGGTGCCGGTCGGTGGTCTGCTGGATGCGCTCGAGCGGGAAGCGATACTTCAGCACGACGAATGCGTACACGACGGCCTCCTGGTGAAATGAGCAGCTAGGCGCGCCGCGGGGGCGGCGGCAGGGAGAAACGCGGATGCGAGAGCCGCACGAACGCGGCCTCTGCCTCGGCGAGCAGGCCCGCCGTCTCGGCCAGGGCCTCCTCGGTGTCGAAGCCGAGCCGGACAGCGGTGATGAGCTGCACTTCGATCGCCTCGCGAATGACGTTGTCGTTCTGCATGCCCTCGACGATAGTCCGCCCCCCTGACATCGCAAGAAAACCGCCGAGGCACGCCATCCTGATTTGCCTGTTGCTCGCGCTTGCTAGCCCCGCCGAGCGCGCGCGCGCCGTCGCCGACAAGCTGCCTTTCGCGCACGTCGCGAATCTGGAAGTCCGCAAGGCCGCGGGCGCGATCAAGGATGGCCCGCTCCGCGCCGCGGTCGAAGCCCAGCTCGCCGCGCCGTGGCTGCCTCCCGAGGCGTGGGCCTACGCGCATCCGGCCGAGGCGGCGAGGCTGTTGAGGGACCGCAGTTTACTCGACGGCTCGCTCGAGCTGCCCAAGCCAGGCACCGGCCGCTTCTCATCCGCGCCCGGGGGCCCCTGCGAGGACGGGCACCATGGCTACCCGGGCGGCCTGCCCGTCCACACCTGGGTCAATCTCCAGCATGCGCGCGCGCTCGCGGACATCTATCGGAAGACCTACGACCTCACGCCGGACGACGACACGCTGGTCGCGGCCGCCATCTGGCACGACTCACTCAAGGCCGCGACCTTGCCGTGGCGCGAGAACGGCTCCTGCGGTCCCGAGCTGAAGATCGCCGGCACCCCTGCCCACCACGTGCTCGGCCTTGCGAGCGGCTACCTGCGGCATCTGCCCACAGACCTGCTCTACGTCATCGCGAGCGCGCACCTGCCGCCGTCGCCGGGGGCGAATGCGAAGATCGTCTGCGGGTGGCTGCAGGCCGCGTCCATCCTCGCGAACGGCGTCCCAGCGACCTGCCCCACGCACGCTCCCCCGGAGGCCTTCATCACCAACTCGGCCGACTCCGATTTTGCTCTTACGGGCAGCGCCTGGACCTCTTATGTCGCCAAGGCGCCGAAGGGCTGGGCACGCTACGAAGCCCTCTTGCAAGACGGAAACGACGTCCTTCTTTTCGAAAAGCAGAGGTGACGCTTGCAATGCTCCGAAGGAGCTGCTAAACGCCGCGCACCCTCGGAGCTTCACAAGAACGCGTCCGGGGGCTCAGGCGCGACACTGCGCCCGATCACACGAAAGTAGAAAATGCTGACCGGTACCGTGAAGTGGTTCAACGATGCGAAGGGCTTTGGCTTCATCACGCAGGACAACGGCGGCGAAGACGTCTTCTGCCACCACACCGCGATCCAGAGCGAAGGGTTTCGCACCCTCGCCGAGGGCCAGAAGGTGACGTTCGAAGTGACCAAGGGCCCCAAGGGCCTGCAGGCTCAGAACGTTCGCGCGGCTTAAGCCAATCGTCGTTCGTACGTAAGCGAAGGCCCGGCCCGCAAGGTGTCCGGGCCTTCCGTTTTTTTAACCGCTCAACTTGACACCCTTGCGCGGACAATGCTCCGCGACAACGCAGGTCGAGCAGAGCGGCTTGCGGGCGAAGCAAGTGCGGCGGCCGTGCCAGATCAACAGCTGGTGCGCGAGGCCCCACCGCTCCGGAGGCCAGAGCAACGACAGATCACTTTCGACCTTGCGCGGGTCCTCCTGCGCGGTGAATCCGAGCCTGCGCGAGACGCGGCCGACATGGGTATCTACCGGCAGCGCAGGCGTTCCGAAGGCATGATTCGCGACCACGCCCGCGGTCTTCCAGCCGACGCCCGGCAGCTCCTCCAACGCCGCGCGCGTACGCGGAATCGTGCCTCCTTCCGCCGCCAGCAAAGTCATGGTCGCGTGCAGGTTCTTTGCCTTGGTCCGCCAGAGGCCAACGCGACGAATCTGCTCGCCCAGAAGCGCAGGCGTGCTGCGCGCGTAGTGTGCCGCGGTCGGATGGCGCGCGAACAGCGCGGGCGTGACGGTATTGACCAGCTTGTCGGTGCACTGGGCCGAGAGCATGACCGCGACCAGCAGCTGCAGCTCGTCGCCGTAGGTAAGCTCGATCTTTGCCTCGGGCATCTGGCGGGCGAGCGCGTCGACGACGGTCTTCGCGCGCGCGCGCTTCGCTTCCTTCGACTCGCGGGCCATTGCGTATTACTAACCCGTTCATGAACTCCATCGAGCCAGGCAATTTCATTGATCTGCGGAGCGACACCGTCACCCGCCCGACCCCGGCGATGCGCCGCGCCATGGCCGACGCGCCGGTTGGCGACGACGTCTACGGCGAGGACCCCACGGTCAATGCGTTACAGGAGCGGGTCGCGGCGCTCCTGGGCAAGGAAGCTGCGCTCTGGGTGCCAACTGGAACCATGGCGAACCAGCTCGCGCTCGGCGTGCTGGTCGGTCTGGGCGAAGAGGTCGTCTGCGAGCGAGGCGCGCATGTGGTGAACTACGAGGGCGGCGCGATCTCGGCGCTGTGGGGCGCGCAGTCGCTCGTGATCGATGGCGAGCGGGGCATCTTCGAGCCGGCGGCTCTCGAGCGCGTCTTGCGCCGCAGCGACGATATCCACGCGCCGCTGCAGAAAGCGGTCGCGGTCGAGAACACGCACAACCGCGGCGGCGGGTCGGTGTGGCCGCTGGAAAAGCTGCGCGCGGTGGCGGCTCTCTGCCGCGCAGAGAAGCTGGCGGTGCACCTCGACGGCGCGCGGCTCTGGAACGCGCATATCGCGTCGGGCGTGAAGCTGTCCGACTATGGCGCCTGCGCCGACACGGTCAGCGTCGCGCTCTCCAAAGGCCTGGGCGCGCCCGCCGGATCGCTCGTCGCCTCGACGCGGGAGCGCGTCGCGAAGATGCGCCGCCTGCGCAAGCGGCTGGGCGGCGGCATGCGGCAGGTCGGAATTCTCGCGGCAGCGGGAGCCTACGCGCTCGACCATCACCTGGCGCGACTGGCCGAAGATCACGCGGCAGCGCGCGCGCTCGCGGAGTCCCTGGGCGCCCTGCCCGGCTTCCGCTGCGTGCCTCCCGAGACGAACATCCTGCTGATTGATTTGCCGATGCCGGCGAGCGCGCTCGTCGCCGCCGCCCGCGCCGAGGGAGTGCTCTGCTCCGCGGTCTCGCCGACGCGCATCCGGCTGGTCACGCACCTCGACGTCCCGCCGGACGCCGTGGCCGAAGCCGCGCGCCGCCTGCGCCGCGCGGCTGCCTGCTAGGACCGCTCTTGCTTTACGGCGCGGCTGACTAAAGCTGCTGGTAGAGCTGCTCGCCCAGCGAAAGCAATTCGGACGCGGCCGCGAGCTTTGCGGCCCAGCGGGCCGGCACCTGCGACTTGCCGAACTTCGCGCCCAGGAGCGCACCGGCGATGCAGGCATTGGTATCGGTATCCCCGCCGCGCGAGACCACCGCAATCAAGCCCTCTTCGATGCTGCCCGCGTGGGCGAGCGCGCTGAACGAAAGCTCCAGAGCATGCAGCACGAAGCCCTGGTCGGCGCCGTCCACCACCAGCTGGTCGGGCTGCTTTGAGACGCCGCGCTCGATGACCACGCGCACGTCATCCGAAATGGCGCCGCCCGCCGAGGCCGCGCGCGCAAGCGCCTCCTCTGCGTCCCGGTCGCCGCGCACCAGCAACGCAATGGCCGTCGTCACCGCGACGCAGCCGCCCACGCAGCGCGGGTCGTAGTGCGTGATGCGAGAGGCGGCCGCGGCGTCCTCGGTCAAGCCCTCCAGGCTCTTGACGTGAAGCAGGCCCACCGGCGCGCAGCACATCACGCTGCAGTTGCCGGCGCCCTTGCGTCCCGAGTCCTCCCACGCCAGCGCGCCCGACTGCGTGGGCGGCTCGCCGGCGCGCAAATTCTCCAGCGCGGACCTGGTCAGGTTGCCAATGTCCTTGGGTTTGCTTTGAAACCATTTCAAATAGTTCAGCGCCACGTCATTGAGGTCGAACCGGCGACGCGCGGTGAGGGAGCGCAAGAGCGCGAGCGTCAGCGCGATGCCGTCGCCGGCGGCGGCCCCCAGGAGCGCGCCGAGGAACCGATCCTTCTCCTGGATCTGCCCGAGGGTAATGGCATTGGGATACTTCTTGAGGAGGTTCGGGTCCGGCCGGAACGAGCCCATGATTGATTATCTCCTCAATTCCTGTTCGACGAACTCGAGCCGGTCATTGCCCCAGAAAGATCGGTCGCCCACGAAAAAGGTTGGAACGCCGAAGACGCCGCGCGAGAGCGCGAGATCGGTGTTCTTGCGCAAGCCATCTTTGGCTTCCTGCATTTCGCTGGCGGTGAGCAGCGCCTTGCCGTCGAGGCCGGCCGAGGCCAAAGCGTTCTCGATGACCGCCGGGTCGCCGATGTCGTTCCCATCAGCCCAATAAGCGGCGAAGAGCGCGTGCATGGCCTGCGCGCCACGCCCAGCCTGCTCGGCGGCCACGCACGCTCGCAACGCCTGGATGGAACGAGTGGGAAACACCTTTGGTATCTGCATGGTGACGCTGTATTTCTGCGCCCAGCGCGCGACATCCTGACTCATGTAGACCAGCTGCGGCGCGGGCGGCAACTCGCGGTCGAGCGACTTGCGGATGCCTCCCAGCGTGACCGGAAGCAGGCGTGCCTTGGCGGCGGTGCGGCGCTCGATGCCGTCGAGCTGGGTGGCCGCGAGATAGCTATAAGGGCTGCCCAGGTCATAGAAGAAATCGAAGGATCGCATGGACGGCGGAGGCTAGCGCGTGCGGCACTCGAGGGGAAGCCGCGCTTGCGCCGGGAGGCTTGGGTCCGCTAGGACACGCGGCGATGCTGAAGATCTGTCCCGTTTGCCGCCGCACCTGGTCCGGCGGGCGCGACTGCCCGCACTGCGGAGACGGTCACCCGCTCATTGACGTCGCCGAGCCGCAGGGGCGAAAGACCTTTTTGCGCGACAAGGAGCTCACGGCCGCCATCCGCGGCTACTACGGCGCGCGCAGCGGAATGCTGGTGGCGTTCCTGGGGATCCTGCTCGGCATGGTCTTCGCGCTGGCGCTGGTGCGCAAAGGCATGGTCTCGCCGCACGGCGCGCTCTGGTTCGCCTTGGCCGCGGTCTGCGCGCTCGTGCCGTTCGCGATCGCGGTCTTCCTCGGTGACCGGGTGGTTCGCCGCTTCAGCCGCGGCTGCATTGGCCGCGCGCCCGGGCCGCAGGACATCCGCATCGGCCGCGCCGACAACGTGCGCAAGGATCTGCTCGGCTTCGGCCAGCGCGGCTAAAAGCCGCCCGGCTCGAACTGCAATTCAGGGTCCGTCAGAAACATCATTCTCCCTTTTCCTTCAAGTATTGAAGAAAGGCTTCCAGCCGCGGGAGCGACTCGCGATCCTTCGCGCGATTTGCCGCCCTTTTGCTATTGATGATGTCCTCCAGACTGGCCACCGGAAACCGCCCGTCGATCATCTTCGAGCGGCGCTTGGCGTGGGCGAAGGTCTCGATGCCGTCCGGAGCAAAGATCAGATCCACGTCGAAGGGCCCGTTTCGAACCTGCACGAAGGCTTTACCCCGCACGAGTTCAGCCTCCTGCTGATCTTCAACGACGAATCCCAGGTCACGTAATGCCGATGCGATGTGGCGGCCGTTGTCTGGCGACTTGAGCGGGAAGACGTCAGCGTCCTGGGTCGTGTCGGGGAAGCCATGAAAGATGGCACCTGCTTTCCCGATGAATAGGTATTCGACTTGATGCCGAGCGAACGCGGCCGCGAGTTCCTCACCCAGCCGGAATGAAAAGACGCGCGGCTCAGGCATAGCCGAGCCACCCGGGTAAAGCTTCTCTGCACCACCGCCGGTAGTCTTCCATGGTCTCGAAGCTGCGCCAGGGAATGTCGTCGAGGACCGGCTTGATGGTGTGAATGAACGAGTAGTCGAGTCGCTGCCGGAGCGTCCTTCGTGTCGCGGCGTCGAACTCCTTGCGCAGTTCCGGATCAATGGGGCTACTCATGTTAGCCAATGGTACCACGGGCGATGAGCGTCAAGGAGCAGGCGCGTCGCAGGCAGCCGGGTCGAAGTCACGGATGGTCAACAACCGTCAGGTTTACGCTAGTCAGGGTGCCCGTTGGAGATCTTGAATCACTGATTGAGAATCGACGATAGAGAAACTCCGCCCACCATCATCGCTCAAGACTCGCAAGTAGGCGCGGGTCGAGGCCGGTGCTCGGGCAGGAAATCCCGGCCACGCGGGGTTGTGCTTGAAGCCGCGGAGATCGGCGTCCGAACTATTGAGCCGATACGCGTCGCGGTCGGTACCAAGGCCCATTCAAACCACCGCGCCGGGGGGAGGGCTCTCGCGGGACGACCGTACGGTTCGTACGAAACGAGCGATTTGAG
>JANYKT010000092.1 GCA_025358085.1 Deltaproteobacteria bacterium | reverse complement strand
ACCATGGCCTGGTGCGTAGCCACCAGCGCGCTGGAGCAGGCGGCGTCGATGGCGATGGCGGGCCCGCGCAGGTCGTACTGCTGCGCGACGGTGGCGGCTGCCATGTTGAGCAGGTTGCCGGCAATCGAGAAGGCGCGGACTGGGACGACGGCCTGCACCAGCGCCTCGCGCAGCTTCTCGCCATCGGCGACGCTCCGCCCGAACGCGCCGTCGAACAGCTGCATCGAGCGAAGCCGGGAGAGCAGCACCTCCTTGTACTCGTTGGCGCTGGCGCCGATGAACACGCCGGTGCGCTGGTGCGGATAGGCCTTCGTCTCGTAGCCCGCGTCCTGCAGGGCACAGCGGACGACGTCCAGCAACAGGCGGTGCTGCGGGTCGGTGACCTGGATGCGGCGGGGCGCAATACCGAAATGCAGGGCGCCAAATTCGCGGATCTCGTCGTCTTCGAGATAGGCGCCGCGGTCGATGTAAGCCTTGTCCGGAATGCGCAGCGACGCGTCGAAGAACTTCGAATGGTCCCAGCGCGAGCGAGGGACTGGCCGGAAGGTGACCGAGCCCTTGCGGATCAGATCCCAATACGACAGCGGATCTTTTGCCTGCGGAAACTTACAGCCAAGGCCGACGATCGCGATGTCCAGAGGCCCTCCCTTGGTTGCGCTCGATTAGAGCGTTTAATGCTGCACGTCAAGAGACGACGCGCGGACGTTCAGAAGGACCCCGCCCACTCTACGCCGCTCACTTCGATTAGGATGCCCGGCCCATGAAAGTTCTCCTTACCGGCGGGTCTGGTTTTCTCGGTTCGTACGTAGCGGAACAGTTGGACGCTCTCGGGCACACCGTTCGGGCATTGGTGCGTCCAAAGAGCGACAAAAGTGCCCTCGAGAAGCTTCGGCACGTCGAGTTTGCGCCGGGCTCCGTAGAAGACCGCGCTTCGCTCGACGCCGCGGTGGGCGGCATCGACGCCGTGGTCCATGTCGCGGGACTGGTGAAGGCACGGCGCCCCGAGGAGTTTTTCGAGACCAACACCGAGGGCACGCGGAAGCTCCTCGCGGCCTGTGTTGCGCATGCGCCGGGCTTGCAGCGCTTTGTCTATGTCAGCTCGCTTGCGGCGGTCGGGCCCAGCGTCGATGGCAAGCCGGTCGCCGACGACGCCGAGTGCAAGCCGGTGACTCACTACGGCCGCAGCAAGCTCGAGGCCGAGCGCGGGGTGGTGGCGCTGCGCGAGCAACTCCCGGTGACCGTCATCCGGCCCCCACTCATCTATGGGCCGCGCGACCGCGAGACGCTGGCCTTCTTCACCTCGGTCAAGAACGGCGTGTTGCCGCTCTTGGGCGACGGCCGCAATACGCTGTCGGTCATCTATGGCGCCGACTGCGCCGCGGCCATTATCGCGGCGGTGCTTTCACCAGCGGCAAAGTCGCCCTCGGGCCGCGCCTACTTCGTCGAGGACGGGACTATCCATGTCTGGCGCGAGGCGCTCAAAGACGTCGAGAAGGCGCTGGGCAAGCGCGCCTTCATCCGGGTCGGGCTGCCGCTTGGCGTGGTCAAGGCGGCGGCGGCCGGCTCGCAGCTCTGGGGCAAGCTCACCAACACCGCGCAGATGCTGACGCTGGACAAGGTGAATGAACTCAAGCAGCAGCATTGGGTCTGCTCGGGCGAGGGGGCGCGCCGGGAACTTGGCTGGTCGCCGAAGACGTCCTGGGCGCAAGGCGTGGCCGCGGCAGCCGAGTGGTACCGCGTGGCCGGCTGGCTCTGAGACGTTCGTTGCCGCACCTCCAAGCCGCAGTGCCGGTCAGTTAGCAGCGCCCTTTCTCTCTGCAAGGAACGCCGCCTTGAAGATCCCCCGGTTCTAGCCCGCAAGCGCGCAGGAGATCTTCGTCTCCATCGCGCGGCTGGCCCTAGCGCGGAAAGACGGAGGATCTCAAACGACCTCCCGCGCGAGGTATGGCGATGGGCCAAGTTGCCAAACTCCCTCGAACGAGGGCTAACCAGTTCAGCGCAGCCTGAAGGAGAGAAGGCAGGTTCTCTGTCGACTGGCGAGGAACGGATGCGCGCTTGCGGACGGTTCGCGCAAGAGCCTCTGCGGCGTTCGTTGCCCAGATGAAGGCCTCTTTAACTGAGTGCCATCGCCTCTAAGCCCCACCGTTGCGCTAGGGTGAGCGAGGGAAAACAAACATTGAAAACCCGGTTGCAAGGTTCGATATTTCAAGGTACTCGAGTGGGGTGAACCTGGAGCGGCCGAAGCATCTGGAACGAGTGACGTCCTTGACCCGGCGGCATCGCGTGGTGGGTCTCCTGGGAGCCCGCCAGGTCGGAAAAACTACCCTGGCGCGCAACATCGCCGAGCGCTACCGGGGCCGCGCTTCCTTCTTTGATCTGGAAGATCCGCGCGATCTTGCCCGGCTGGATGATCCGATGCTCGCGCTCGGGGAACTGCGGGGGTTGGTGGTCCTCGACGAGGTACAGCGCGTGCCCGAGCTTTTCCCGGTTCTGCGCGTGCTCGCCGACCAGCCGCGAGGGCCGCGCTTCCTTGCGCTCGGAAGCGCCTCGCCGTATCTGCTCCGCCAGGCCTCCGAATCCCTGGCGGGTCGAATCGCCTTTTATGCCCTGGGCGGCCTCGCGCTCGACGAGACCGGCGAGAGCGCGCGCGGCAGGCTCTGGCTGCGGGGCGGCTTTCCTCGCTCGTACACCGCCCGGTCGCTGGCGGCCAGCCTGGAATGGCGCGAGGCCTTCGTCACCACCTTCCTTGAGAGGGATCTTCCACAACTCGGAGTGCGAATTCCGGGAATCACGCTACGGCGCTTCTGGTCAATGCTCGCGCATTACCACGGGCAGATCTGGAACTCGGCCGAGTTCGCGCGGTCCTTCGGGGTCTCCGATACGACGGTGCGGAATTACCTCGATCTGCTGGCGGGCACCTTCGTGGTCCGGTTGCTCGCGCCGTGGCACGCCAACATTTCCAAGCGGCAGGTCAAGTCGCCGAAGGTCTTCATCGCCGACAGCGGCCTGCTGCACACGCTTCTCGGCATCCTCACCGCCGAGGAACTCGAGAGGCACCCCAAGGTGGGGGCCTCCTGGGAAGGCTTTTGCCTCTCTGAAGTCGTCGCACATCTCGGCGCCTCACCCGGGGAATGTTTCTTCTGGGCTACCCACTCGGGGGCCGAGTTGGATCTGCTGGTGGTGCGTGGCCGCCGGAGACGCGGCTTCGAATTCAAGAGAAGCGCAAGTCCCACGGCGACGCCCTCCATGCACATCGCGCTGCGGGACCTGCAGCTGGACTCGATCGAAGTCATTCATGCGGGCGCGGAGAGCTATCCGCTGGCGAAGAAGATACGAGCTGTGCCGCTGCGAAAGCTGCTGGAAGAAGTCAAACCCCTCTAGCAACAATGCCACTCGGTTTGAGAGGCTTTTCATCTGGGCAACGAACGCCGCAGGAGGAGCGTTAAGGGTCGCCGCCCTCAGACATGCGCGCCGCCCCTGACCGGTGTTGCGGGATGGACTTGGTTGCAAGGGGCGTCGCGAACTCGTTCGTCGACCCCACGCTCCTCCTGCGGCTCTCGCGCGCTGAAGCTCTTGCGAGAACCGTCCGCAAGCGCGCATCCGTTCCTCGCAAGTCGACAGAGAATCGGCCTTCTCTCCTTCAGGCTGCGCTGAACTGGTTAGCCCTCGTTCGGGGGAAGTTGGCAACTTGTCCCGTCGCCATAACTCGCGCGGGTAGGTTGTCTTGAGATCCTCCCTTTTTTGCGGTAGGGCCCAGCCGCGCGATGGAGACGAAGATCTCCCGCGCGCTCGCGGGCCAGAACGGGCGGATCTTCAGCGCGTGCAAGCCGCCTTAGAGACCGGGGTGTCGGCGAACGAGTTGCGGAGCCCCCCAGCAACCACGCCGATGCGCAACCCCCGCCAGGGGGTGAGCACCTGTCTGCGGGCGACGACCCCCACGGTCTCCAAGGCGGCGTTCCTTGCAGAGAGAAAGGGCGCTGCTCACTGACGGCAGTGACGGCTAGCAGCCGCATGCTATTGTCCAGAGTGCCATTGAAAAACCGGTTGCTGGATCCGAAATTTCGAGGTCACCGCTCAGCGATTGACCGAGGCCATCATCGCCTCTGGATAGCGCAATCCCGCCGCGGCGCCTTTGGGTGCGATGGTGTCCAGCGCGGCAAGGTCGGCAGGCGTCAACACCAGCGAAGAAGCCGCCACGTTCTCGTCGAGATACTTCCGCTGCTTGGTCCCCGGAATCGGTACGATATCGCTGCCCTGCGCCAGCAGCCACGCCACCGCGAACTGTGACGGAGTCGCCTGCCTCTTCGCCGCCAGCTCCTTCACTTTCTCGACCAGCCGGAGGTTCTTGGCGAAGTTCTCGCCCTGGAAGCGCGGTGAATTCCGGCGGTAATCGTCCGTCGCGAAATCATTGACGCTCTTATAAGCACCGGTCAGAAAACCACGGCCAAGCGGGCTATAGGCGACGAAGCCAATGCCCAGCTCGCGCACCGTCTGCAACACGCCGTCCTCGGGGTCTCGCGACCAGAGCGAATACTCGGTCTGCAGCGCGCTGATGGGGTGCACTTTATGCGCCCTGCGGATGGTCTCGGGCCCCGCTTCCGAGAGTCCAATAAAACGGACCTTTCCTTCGCGTACCAGCTCGCTCATGGCGCCCACCGTGTCCTCGATGGGAGTCGCGGGATCGACGCGGTGCTGGTAATACAAGTCAATCTGATCGACGCCGAGCCGCTTGAGCGATCCTTCGCAGGAAGATCGCACGTATTCAGGCCGGCCATTGATCCCCCGCTTGGTCGGGTCCTTGAGGTCCCGCTGGATACCAAACTTGGTGGCTATCTGCAGCCCTGCGCGCTTGCCCCCGGCCGCGACGATGGCCCGGCCGAGCAGCTCTTCGTTGGTATGCGGTCCATACATGTCCGCGGTATCGAAGAAAGTGATTCCAGACTCGATGGCATGCTGCAGGGTGGCGGCGGATTCGGCTTCGCTCCCGCCCTTGTAAAAGTCGCTCATCCCCATGCACCCGAGTCCCTGCTCCGAGACCACCAGGCCCTGCCTGCCGAGTTTGCGATTTTTCATGACGTTAGGGATGCCGCTCCTCCACGCGAGTTGCGCGCTCTTTACCAGCCGCCGTCAGCGCCCTTGATCATCTCGTACGGATAGCCGAGCTCGGGCGCACTGGCGGCGTCGAGGCGTGCGACAGCGTCAGCGGGAAGCTCGAGGTCGGCGGCGCCAAGATTTTCCTCGAGCTGCGCGACCGTGCGAGCCCCGAAGATGACCGCTGAGACCACCGGCCGCGACAGCAGCCAGGCGAGGGCGACCTGTCCCGGCGCCTTGCCCAGCTCGTCTGCGACGGCGATCAAGGCCTCGACCACCGTCCAGTTGCGCGCGGTATCGAAGCCTTTGTAACGCTCCTTCCATTGCGCGAGCCGCGAGCCCTCTGGCGGCGCCTGTCCCCGGCGGTATTTGCCCGTCAACAGGCCGGACGCGAGCGGCGACCAGGGCAGGATGCCCAGGCCGAACTTCGTGCACAGAGGGACGTGCTCGCGCTCGAGCGCCCGCGTCGCGAGGTTGTAGTGCGCCTGCAGGGTAACGAACCGGTTGAGTCCTCTCTTGTCGGCTACCCAGAGCGACTCCATCAGTCGATAAGCAGTGTAGTTCGAGGCACCGAAGTAAACGATCTTCCCCGCCCGCGCGGCGTCGTCCAGGGCGCGAATCAGCTCCTCTTCGGGAGTGCGCAGGTCCTGCATGTGGATCTGATACAAATCGATGCGATCCGTACCCAGCCGCGTCAGGCTCGCGTCAATGGTCCGCTGGATTCGCATTCGCGAGGCCCCCGTGCCATTCGGCCCCGGCGCCATGCGAAACCGCCCCTTGGTGGCCACCACCACCCGGTCGCGGACCTTGCGCGAGGCGAGCCAGGATCCAAAGACGCGCTCGGAGAGGCCGTCCTGGCCGTAGACGTCGGCGGTATCGACGAAGTTGACGCCCGCCTCGAGCGCTCGATCGAGCATGGCGAAGGTCTCTTTCTCGTTGGAAGAGACCTTGTGCATCATCGATTTTTCATCGGCCTCGCCGAAGGTCATGGCCCCGAGGCAGAGCACCGAGACCTGGGTGCCGGTCGTTCCCAATTGACGGTATCGCATGGCGCGCACGCTACACCGGACGAAACGGTGCCGCGCGCGGTCTGGCTGGCTTTTGTTCCAAGGATGACTGCGCCCGGAGTGGCATGGGTTATAACGCCGGCCGATGAGCATCGACGTCACCGCCGAAGTCTCTGCGCTACGCGCCGCGTGGGAGGCGGGGGACCCAGGGGACCAGGCGCTTCGAAGTGAATGCGCGACCCGGTTGAAGGCGCTGCGCTCGCTCTGGGTCGCGCGGGCTGAGGCATTCTCCAGCACGGATGTTGCCGCGCTGCGGGCCGTCTCGGAAGCCTTGAAGCGCCCGGCGCCGCGCAGGCTCCTCGCCTCGCCGCGCGAAGTATTGAAGGCGACCTTCGGCTTCGACGCTTTCCGGCTCGGACAAGAAGAGATCATCAGCGCGGTGCTGGCCGGCCGCGATTGCGTCGGAGTCATGCCGACCGGCGCGGGCAAGTCGCTCACCTATCAGTTGCCGGCGCGCGCGCTGGGCGGTACCTCGCTCGTACTATCGCCGCTCATCGCTTTAATGAAGGACCAGGTCGACGCGATGAATGAAGTGGGGCTGCGCGCGACCTTCCTCAACTCCTCACTCGAGCCCGACGAGCGTCGTGCGCGCGTCGAGGCTTTGAAGAGAGGCGAATATGAGCTGGTCTATGCCGCGCCCGAAGGCCTCGAGGCCTCCGTCGGCGCGGCGCTCTCCGGCGTGCCGCTCTCGTTGATTGCGGTCGACGAAGCGCATTGTATCTCGCAATGGGGCCACGACTTCCGCCCCGCCTATCGGAACCTCCAGGGTTTAAAAGCGCGCTTCGGCGGCGTACCCATCCTCGCGCTCACGGCCACGGCGACCCGCGAAGTCACCGACGACATCGCCTCGCAATTGGGAATGCAATCCCCGGCCATGTTTCGCGGCTCCTTCTACCGGCCCAATCTCCGCTTGCATGCCTACAAAAAGGGGGACGGCCTCGATACGCGCGACGCGATCCTGCGCCTCTGCCGCGCCCGCGCCGGCCAGAGCGGAATCGTCTATTGCCTCTCCCGGAAGGGCGTCGAGCAGACCGCCGAGTTCCTCCGCCACGGCGGCGTTCGCGCGCGGCCCTATCATGCGGGATTCGACAACGTGCAGCGCGACAAGGCCCAGGACGACTTCCAGCGTGACGATGTCGATGTCATCGTGGCCACGGTCGCGTTCGGGATGGGAATCGACAAGTCGAACATCCGCTACGTGATTCACCGGGATATGCCGCGTTCAATTGAAGGTTACTATCAGGAGATCGGCCGCGCGGGCCGCGACGGACTCGCCAGCGATTGCGTGCTCTTCTATTCCTGGGCCGACGTGCTGAGCTTCGAGCGGATGCTGGACGTGAAGGATGGCGAACGCCAGATGGACAAGGTCCGCGAGATGTTCCGCTTCGCGGACTCGAAGCAATGCCGGCATCAGCAGCTGGTCCGCTATCTGGGCGAAGAGATCTCCCGCTGTGTCGCAAGCTGCGATTTGTGCAAGACGGGCGATGTGGTGAAGGCGACACCCGCGGCGCCACGGCTGGCCAAAGGCAAGCGCCGCCAAGATCTCCCGGCCGCGGAGCAGGCCCCGGCCTCGACCGCGGAAGAAGCGGTGTTCCTCAGGTTGAAGGCGCTCCGCAGGCGCATCGCCGACGAGAAAAAGCTGCCGGCCTATATCGTCTTCAGCGACGCGACTTTAATGGCAATGGCGGCGCAGCACCCGCGGACCGACGAGGAAATGCTCACCATCTCCGGCGTGGGGCCGAAGAAGCTTTCACAGTATGGAGCCCAGTTCCTGGCCGAGCTGTCGCAATAAGCAGCATGCTTGAGTTCAACTTGCCGCGACGCGAGCGGACCTTCATTGGCACATCGTGACTTCTGCGACCTGGCCGCGGGCGCCGAGCAGGATGGCGAACTGGCCCCAGGCGCGGGCGAGCGCGAGCGCCTCCTCGCGGGGGATGCCAAGCACGAGCAAGCTCAGCTCCGGCGGCCACTTCTCATCGTCCCCGATGCCAGCGCCAGGGAAGAGGCGATAGCGTCCCGAGAGTTGTTTCACCAGCGCCTTCTGCCGCTGTTCATTTTCCGGCCGCGAGAGCCTGCGCGAGCCCGGATTCCAGGCGGTGATGAAAGCCCAGGAAGGACCGCCCGGCTCTGCGTCGAGCACCGGAGCCGGCTCTCCGTGCCGCAGCACCACCTTGCCCTGCGGGAGGTGGGCTTCATATCGAGTGCACTCATAGACTTCAATCAAGGGCTGTCCGATCAAGAGCCGGTTCTTGGGCGTGATCGCTTCTGGTATCAGCTGGGTATGGATCTGGTAACCGCGACCGCGCAACGCAATCGCGCGCACGGCGTCGATGGCGAGCGCCTGGTCGAGCCAGCCATCGAGGCCACCGGCATCGTTCGCGTCTCCGTCGTGGCAGCAGGGCAGGACCGCCACTCGTGCCTGCGCGGCCGCGGCCAGCGCCAGCACCTCGTCGGTGAGCGCGCCGCAGGCATGAGCCGAGACGGCGATATCGCCGCGCCTGAGCCCCGCGTTTGCAATGGGGCCTTGCAGAAACTCGACCCGGCCCGCGAGCCGCGGCCAATGCGCGAGCAGTGCCGCCGAGACCTTCGCGGCGCTCTCGGGAAGCCGCGCGTCGATGGCGACCGCTGTTTTTGAAGAGTTGTCGAGGATGAGCATCAAATGCGCGATGAGGCCGTGCCCGCAGGCGAGGTCAAAGACGCGGCCTCCGCGAAAGCGGCGCCGCACCCGGCGCGCCACTTCCCACGATTCGAAGAGCTCCTTACGCGGCAGGCAATCCGCGGCGCAGACAGCGCGCGCGATGCGGCAGAAGAGCGTCTCGCCGGGAAAGCGCGGCAAATCGCGCAGCGTGAGCAGCGAGCGGCTCGAGGGATCGAAGGTCACGCGGGAAGCCTATCTCTCTTGACTCGCGGGCGTGCGCCTGCCGGTGCCGCACCTCACCGGAGAACCACGGCGACCTGCTGAACAGGGCAGCTGGCAAAATCGCGCTGGTCTCGAGGGCCGAGCGCGCTGCATGAAAGTGCGTCCGTACAGCAGCGTCCGCACAACCAGTCTGCGGCGGGGCAGATGTATGGGCACGACTTCAATGCTTGCTGACATCGATGCTGGTGTTGAGTACGGCGCCGCAGCCGGAAAACTCAGGCTGCGGATGATTCGGGGCGTTCGGCCCTCCAGGGAGGGCGTGGGGCGCCGCGACCGCCATGGCGCATTCCACACGGAACAGCTAGACAGGCGGCTCGGAGAAGCCGCCTCTTCCGGTCAGGCCGCGACAGCGCGGTCGGGCATCAGCTTCTGGAGCGTGTCGCGCAAGTCGCCGACGGTGCGGATCTTCGAGAGCTCCTCGTCGGGGATGCGGACGTTCAGCTTTTCCTCGAAAAAGCTGACCAGCTCCATGACCGCGACAGAGTCCATGCCGAGCGAAGAAATAACGGTGTCGGCCTTGAGGTCGGTGAGCGTGCGATTGTCGACCTCGAGCGCGGCCTGTTTGAACATTTCGAGCACGTTGACGGGGGGCTGCGCCATTTAGTCGATCCTCTTCAATGAATACTGCGCCAGTGACGTGTAGTGCTTCTCAAAGCCGGTGACGCAGGTGGACAGGTACCGCTCGTAGTCGTCGAACACCTTGTCGCCCCAGGTGGCGCGGATATGCGCCTCGTTCTTGCGCAGCCGGTCGCGCCAGTGCCAGGTGGTATTGCGATAGTCGAGTCGCCGCGTCTTGAGCTCGAGCACCTCGAAGTAAGGATTCACCGCGGCAATGATCTCTTCCAGCCGCGGGACGATTCCGCCCGGGAAGATCTCATAAGTCACCCAGCCCAGGTCCTGTATGTCCTTGCGGTCGCGGGGGACGAAGTTGCGCAAGATGGTCTGCAGCCCGAAGTACGCCCCCGGCTTGGTCCATTCGTGCGCGAGGCGGAAGTAGTTGCGATAAGCGGCGATGGACTTGCCGTCGCGCGCCTCTTGCGGCGAGACGATGTGCTCCATCATGCAGATTGAAATGATGGCGTCGAACTTCACCTCGGGCCGGTAATCCAGATAGCTGCACACCGACGCGGTCACATTGGGCAGGGCGCGGCGGCGGATCTCGGCGCACTGGGCCTCGGACAGAGTGATTCCGTGCGCGGCTTTCACGTGATTGGTCGTCGCCTGGTATTCCAGGTCGGCGCCCCACCCGCAGCCGATGTCCAACACCGTGCTCGCGGAAGTGACGTGCGCGTAGTCGGAGAGAATGCGCAGCTTCCGCAGCTGCGATTCCTCCAGCGACACCGGCCCCGGCACGCCAAGCTTCATGCGCTCGGGGCCTTCGTCGAAGATGCCGCAGGTGTAGTTCATCCGCTCATCGAGCCAGAGGCGGAAGAACTCATTCGACACGTCATAAGAGACCGCGATGTCTGCTTTGGTAGACCCCACGTTACACTGCCTTCCTGAAGCGCTTGAGCAGGCCCCGTGCGGAGTGGCGCGCGCGGCCGACAATCGATAATGCCAGATGCTTCGCTACCATCATGCGGCTGCCGTTGAGGCCCAGCGAACGCACGCCCTCCCGGCCGAGGGTGCCATTGAGGAACTGCTCGCGGGTCTTGCGGCGCTGCAGCTTTCCGGACGAAGTCTTGGGCAGTGAGCCGGGAGCGACCAGCGCGACCTCGCTCACGCTCAACTGGAACTCTTCGGAGATGCGCGCCTTGATCTGCTCGGCCAGTCCTGCGGGCGCGCGCGTCTCGGCGGCGACGATGATCTCCTCGGATGACTTGCCGGGCCGGGTGAAGACCACCGCCGAGCCTTTGCGCACGCCGGGGATCTCGTCCACCAGCCATTCAATCCGCTGGGGATAGTAGTTGCGGCCATTGACGATGAGGATGTCTTTCAGCCGGCCCGAGATATAGAGTTCGCCGTCGACGAGATAGCCTAAGTCGCCGGTGCGCAGCCAGCCATCGCGGAAGCTCTCGGCGGTCGCGTCCGGCCGGTTGTAATACCCGGCGGCGACACTGGGGCCCTTGAAACAGATCTCGCCCACCGCGCGGTCGGACAGCAATCGACCGTGCTCGTCTTGAATGGAGAGTTCGTGTCCCGGAAACGTGCGTCCGCAGCAGACCGTCTCGAGCAATTCACCCTTGACCGCCGGCGTCGCGCGCTGCTCGGAATGATAGGCGTGCGCGTCGATGCGGTCCGTCTTCAGCGGCTCGTCCATGGCCACGAAAGCCATCGCCAGCGTCGCCTCGGCCATTCCATAGCAGGGCAGGAGGGCCTGGGGCTTGAGTCCGGCCGGCTCCATCGCTTTGAGAAAAGCGCGCATGGTATCGGGATTGATAGGCTCGGCGCCGCACCCGAACACGCGCATCTGCGAAAGGTCCCAGCGCGCCACCTGCTCGGGCTTCGCGCGCTTGGTGACCAGCGCATAAGCAAAGTTGGGCGCGAAAGTCATGGTCGCTTTATACTTCGACAAGGTCTCCATCCAGAGCGTTGCGTTCTTGATGAAGCTCAAAGTCGGGATATAGACGATAGAGATCTGCTCGACGAGCGGCGTGAGCACGAATCCAATCAATCCCATGTCGTGATAAAGCGGGAGCCACGACACGCCGATATCGCGCTCACCGCGCGCCTGCAGCCCGTCCCGAACGATTGCAGTGCAATTCGCGGCCAGGGACCCATGCGTCACCACCACTCCCTTGGGCGTCGAGGTGCTGCCGGAGGTGAATTGGAGGAAGGCGGTGTCCGAATCGGCGATCAGGGCGTGCGGCTGATCAATGAAAGGCGCGGCCGCGAGCGCCTTGGCGTCAATGACCTTCTCAATGCTGCCGACCCTGCCGATGGCCGACCAGAGGATCTTTGCGACCCGCTCATCGGTGGCGATGGCTTTGGGTTGCGCCACGTTCAGGATGGTGACGAGGGCCTCGATGAAAGCGTCGAGCTTGCCCAGTGACAACGGAGGGTAGAGCGGCACGGGGACGATGCCGGCCCACAGCGCCCCCAGGAAAGTGGGCACGAAATCGGGCCCGTCCGGCAGCACCATGGCCAGGCGATCGCCCTTTCGCAGGCCTTGCGCCTGGAGATGAACGGCGCGCCGCATGGCCTCCCGGCGCAGCTCGTGGAATGAGAGCACCAGGTCCTCGCCCGGTCCCTTGCCGTGCACGAAGGTGTAGCCGCGGGTATGGAGGCCGTTGCAGCGCTCGAGTGCCTGGACGATGCCAATCATGGGCGCCCCCTGTAACGGGCCATGGCGTTCCACGTCAAGCGGTCGGTTGCTGCTCGCAAATCCAGCCTCTGTCCGCTATGGTCCGCCCGGAAAAGGAGCAACGCGCCAGTGAGAAGCCAGCGAGAGCTGATCGATGCAACCCGGGCATTCGTTCCCGAGGACCGGGCGCGGAGCTGGTGGTATCTGCTGTCGACCCTCGGGGCGCTTGCCATCTGCATCGCAGGAGCGGCGCGGCCGGGGCCCTGGCCACTCCGTTTGTTCGCTTCGGTACTAGCAGGGTTGGTGATCGTCCGGGTGTTCATCCTCTACCATGACAATTTGCACGGGGCGCTGCTGCGCGGCTCGAAAGCGGCCCGATTCCTGCTTTATCCATACGGCATTCTGGTCATGAATCCTCCCGGTGTCTGGCGGGAGACGCACAATTATCATCACAATCATACTGCCAAGCTGGTCGGTTCCAACATCGGCTCGTTCGCGACCATGAGCACGCGGCAGTGGGCCGATGCGAGTCCGGGCGCCCGCCTTCGCTACCGGATCGTGCGGCACCCACTCACTGTGCTGCTGGGATACTTCACCATCTTCATGTTCGATATGTGCCTGATGTCGTTTTTGCGAGCGCCGCGCAAGCGCTGGGACTCGGGCCTCGCGCTGGTCCTCAATTGGGCGCTGTCGGCTCTCCTGATCGTCCATTTCGGCTTTGCGGTCTTCGCGTTCGCGTTCTTCCTGCCTCTCTTCGTCGCCTGCGCCAGCGGGGCGTATCTGTTCTACGCACAGCACAACTTCACCGATATCCGCATCCAGCCGCGCGAGACGTGGAGCTACGACCGCGCCTCGCTCGAATCGTCGAGCTACATGGAGACGGGCCCGCTCCTGGCCTGGTTCACCGGTAATATCGGATATCACCACGTCCATCATCTGAACCCGACGATTCCGTTCTATCGCCTGCCGGAAGCCATGGCGGCCATTCCGGAGTTGCAGAACCCGGGCCGGACTCGCCTCAGCCCGCAGGAGATCATGGCTTGTTTCCGGTTGAAGCTCTGGGACGCTGAGCAGAGCAGGATGGTCGGCTACCCCCGCTGATTCTTTTCTGGCTGCGGTAGTGGCGGCGCCAGCAGCTTGACCAGCACGAGGCCAGCGACAAAGCCCCCGATATGCGCCCACCAGGCGGTGCCGCCGGACTCGGGCGAGTGGAGCGAGACGTAGCCACTGAAGATCTGGATCACGAACCAGCCGGCCAGATACAGCACCGCCGGTATCTCGATGAACCAGGGGATGAAGAAGATTGGAATGAAGGTGAGGACGCGGCTGCGCGGGAAGCTCACCAGATAGGCACCCAGCACGGCGGCAATTGCGCCTGAAGCGCCGATGGTCGGCAGCTGCGAGTCCGGAGCGATGGCGATTTCGGTCAGCGCCGCGGCGAGGCCTCCCAGCAGGTAAAAGAGCGCGTAGCGCCCGTGGCCGAGCTTGTCCTCGATGTTGTCGCCAAAGATCCACAGGTAGAGCATGTTGCCCACAAGGTGCAGCCAGCCGCCGTGCCAGAACATGGAGGTGACGAGCGGCAGAAACCGCGCGGGAGACAGCGGGTCGTAAGGCCAGTGGACGAAGCGCGCCGGTATCAGTCCGTAAGCAAGGACGAAGCGCTCGAGGTACGGCCCCAGCGTCTGCTCGTGCAGGAAGACGAGAACGTTGATGGCGATGAGCGCGACGGTCACCACGGGAGCGGTGCGGGAGCGGAGGGTGTCTCGAAGAGGGATCAAGGCCAGCGCAGCATAGCGACCCAGGCGGTCCGATGACGGATGCAAACATCTCCGGATGTTTGATAAGCCCCCCACGATGAAACACGCAGACAACAGCAAGAGCACGGTGGGCCACTCGCCGCCGCGCAAGGACGGACCCGACAAGGTCACTGGCCGCGCGCGCTATCTCGACGACCTGGCCTTCCCCGGCCAGCTGTGGGGCCGGACCGTGCGCTCGCAGGTGCCGCACGGGCGGATCCGTTCGATTGAGTTCGACCCGCGTTTCGACTGGAGCGGCATCGTCCGCGTCACCGCGGCGGACATTCCGGGGGACAACATCGTGCAATTAATCGAGGACGATCAGCCGATGCTGGCGCACGACATGGTGAAGCATCGTGAGGAACCAATCGCTCTGCTCGCCTGCGCCGACCGCGAGCGGTTGGAAGAGGCGTTGCTCCACGTAGACGTGAAGATCGATCCGCTGCCGCCGGTGCTCGACCTGCTGCTCTCGACGCATGTCTTCAAGAGCTATCGAATTGAAGCAGGAGATATCAAGCCCGCCTTCGCGGACTCTTCGTTGCGGGTGGTCGAGGGCATCTATCGAGTCGGCCACCAGGAGCAGATGTACATCGAGCCCAATGCCATCTGCGCGGTGCCGCGCGAGGACTTCGGCGTCACTATCTATGGTTCGATGCAGTGCCCGTTCTATATCCACCGCGGGCTACAGCGGTTGCTGAAGATCAATGACTCGCAGATCGCCGTCATTCAAGTGGTGACCGGCGGCGGGTTCGGCGGCAAGGAGGATTACCCGACCGTGCTGGCGGGCCACGCCGCGCTCCTGGCGCGCAAGGCGGGCAAGCCGGTCAAGATGATCTACAAGCGCGAGGAGGACGTGGCGGCAACGACGAAGCGCCACCCGGCGGTGCTGCGCTATCGGACCGCGGTCAAGCCCGATGGTGAATTCGTCGCTTGCGAGATCGACGTGGTGATGGACGGCGGCGCCTATGTCACGCTGTCGCCGGTGGTGGCCTCGCGCGGGGTGCTGCACGCGAGCGGCGCGTATCGCTGGCCGCACGCCCGCATCGATTGCCGCGTGGTGCAGACGCATACGCCGCCCAATGGCGCCTTCCGCGGTTTCGGAGTGCCGCAGACCCTGTTCGGCTGCGAGGCACACGTCGAGAAGATCGCTTTAGAACTGGGGCTCGATCCGCTCCTGGTGCGGCGAAAGAATGCGCTGGTGGTGGGCGACGTCATGCCCACCGGGCAGCGGCTGACCGAGAGCGTGTCGGCGCTGCCGGTGCTCGAAGCGGTCGCGGCGCGCAGCGGATATGCGGCAAAGCGCGAGGCGGCCATGGAGGCTGCGCGCTTGCCTGCAGGGTCCGCCCGGGCGCGCAAGCGGCGCGGCATCGGGCTGTCGCTTGCGCTGCACGGCGCGGGCTTTACCGGTTCGGGCGAGGCGCACCTCAAGTCGCGCGCCGGGCTCGAGTTGACGGCTTCCGGAGCGCGGGTGCTCAGCGCCTCGACGGACATCGGGCAGGGGACCATTACCGTCTTTTCGCAGTTGGCGGCCGAGGCGCTGGGCGTTCCATTGAGCATGATTGAAGTGGCGGTGAATGACACCTCGCGCGTGCCCGACAGCGGACCGACGGTCGCGAGCCGCACCACCATGGTGGTCGGCGGAACGATCGCGCGCGCGGCGGAGGCGATGGCCCGCGTGCTGCAGGGATATGTGGCACAGACGCATGCCGTTCCGGCCGGCGAGGTCTGCTGCGTGGGCGGTATCTTCGCGGCGCGCGGACGATCGCTCGCGCCCTTCGAATCCATAGCCCGGCGTTATCTCGACGAGCGCGGGCCGCTCGTTTGCATCGAGCAATATGAGCTGCCGCCCGGCGTGCAATGGGACGACGCGGCTTATCGCGGCTCGGCGTATCCCTGCTATGCGTGGGCGGCGACGGCGGTGGAGCTCGAGGTTGATCTCGATACCTATGAGATCAAGCTGCTTGACCTCGTCACCGCATCAGAGTTCGGCAAGGCAATCCATCCGGTGCTGGCCGAGGGCCAGATCGAGGGCGGCACCGTGCAGGCGCTGGGATATGCCTTGCTCGAGGAGCATATCTATGTCGACGGGCGGCTCCTGAATACCCGGATGCAGAACTACATCATTCCGACCGCTCTCGACGTGCCGCCAATGACGACGCTGATTCTGGAGAATCCCTATAGCCGGGGTCCCCATGGCGCCAAGGGGCTCGGCGAATTGCCCATGGACGGACCCGCGCCGGCGGTGGCCGCGGCGGTGCTGAGCGCGATCGGCAAGTTGATTCCGGACCTCCCCATTTCCCCCGAGCGCGTCATGAAAGCGTTGCATGCGGCTTGAGCTGAGGATCAATGGCTCGGTGCGTTCGCTCGAGGTCGAGCCGCTCAAGCGGCTCCTGGATGTCCTGCGCGAAGACCTGATCCTGACCGGCACCAAAGAGGGCTGCGGCGAGGGCGAGTGCGGGGCCTGCGCGGTCTTGCTGGACGGGCAGTTGGTGAACTCCTGCCTGGTCGCGGTCTGCCAGGCCGCCGGCGCGAGCGTGGTCACGATCGAGGGGCTCTCTTCGAGTGCGCTGACGCCGCTGCAACGTTCCTTTGTCGAATGCGGCGGCGCGCAGTGCGGCATCTGCACGCCCGGTATGATCGTGGCCGGGCAATGCTTCCTCGACAGCGGCGCCGCGGCAACGGACGAGGCGGTGCGCGAGGCCATCGCGGGAAACCTCTGCCGCTGCACCGGGTATACGAAGATCGTGGAATCGATCCAGCACGCCGCGCGGGAGACGCGATGATTCCGGTGACTTCGGTGAAGACGTTGCCGGAGGCTTATGCGCTTTTGCAGGCGCGGCCGCCGGGGCTGCGCGTGCTGGCGGGCGGGACCGATCTGATGGTTGCCATCAATGCGCGGGTGGGGCTCGACCGCATCGGGCATGTCCTGGATATCTGGAACGTGCGCGAGCTGCGCGGGATTGCCCTGCAGGACAACTTTCTGCGCATCGGCGCGCTGACGACCTATACGGAGATCATTCATTCCACCCTGGTGAATACGCAGCTGCCGGCGCTGGCGGCCGTCTCCCGCGAGGTCGGAGCCTGGGCCATCCAGAACCGGGGAACGCTGGGAGGGAATGTCTGCAACGCCTCGCCGGCGGGAGACACGCTGCCACTCTTGCTGGCGGCCGACGCGCGCTTCCTCCTGGGCGGACCGCGCGGCGAGCGGACGGTAGTGGCCGAGGAGTTCTTTCTCGCCTATCGAAAGACGGCGCTGGGCGCGGACGAGCTGCTGCTGCGCGTGGACTTTCCTTTGCCTGATGCCGCGCGCCTTGCTTATCGAAAAGTAGGAACCCGTCGCGCGCAATCGATTTCGAAGACGCTCATCGCGGTGCGCGCTACGCCCGGTCTGCGCGAAGTCCGGATCGCCGCTGGCTGCGTAGCGCCCATTCCGCTGCGCTGTCGCCGCGCGGAGCAGGCCGCAATGTCCGGAGGCGACGTGCGCGCCGCGCTGCAACTCGATATCTCGCCCATCAACGACATCCGCTCAACCATCGAATACCGCCGCCTGGTCAGCGCCAACGTCCTGCTGCAGCTGCTAAAGAATATGGGGACACCATACTCATTACCGGGCCGCCCGTGACCGGGGCTGGAAATGAGTATGGTGTCCCCATATTGTTGCGAGGCGGGACGGTTGTCTGCATGGACGAGCATCGTTCGACGCTGCCTTTTGCTGACGTGCTGATTGAGGACGGGCGCATCGCGCGCGTGGGCCGGGGGTTGCGGGCGCCGCGTGGCGCCCAGGTCATCGAGTGCCGCGGGCGCGCCGTGATTCCCGGGCTGGTGCAGGCGCATGTCCACCTCTGCCAGGTGCTCTTTCGCAATCATGCCGATGGGCTCGAGTTGCTGGAATGGCTGTCGCGGCGCATCTGGCCGTTCGAGGCCGCGCACGACGCGCGATCGCTTGGATTGTCCGCGCGGCTGGGCCTCGCCGAGCTGCTGCTGGGCGGCACCACCGCGATTCTTGATATGGCAACGGTGCGGCACACGACCGCGGTGTTGGAGGCCGCGGTCGAAAGCGGCATTCGATATACCGGCGGTAAGTGCTTGATGGACGTGCCGGGAAATCCGCTGGCGGAGAGCAAGGACGCCGCGCTGCGTGAGACAGAGCAGCTGGGCCTTGCCTGGCACGGCCAGGAGAACGGCCGCATCCGATATGCGCTGTGCCCGCGTTTCGCCCTCTCCTGCACAAAAGCCTTATTGACCGCGGTTCGCGATCTCTCCCGGCGACACGGCTGGCTCGTGCATACGCATGCCAGCGAAAACCGCACCGAGGTCGCGTTCGTCCGCGAGCAAACCGGCGTGGACAACGTTGCTTACTTCGCGCAACTCGGCCTCCAGGGCCCCCGGCTGGTGCTCGCCCACTGCGTGCACTTGACCGCGCGCGAGATGAAGCAGATGGCGCGCGCCGGAACGCACGCGGTGCACTGCCCCGGCGCGAACCTCAAGCTCGCGAGTGGAATTGCCCCGGTGCCGCGGCTGCTCGCGGCCGGAGTCAACGTCGCGCTGGGCGGAGACGGCGCCCCCTGCAACAACACGCTCGACGCCTTTCACGAGATGCGGCTCGCGGCCACGCTGCACCTGCCGCGCTTCGGCCACCGCGCGATGCCTCCCGCCGAGGTGCTGGCGATGGCCACCATCCGCGGCGCGCGGGCGCTGGGGCTGGAAAGCGAAATCGGCTCTATCGAGCCTGGCAAGCGCGCCGATATCGCGGTGGTCGATCTCTCGGGCCCGCACTGCGCGCCGCCCGGCGATGATCCACACGCGACCCTGGTCTACTGCGCGCGCGCCAGCGACGTCACGGACGTACTGGTCGACGGCCGTGCTGTCGTGCGCAATCGCAAGCTGCTGACGCTCGACGCAGAAAAGCTCGCGCGCGCCGCACCGGCCGGGCTTCTGCGATTGCTAAAGTCGATCGACCGCGGCGGGGCGAACTGAGGACTGCGGAAAGCAAGCAGGCAAGCGAGGGGTGTGCTAGGCGTCCTCCGTATTTATTTCTCATTCAGGAGGTCATCTTGAAGCTCATCGCAATGCTGGGCGCACTGGCGCTCTTCGGTACCGGCTGCATCGCGCACTCGGCGATCGTCTCGACGGAGAAGACCGCGTATGTGGTCAGCGGCAGCTTCCTCGGAACGAATCTTTATCACTGCACCGCCGCAAGCGGCCGGCCCGTCTGCACGCAAGTCATCGAGAACTAATCATGCGCAAACTCATCTTCTCAGGACTCGCAGCACTGGCACTCTCCGGAAGCGGTTGCAGCTTCGTCACCTCGGCCCAGCCGTCCTCCGCCAATGTCACCGGCGAAGGTTGGTACATCAAGACGGTCGGCTTGGGCACCCTGGCCATTTCAACGGCCGTCTATCATTGTCCCAAGGAGACGCCGACCCAGTGCACCAAGGCGTCCATGCAGTAGTGTCGTTGTCGATGCTGGCCGCGCTGGCGGTGCCTGGTTGCAAGGCAACGCCGGACGCGGTTGACTTCGGCGACCCGGTCGCGCTCGAGATGGAGGGCTCGGCTGGCATTCCAGCTTTCCGCGCTACCTTCCGGGCGCGAAAGCCACTTGATCCGCACACGCTGGTGGGAACCGTCGCGGGCCTGGCGCACGACGCCATGGTGAATTGTCCGGGCTTTGCTTCAGGACATCGCGACGTGCTGCCCGGCGTCTTCGCGCTTCATCTTGAAAGCGGCCTGGTTCACGCCCGCTCCCTGTCTGGCGACGCCGACGCCTGCTTCGCTGGTGCAATGGACGGTCGGCCCGTTCAGGCCAGCGCCGACCTTCTCCTGCAGGTGCTCATCCCCTCGCCGGGAGCTTCTCCGCAAGCCCCGACCGGTCACTGATTTGCCGAGGCCGGAAGGCCAGGCGAGCTCAACCACGAAAATGTAAACACCACAGGGCGAGCCGTTTGATTGACATTCGGCTCTCCCTTTGACAACGGAAGACCATGCCACCCGTGATGAAGTTCTGCCCCGCCTGCGCGAGCCCACTCGAGGTGGAGCGCCGCGAGGGCCGGCCGCGCTTCATCTGCTCCGGCGCCGGCTGCGACTTCGTCCATTACGACAATCCGGTGCCTGTCGTCGCCGCGCTGCTGGAGCACGGGCAGACGGTGCTGCTGGTGCGTAACAAGGGCTGGCCGGACAAGTGGTTCGGCCTCATTTCGGGCTTTCTCGAGAGGGGCGAGACTCCGGAAGAGGGCGTGCTCCGCGAGGTGAAGGAGGAGGTCGGGCTGACCGGCGAAGTCGTTTCATTCATCGGCGCCTACGCGTTCCAGGAGATGAACCAGATCATCCTCGCCTACCACGTGCGGGCGCAGGGCGAGATCGTCATCGGCGACGAACTCGCGGGTGTGAAGGCGGTGTTGCCCGACCGGCTTCGCCCCTGGCCGCTCGGCACTGGCCCGGCCGTGCGCGACTGGCTGGCCGGACGCGGGCTGCTCGGGCCCGCCGTCGCGTAAGTGAGCAAAGGCGAGGGCCGCCGCTCGCACGTTGACGCGGGCGCGAAATTCCTCTTACCTGCGCGGACTGATGGATTTTTCCCTCTCCGAGTGGCTGAACTTGTTCGTTCGCTGGGTTCACGTCTTCGCCGGCATTCTCTGGGTCGGCTCGACGTATTACTTCACCTGGCTCGACCGCCAGCTGGGGCGTGCCGCCGCCTCCGGCGAGCGCGGCGTCTGGATGGTTCACAGCGGCGGCTTCTATCTGGTCGAGAAGCAGAAGACGCTGGGGGTCGCGCCCGACAAGCTGCACTGGTTCCGCTTCGAGGCGCTCACGACGTTCCTGTCGGGGGTGCTGCTGCTCGGCATCGTCTATTACGGCGGCGGAATGCTCGCCGACGAGGGCTCGCTGTCAAATCGCGCGCTGGTCGGTATCGGGGTTGGCGTGCTGGTCGCCGGCTGGTTTGCCTATGACCTTTTGTGGAATACGAGCATCGGCTTCGTCCCCGGGGCGGTGCTTTGCTATGCGGCGCTGGTCTTGCTGACGTTCGGCTTGACGCGGGTGATGTCCGGCCGCGCCGCTTATATCCACGTCGGAGCCCTGATGGGCAGCATCATGGCGCTCAATGTCTGGGTGCGGATATTGCCGGTGCAGCGCCGGCTGGTGGCCGCCATGTCGACGGGCGCCGCGACCGACCCGGTGCTCGCCGACCGCGCCAAGACGCGCTCCAAGCACAACACATTCATGGTCATCCCCGTGGTGCTGATTATGATTTCGAATCATTTTCCCACGGCGACCTATGGCAGCGATTGGAACTGGCTGGTGCTTGCCGTGCTCACTTTAGTGGGCTTTGGCGCCGCGAAAGTGCTGAGGGAGCGATGAGCGACCTCGTGCTGCGCAGCCGGCGGGTGGCGACTCCGGACGGCATCGGGCCCGCCACCATCCACGTCAAGGATGGGCGCATCGCGGGGATCGCCGCGCACGACGCGGTGCCGGTCTTTGCACGGGTCTTCGACGCGGGTGATGCCTTGATCATGCCCGGCGTGGTGGACACGCATGTGCATGTCAATGAGCCTGGCCGCACCGAATGGGAAGGCTTTGCTTCGGCGACACAGTCGGCTGCGGCGGGCGGCACCACTTGCATCGTGGATATGCCACTCAATAGCATCCCGGCGACGACGAGCCTGCGCGCGCTGAAGCAGAAGCGCGAGGCGGCGCGTGGGCAGCTCTTCGTGGACACCGGCTTCTGGGGCGGTGTGGTGCCGGGGAACCTTGCGGAGCTCGAGCCGATGGCCGCGGGCGGAGCGCTGGGATTCAAATGCTTCTTGATTGATTCAGGCGTTGCAGAATTCGGCTGCGTAGGCGAGAGCGAGCTGCGGCCAGCGCTGCAGGAATTGCAGCGGCTGCAGCGGCCGCTGCTGGTGCACGCGGAGCTGCCCGGACCCATTGAGCGCGCCGGGACCGCGGGCGCGCCGGAAAAGTATTCGACCTGGCTTCGGTCGCGACCGCGCGCCGCCGAGGACGAGGCGGTCGCGCTGGTGGCACGCCTGTGTCGCGAGACGCGCGGGCAGGTTCATATCGTGCACCACTCGTCGGCGGATGCGCTGCCGCTCCTCCGTGAGATCAAGCGCGAAGGCTTGCCGATGACGGCCGAGACCTGTCCGCACTACCTGCACTTCGCGGCGGAAGACGTGCCCGACGGCAGGACAGAGTTCAAGTGCGCGCCGCCCATCCGCGAGCGCGAGAACCGCGAGGCGCTCTGGCGCGCGCTCGGAGACGGGACGCTCGAGATGATTGCGTCGGACCATTCGCCTTGCTTGCCCGCGCTCAAAGTCGAGGGAGATTTCAACGCTGCGTGGGGTGGGGTGGCGGGGTTGCAGCTCGCGCTCAGCGTGGTCTGGAGCGAGGCGTCGCTGCGCGGATACACCATCGCGCATCTGCTGCGCTGGATGTGCGAGGGGCCGGCGCGGCTGGCGGGGCTCTCGGCACGGAAGGGCGCGCTGCGGCCTGGCTACGACGCGGACTTCGTGGTCTGGCGGCCGGAGGAGACTTTTCGCGTCGAGCCGTCGCGGTTGCTGCACCGGCACAGGGTGACGCCCTATGCCGGCGTCGAGCTGCGCGGCGTGGTGGAGGCAACGTTTGTGCGTGGAGAGCAGGTCTTCGACAACGGCGAGATCCGCGGCCCGGCGTGCGGGCGCGAGGTGACGCGATGAGTGACCGGGAGACGCCTCTCGGTGGCGCGGCTGCGCCGCAATCGGCGGGGACGGCTGTAACACTGCAAGGAAGCGCGACTGACTCGCAATCGGCGGGGACCGCTGTTCATCCGCAAGGAGCGGGAGGTGCTGCCGATCCGCAAGCAGCGGGAAACGCGGTTGGTCCCCAGGCAGCGATGCGCGCGACCGGCCATCCGGCGCTCGCCGACTTGGTGGATCTGGCCTGCGAGGACGTGGGCGGCGCGGCCATCCTAACCAACGACGAGTTCTTCGCGGCGAAGGAGAACCTCCTGCGCGCGCGGCCGGCCGAGTGGCGCGAACACGAGTTCACCGACAAGGGCAAGTGGATGGATGGCTGGGAGACGCGCCGCCGTCGCGACCCGCCTGGTGCGCCGCCTGGCGATGACTGGTGCGTGGTGCGTCTGGGGATGCCGGGCGTTATCCGCGCGGCCGTCATCGATACATCTTTCTTCCGCGGCAATTTTCCGGCGGAGTGCGCGCTGGAGGCGTCCGCCATCGAAGGACACCTCGATCTCACGGCGTCGCCCGAGTGGGTCGAGCTGCTCCCTCGCTCGCCGCTGAAGGGAGATTCAAAAAATGAATTTAGATTCACGACGCAGGCGGCGACAGCTGCGGCGGCAGCGGGATCGCGAGTGAAGCGCGATTCAGAAGCTGAATCCGGGTTCAGTTCATCTCCGCACGCAGACCGGCGCTTCACGCATGTACGGCTGCGGATCTACCCCGATGGCGGTGTCGCGCGGCTGCGCGTGCTCGGCGAGGTCGCACCCGACTGGGCGCGCCTGGGCGGGCACGGCGGGCTCGTCGACCTGGCGGCGGTCGAGAACGGCGGCCAGTCGATCCTGTGCAGCGACATGTTCTTCGGCTCGCGCAACAACCTCATCGCTTCCGGACGGCCGCACGACATGAGCTCCGGCTGGGAAACGCGCCGTCGCCGCGGCCCGGGGCACGACTGGAACATCGTCCGCCTGGGCGCGCCCGGTACGCTGCGGCGCATCGAGCTCGACACCACGCACTTCAAGGGCAACGCGCCGGGGCGCTGCTCGGTCGACGCTTGCGCCGCCCGGCCCGCCGGACGGGTCGGGCCTGTTGGCTCTGCCGGTGCCGGCGTTGATTCGTGGGACTGGCGCGTGCTTTTGCCGCTCTCCCCGATGCAGCCGCACACCCGCCACGTCTTCGAAGATGAGCTGCGCCTCGTCGGGCGGGTCACGCACCTGCGCCTGAATGTCTTCCCTGATGGCGGCGTCGCCCGCCTGCGCGCCTTCGGCGAACCGTTTCACGACGACCCCCGCGTCACCGCCCTGGCGCGGCTCAATGCGCTCCCGCGCGAGGAGGCGCTGGCTGCGACTCGCTCCTTCTGCGCCTCGCTCAAGTGGGCTGAGCGCATGGCCGACGCGCGTCCCTTCGAGGACGCCGCCGCGCTCCTGCGCATCGGGGACCGGCTCTTCTGGCAGCTGTCCGATGCGGATTGGCTGGAGGCCTTCGCGGCGCACCCCCGCATCGGCGAACGCAGACTCGAAGGCCAGACCGGGCAGGAGCAGGCCGGCCTGGCGGGAGCAGCTGCCAACACGCTTGCGCAGCTCGAGCAGGCAAATCGGGAGTACTTCGAGAAGCACGGCTTCGTCTTCCTGATCTGTGCCACGGGAAAGGAGGCCG
>JANYKT010000105.1 GCA_025358085.1 Deltaproteobacteria bacterium | reverse complement strand
CCAGCCGCGGCGATCTGCTGAGCTTGCTGCAAGAGCGCGTATAAATTGTCAGCCACAGCCCCCCCGATTTGATTGCTCCAGACTAGGCGCGCTTCCGATTCGGCCGTCAAGGAGTGGCGGCACCTGCGCTTCGCTTCACGTAGAAGAGAGTCCGTGAGCTGGAGCCGTCAATGGAAGAACGCGCGCGAAGTCGCCGAGGCGAGCCCCGCTTACGGCGCCGCCCTGCGCGCCGCCACCGTCACGGTCCTGCCGCTCCTCTACGGCGAGGCGACCGGCCACCTCGAGTTCATCTGGATGGGGCTCGGCGGCTGGCTCTCCTCGTTCGCCGACCCGGGCGGGTCTTATCCCGCGCGCGCGACCTCGATGAGCTTGTTCGTCATCGGCGGGCCCACTGCGCTTTTGCTCGGCTCGCTCGCGGGCCGACACCCTTTAGCCGCGCCTGCCCTGCTGCTCGCGGCCGCGCTCGTCTGCAGCATGGTGCGCGTCTACGGCGACGCGGCTGCCACCGCCGGCGTGCTGGTCCTGGTCTCGTTTTGCATCGGCGTCGGCACTCCTTCGGCAGAGCCGTATGCGCGCGCGGGTCTGATGGCCGCGGGCGGCCTGCTCGCGATGGCTCTCGCGCTCGGGCTCTGGGCCGTCCATCCCTATGCGCCGGCGCGCGAGGCGGTCGCCGCCTGCTACCGCGCGCTGGCCGAACTGGCCCGCGCCCTGGGTCATGGCGACCCCACTGTGCCGCTGCGCAAGGGCGTCCGCGAGGCGCTGGAGAAAGCGCGCGCGACACTTTCCGCGGTGCGCAGCACGCGGCTCGGCGAGACGGCGCGCGGCAGCCAGCTGTTGGTCTTGTTCGAGCTGGCCGAGGCGGCGCTGGGCGATCTGGTCGCGCTCGCCGAGCTGCAACCGGACGATGCGCTCTTGCAGGTCTCGTCCGCGTTCCTGACCGTTGCCTTTGCGGTCCCCCGCGAGAACACGCGATTCGAGGCGCCGCAGCTGGAGCTCATCGCTGCCCGTCCCGCCGCCGCCCGCGTGATCACGCGCGCCCGGCACTCGCTGGAAGCGGCGGCGAGCTTGAGCGGCGCGCGAACACCGCGACCCATTCACCTCCGCCGCCGGCCGCTCCTGCAGCCGCTCCGCGACGCTCTTTCCCCCCGCTCGTTGCACCTTCGCCACGCGCTCCGGCTGGGAGTCACGCTCGCCACCGCGCAGGTGCTCGCGGACCTCTTGCACCTGAGCCGATCGCATTGGATCACGGTCGCCATCGTGCTGGTGCTGCAGCCCTACGCCGGCGCCACGGTGCGACGGACCCTCCAGCGCGTCGCGGGCACCGGGCTTGGCGCCATCGTCGCCGCGGTGCTGGCGGCGCTCATCCACAGCCAGCTCGCCATCGGCCTCCTCCTCTTCCCTCTCTCGATGGCCGCGGTCGCCGCCCGCCCGCTGAACTACGCGCTCTACTCCATGCTGATGACTCCGGTGTTCATCCTGCTGGCTGAATCAACCGGAGGCGACTGGCACCTTGCCCCCCTGCGCATCTTCAACAACCTGCTCGGCGGGCTGCTCGCGTTCGCGGCCTCGCGGCTCCTCTGGCCCAGCTGGGAGCGCGAGCGGATGCCACTGCAGCTCGCAGCCCTCCTGCGCAGCGACGGCGCCTTCGCGCGCGCGGCGCTGTCGCAACAAGACACGGCGGCTGCGCGACGAGGAGCCGGCATCGAAGCAGTCAACGCCGAGGCCGCGCTGCAGCGGTTTCTTGACGAGCCGCACGACCCCGCGCGCGCCGAGCCGCTGATGGCCCTGCTCGCCTATTCGCGGCGCTTCACCGCGAGACTCGCTGCCTTTGCGGCCGACGACGTACAGCCGCTGCCGGTGCACGCGGAGTCCCTGGCCGCTGCCCTTGAGGAGCTGGCGCGAGCCGCCGGCGCTAGCCGCAAGCCCGGTGCGCTTGCGCCTCTCTCGCTGGCCGGCCTGGATGCGCGACAGGCCGGGCACATCGAGGCGCTCGACCGTCCTCTGCGCGTACTCGCTTCCGCGCTCGATCGGTTCGCGCCGTGAGCTTTGTTGCTCGGGCAAAATGCTTGCGGCGGACAGCCGGTCAAGGCTGCCCGCCGCGAGAAGTTCAATGAAGCTCTAAGACGGATCAGCGCAGGTTGTAAGCGACGCCGACCAGCGTCTGGAACGCAACCTGCGAGCCGGAGGTCGTGGCCAGAGCGAACTCCGGACCGACGCGGACCTTTGCCGATATCGAGAGATCCCTGTCGATCAGATACTCCGCGCCGCCGCCGAAGAGCGGCCCGAAGAGCAGCCCTGTCGGGTTGGCGAAGGAGACCAGGATGGGGATCTCCACGCCCGCGTCGACGGTCAGCCGCGGGTCGACGTTGTAGCCGGCCACCACGCCGATCGGTCCGCCGACGCCCACCAGCGCAGAGCCGTTGTTGCTGTAGATGGAGACGCCCGGGTCCACGTGCACCGCGACATTCAGACGTTCGCCCGGCAGGATGTTCCGCCGCAGCGGCACGGCCAGGATGAGCCCGGTGGCACTGTTGGTGGTGCCTTCGAAGCCATAGTTCAAGCCAACGTGAAATCCATAGTCGGTCTGATCGTCATAGCCCTTCAGATAGGTAAGCCCGATACCCGGCCAGCCGGCCTCGGCCTGGAACACACTGTTGTTCACGCCGACGGTCCGGCCCGCGGTCGCGCTCCAATTGGTCCCGTTGGATCCAATGACCGACCCGATGGTGTCCAGTGCCTGCGCCCGCGCATTGGCAGAGAACAACAATGCCGCCCCTGCCACAAATCCCATCACCTTCGTCAATAATCGCATGCTGGTTCTCCCCTGTCCGCGGCGATGGCCGCGAGAAATGTGCCTGCTAGCAAATGTTGGGTGGCCGACGCCCCAACGCAAGGGGCGCGGATCGGCTGTCGCACAGCCGCAAAGCAGGGAGGCAGGCGTCGATTCACTTAAATCGATGGTTGATCTTGGCGCGCCGTTGGATAGGGTGCCGCGCCATGCAGGTCCTCGCCGGTGACATCGGAGGGACAAAGACGCTCCTTGCCGTCGCCGAAGTGAGCGAGCAGGCGGGCGTCCTCCGGGTCAAGGTGATGACCAGCCGGCGTTACGAGAGCCAGAGCTATCCCGGCCTCGCCGCGGTCTGCCAGGCCTTCGCGGCAGAAGCTGGCCCACTGCCAAAACGCGCTGCTTTCGGCGTGGCGGGTCCGGTATTGAATGGCCGCTCGCAAGCGACCAACCTGGCGTGGGTGATCGACCAGGCTGAGCTTGCGCGGACGCTGCAACTGGAAAGCGTGAAGCTGGCCAACGACTTTGGCATTCTCGCCCTCGGCATCCCGGCGGTGCAACCGAAGGATTTGGTCATTATCAATGAAGGTGTGCGCGTCGCCTCAGGCCCCATCGCCATCATCGGAGCCGGCACGGGTCTCGGCGAGTGCATTGCGTTACAAGGTCCCGGCAATGGATTTCAGGTGATCCCTAGCGAGGGCGGCCACACCGACTTCGCGCCGCGCAGCGAGCTGGAGATCTCGGTGTTGCGCTTCCTCTCCACACGCTTCGACCACGTTTCGTGGGAGCGCGTTCTTTCCGGCGACGGCCTGGTGAACCTGGCCGAGGCGCTCGCGGAGATTCAAAGCGCCACGCTCCCCCCGGCCGTGGCCCACGCGGCTCGCGAAGATCGCAAGAGCGCGCCCACCGCGGTCACCGACGCTGCCGCCGCCGGCGACCCGACGTGCCGAAAGGCACTGCAGCTTTTTTGTTCGCTCTATGGCGCCGAGGCGGGAAATCTCGCGCTCAAGACCTTGCCGACCGGCGGCGTCTATGTCGCGGGCGGGATTGCCCCGCGCATCCTTGATTCAATGCGCGACGGCCGCTTCCGCGAAGGCTTCCTCGCCAAAGGGCGGATGCGCGCCCTATTGGAACAGATACCCGTTCAAATCATCCTTGATACCGACGTGGGCCTGCTGGGCGCCGCGTCGCTTGCCGCGAGCCATCCATGAATGTAACGCCTGAGCTGCAGAAGAAGTGCGTCGATACCATTCGCTTTCTCGCGATCGATGCGGTGGAGAAAGCCAACAGTGGCCACCCCGGCATGCCGATGGGGGCCGCAGCCATGGCGTTCGCGCTCTGGAGCCGGCACCTCCGCTTCAATCCGGATGAGCCCCGCTGGGCGAACCGCGACCGTTTCATCCTGAGCGCCGGCCACGGCTCGATGCTGCTGTATGCGCTGCTGCACCTGGGCGGCTATGACGTCACCATGGAGGACCTGAAATCCTTCCGGCAATGGGAATCGAAGACGCCCGGTCACCCCGAATTCCACGATACGCCGGGGGTTGAGGCAACCACCGGTCCACTCGGACAAGGCATCTCCAATGCAGTGGGTTTCGCCTTGTCCCAGCGCATGCTGGCGGCGCGGATGAATGGCGGCGCGCAGTTCCCGATCGACAACTTCATCTATGGCATCTGCTCCGACGGCGACCTGATGGAAGGCGTCTCCGGCGAGTCCGCTTCGCTGGCGGGTCATTTGCAGCTCGGGAACATCATCTTCCTGTATGACGACAACCACGTATCGCTGGCCGGCAAGACCGATGTCACCTTTACCGAAAACCGGGACCAGCGCTACCAGGCCTATGGCTGGCACGTGCAGCACGTCGCCGACGGCAATGATATCGACGCCATCGATCAAGCCATCATCGCCGCCAAAGCCGATCTGCGGCCTTCGCTCATTTCGGTGCGCACGGTGCTGGGCTTCGGCTCGCCACACAAAGAGAACACGCACGACGCGCACGGGTCCCCGCTGGGCAAGGACGAGGTCAAGGCGACCAAGCAGAACCTGGGCTGGCCGATCGAGCCCGCCTTCCTGGTTCCTGACGATGTCCGCGCCTTCTGGGCCGGGCGAATCGGAGAGGTGAAGAAGGGTTACGAGCAGTGGCAGCAAAAGTTCGGCGAATGGAAGAAGGTCAATGTTGATCGGGCCAGGCTGTGGATTGCGCTGGCCAACCGCGAAGTGCCCGAAGACCTCCCCGAGCAGCTGGCGGCAAGCATTCTTTCAATCACTGGTGCTGAGTCAACTCGCAAGCTGGGGCAGGCCGTTCTCCAGAAGGCAGCGGCGCTGGTGCCTTCCATCGCCGGCGGCTCGGCCGATCTCGATCCGTCTACTTTTACCTATCTGAAAGACCTGGGAGATATAGGGCCGGGGAACTACGCGGGCCGCAACATCCACTATGGTGTCCGCGAGCACGCCATGGGCGCGGCCGCGAATGGCTTTGCCTATGACGGCTTCTTCATTCCCTATACTGCGACTTTCATGATCTTCAGCGATTACATGCGGCCCCCCATCCGCCTCGCCGCGCTCTCGAGGATTCAAAGCATCTTCGTCTTTACCCACGATTCCATCTTCGTCGGTGAGGACGGGCCCACGCACCAGCCGATCGAACAACTCGCATCGCTGCGCGCAATTCCCAACCTGCAGGTCTGGCGCCCGGCTGACGGGCTCGAGACCGCGGCGGCCTGGGCGGCGGCCCTCTTGCGCAAGGACGGTCCCTCAGTGATGTCGTTCTCGCGGCAGAAGTTGCCGGTGCTCGACCGCACGCGGCCTGCAACGATGCGAGAGGTCATGCGCGGGGCCTATGCCGTGCACGACGTCGAAGGCGAGCCGGACGTGGTGATCATCGCCACCGGCAGCGAAGTTGGCGCCGTGCAGGCCGCGCTGCCGTTGTTCGACAAGCAATTGAAAGTCAGGCTTGTCTCCATGCCCTGCGTCGAGCGCTTCCTGCAATGGCCCGGCGAAGAGCAGCGCAAGCTGATTCCGCACGATACCAGGACGAAGCTGGTGGCGGTCGAGGCGGCAGGCGGGCTCGACTGGTATCGCATCGTCGGCGCGGGAATGGTTTGCGGTATCGATCGCTTCGGCGCGTCTGCGCCGGAAAAGGCTCTGGCCGATGCATTCGATCTGACGCCGCAGAAGCTCGCAGGCAAGATCTCGAAGTGGCTCTCCGAAGGCGCGCGCACCAACACCAAGTAGGAAGGGTTTCATATGATACCGGCTGCGGAATTGAATGAGTTCGGACAGAGCGCCTGGCTGGACCTGATTGGACGCAAGCTCATCCGCTCGGGCGGGCTCGTCAAGATGGTGGACGAGGCCGGCATCCGCGGCGTGACCGCGAACCCGGCCATCTTTGAAAAGGCCATCGCCGAGTCGGACGAATACGACGAAGAACTCGGCCAGCTCATCGCACGGGGGAAGACGCCGCTCGAAATCTACGACGCGCTGATCATCGGAGACGTGCAGACCGCTTGCGATGCGCTGCGACCGCTGTTCGACCGGGTGCACGGCGCCGACGGCTTCGTCTCCCTGGAGGTCTCGCCGGCGATTGCGCGCGATACGGACAAGACCGTAGCCGAGGCGAAGAGGTATTGGGCCGAGGTAGACCGCCCCAATCTGTTCATCAAGATTCCTGCCAATCCAAAGGGGATCGACGCTATCCGGCAGGCGACGGCCCTTGGTATCAGCGTCAACATCACGCTGATATTCTCCAACACGGTCTATGCGCAGGTGATTGAGGCGTATCTCAGCGGGCTCGAAGAGCGGGTGGCAAAGGGATTGCCGGTCGCGCAGATTCATTCCGTAGCGAGCTTCTTCGTCAGCCGCGTCGATAGTGCGGTGGACAAGCTGCTTCCCGAGGGCAGCGCTTTGCGCGGCAAGATCGCGGTTGCCAATGCGAAACTCGCCTATCAATTGTTCCTCGAATCGATTGCCGGGGCGCGCTGGAAGGCGCTGGAGGCCAAAGGCGCGACGCGGCAGCGGCCGCTCTGGGCCTCGACCGGCACCAAGAACAAGGCCTATAGCGACGTGCTCTATGTCGAGACATTGATTGGCAAGGATACCGTCAATACCATTCCGCTTGCGACCCTGAATGCCTTCAACGATCACGGGAAGGTTGCCGGCACGGTCACGCAGGGCGTCGACGAGGCGCGCGCGCAGCTCGCCGCCCTTGCGACCGCCGGTATTGACCTGGAGAAGGTTTGTTTGCAGCTCACCGAAGAGGGACTCGACCTCTTCGCCAATGCGCTCCTATCGCTCTTGAAGACCATTGAGGGGCGCGCGCTGGCCCAGCAGGCGGCGCGCACGGCGCGGCTGCTGGAAAAGCCGGGCAAGCAGAAGGCGGCATTTGAAGCCGGTCTCGCGCTGGTCACCGGGAAGAAGGCGGGCTCGCGGCTGTGGGCGCGCGACGCTGCGCTCTTTGGGGATGATCCGAAGCACCAGGCAGTGGCGAAGAACCGGCTGGGGTGGCTGGACGTGGCGAAGCAGATGCGGCACGACGCGCCCGAATTGGCGTCGTTCGCGCGCGAGGCCTCGGAGCGCTTCAAGCATTGTGTCCTGCTCGGGATGGGCGGCTCTTCCCTGTGCGCCGACGTCTTCGTGCGCGTGCTCGGCAAGCGCGAAGGCGGGCTTGATTTGCGCGTGCTCGATTCGACGGCGCCGGACGCGGTGCGGGCGGCCGTGCGCGATTTCGACCTTTCGAAGACGCTTTTTCTCGTCAGCTCCAAGAGCGGCACTACGACGGAAGTGAATGCGTTCTACCGGTACTTCCGCGGCGAGGTCGAAAAGACCGGAGCGGGCAATCGCGCGGCGCCGCAGCAGGACGCTTCGAAGAGCACACCGTACGGATCTCAATTCGTCGCCATCACGGACGAAGGTTCGGCCTTGCACCAGCTGGCGAAGCGCGAGGGCTTCTGGCGCACCTGGGTGAATCCGGAAGATATCGGCGGGCGCTACAGCGCGCTCTCCTTCTTTGGCCTGGTGCCCGCGGCGCTGCTCGGGCTCGATATCGGCACCCTGCTTGAGGTCGTCGATCAGATGGCGCTCGCCTCGAGCGGGTCGGTCCCGCTCAAGGAAAACCTGGCGGTGCGGCTCGGCGCCATCGCTGGCGGCTGCGCGCGCGCGGGGGCGGACAAGCTGACCTTCTTGCTCTCTCCGGAGCTGCTGCCGTTGGGCAGCTGGCTCGAGCAGCTCATTGCCGAAAGCACCGGCAAGAGCGGTGAGGGGATCGTGCCGGTGGCCGGCGAGCCTCTGGGCAGCCCGGCTTCGTATGGCAACGACCGCGTCTTCATCTCAATGAGCTTGGCCACCGAAAAGCACGACGTCTCGTTCCTGGCCGAGGCTGGCCACCCGCTCGTGCAATGGCAGCTCCCGGACAAGCACGCACTCGCCGGCGAATTCCTCCGCTGGGAGATCGCCACCGCCATCGCCGGCGCGGTGCTCGAGGTGGACCCGTTCGACGAGCCGAACGTCATCGAAAGCAAGGAGAAGACGCGCGAGCTCCTGGCTGGCAATCTTCCTCGTGCAGAACCGGCGCTGCGCTCCGATCAATTTGCGCTTTTCACCAGCCCCGGGCACGCGCAGCTTTTGCAGAAGGCCGCCGCGACCACCGGAGGCGGCGAGTCGCCAGCCCATTGGATTGCCGCTCACCTGGCGCTCGGGGACGCAGGCACTGATTACGCCGCCTTGCTCGCATACCTGCCTCCGACGGACGAGCTGTTGAAAGAGCTCCGCACCCTGCAAGGCCGCGTGCGCGACGCAATCCGCTTGCCCTGCACCTTCGGCTTCGGCCCGCGCTATCTCCATTCAACTGGCCAGCTGCACAAGGGCGGCAGCAACAACGGCATCTTCCTGCAAGCCACCAGCGAGGGCGGGGCGGACCTGCCGATTCCCGGGGAACCGTATGGCTTCGCCGCGCTCTTCGCGGCGCAGGCCCGCGGAGATCTCGAAGTGCTGCTCGCGCACGGCCGGCGCGCGCTGCGCGTCCATTCCGAGAGCGGCGATGCGAAGCAGCTTCTCGCACTCTTCAGTCAGGCAATCGAACTCTTGAAGGGCTGAATAGGGTTTCAAATAGCCCTGTTCCTAATCAAAGGAGCCTCAATGAAGATCGCAATGCTGGGCCTGGGCAAGATGGGCGGCAACATGGTGCAGCGCCTCCTCAAGGGAGGACACAAAGTCGTCGCCTATGACGTAGACCCCAAGCGCGCCATCGAGCTTTCGCACCAGGGAGCCGAGCCCGCCGCCACCCTGGATGAGGTGGTGAGCAAGCTGTCCGGCCCGCGCGCCGTCTGGGCGATGGTGCCTTCCGGCAAGATCACCGACGATTTGATTACCTCGCTGATTGGCAAGCTGTCGAAAGGCGACGTCATCATCGACGGCGGCAATTCGAACTTTCACGACAGCATCCGCCACGGCAAGGAGTGCGAATCCAAAGGCATTCATTTTCTCGACGCCGGCACCTCCGGCGGTGTCTGGGGCCTGAAGAACGGCTATTGCCTGATGGTGGGCGGCTCGGACGAGGGATATGCCATCGCCGAGCCGGCCCTGAAGACACTTGCCCCTGAAAATGGTTTGCACCACACCGGGCCCGCGGGGAGCGGCCACTTCGTCAAGATGGTTCACAATGGCATCGAGTACGGATTGATGGCCTCCTATGCTGAAGGCTTCGAAATTCTCAAGACGTCTCCCTTTGGCAATCTCGATCTGCCGAAGATCGCCGGTATCTGGCGGTATGGGTCGGTGGTTCGCTCCTGGCTGCTGGAATTGCTGGTCGATGCGCTGGAAAAGGATCCGAAGCTCGAGCAAATCAAAGGCTTCGTCGAGGACAGCGGTGAGGGCCGCTGGACAGTGCAGGCCGCCATCGACCAGAACGTGCCTGCACCAATCATTACCCTTTCCCTCTTGCAGCGCATCGCTTCCCGGCAGGACGAGAGCTTCAGTGCCAAGGTGCAGGCTGCGCTGCGCAACGAGTTCGGTGGCCATGCAGTGAAGAAGAGCTAGCCCATGCCCTACGCCCCCGAGCATGACGAGGTCCCGAACCCGCTGCGCAAAGGCCTGCGCGCAGACCCGGCGCCCGAACCCTGCGCCATCGTAGTCTTCGGGGCGAGTGGAGACCTCGCGCACCGCAAGCTTCTTCCGGCCCTTTACAACCTCGCGGCCGCGGCACGCCTGCCGGCCTCGTTCGGGCTGGTGGGGGTCTCGAAGAGTCCGTTTTCGCATGAGCAATTTCAAAAGGACATGCGCGAGGCGGTGGGCAGGTTCTCGCGGACCAAGCCCATTGACGAAGAGGTCTGGAAAGACTTCGCCGAAGGGATGCGCTACTGCGCGGGGCCGTTCGACGACGCAGCCACCTTCCAGCGATTGAAAGCGCAGCTGGAAGAACTGGACAAGATGCGCGGTACCCGCGGCAACCGGCTCTTCTATTTCGCCACGCCGCCATCGACCTTTCCGGTGCTGCTCAAGCAGCTCAAGGCGGCGAAGCTGATCAACAAGCCACTCGAGACGCAGTCGACGCGCATCGTGATCGAAAAACCGTTCGGTCGCGATCTACCGTCGGCGCGGGCGCTCAACCAGCTGGTGCTCGATGTCGCGGATGAAAAGCAGATCTTCCGCATCGACCATTACCTGGGCAAGGAGACGGTCCAGAATCTATTGGTGTTTCGTTTCGGCAACTCTATTTTCGAGCCCATCTGGAATCGCCAGTTCGTCGACCATGTCGAGATCACCGCCGGCGAGGAATTGGGTATCGAGGCGCGGGGCCGGTACTACGAAGAAGCCGGAATCATGCGCGATATGATTCAGAATCACGTGCTGCAGCTGGTTTGTCTGACTGCGATGGAGCCGCCGGTCGCCTTCGACGCGGACGCGGTGCGCGACGAGAAGATCAAGGTGCTGCGCGCCATCCAGACCATGGACACGCCCGAGCAAGTGGCCCGCAATGTGGTGATCGGGCAATACACCGAAGGCTCGATCGCCGGCGCCGACGTGCCGGGATACCAGCAGGAAAAAGACGTCGCCCAGGGCTCGCGTACGCCGACTTTCGTCGCCCTGAAATTCAATATCAACTCCTGGCGATGGGGCGGCGTACCCTTCTATTTGCGCGCCGGCAAACGCATGCCCAAGCGGGCGACCGAAATCGCGGTCTTCTTCAAGCCGCTGCCGCATTCGCTCTTCGGTTCGGGCGCTACCCAGCCCAACGTACTGGTCATTCGCGTGCAACCACAGGAAGGCATCGCGCTCCGCTTCAATGCCAAGGTTCCGGGCGAGCGGTATCGGCCGCGCACGGTGAGTATGGACTTCCGCTATGGCAGTACCTTCGGGGCCACCAGCCCCGAGGCTTATGAGCGCTTGTTGCTCGACGCCATGCGCGGCGATCAAACCCTCTTCACCCGCAAGGACGAAGTCGAGGCTGCCTGGAGGATCGTCGGCAATATCCTCAAGGTCACCGAGAATCCGGAATCGCCGGCGCCCTTCGCTTACGAGGCTGGAACCTGGGGGCCGCCGCAAGCGGATCAATTGCTCGAACAAGACGGTCGTAATTGGAGGCGGCTATGAATTCCATCGGAGAGCCTATCGCTGGCGGGCAGGCTCCGCGGGCGCAAGACGAGCTTTTGCTCAAGTCCGACGACGCCATCGACCTCGGCAAGATCAACGTCCTCCTGCAGCAGGCTCGCGAGCGCAGCGGGCAATCGCAGGAAACGGTCTGCACCCTGAATCTCGTCGCCATCTATTTCACGCAGGCTCAATATGAAGCTGCCCGCCCCGCGCTGGAGGTGGCCGGCAGCGTGCACCCGTGCCGGCTGGTGGTGCTGATTGCCGACGAGTCGGTCGCCCAAGGCTCGGCGACCGCGCGGGTCTCGGTGGTGCGTTCGGCGGGTGCCATTACCCTGGAGCGCGTGGTCCTGAATGCGACCGGCCATGCCGTGCGACACCTCGAATCGGCAATGGAGGGATTGCTCCTTCCCGAGCTGCCCATGGTGGTTGTCTGGGGCGGACGGCCGCACGGCGATCTGCTCCAGCGCACGATGGAAAAGGCCGATCGGATCATCATTGATTCAGGCGCGCGGCCGCCGACCTATCTGGCCGAGACCGCGAGCCTGGTGGCCTCGGGCGCGCCCATCGGCGACCTGGCCTGGGCGCGCATCTTTCCCTGGCAGGGGCTCGCGGCCGAGGTGCTCGACCTGCCCAACCTGCGGGAGCACCGCGGGAACATCAAGTCCGCGCGGGTCGTCTGCGCGCAGGCCCCCGGCGCGGAGGGTGCGCTGCTCGCGGGCTGGCTCCTGGCGCGGGTGCCAAACTTGAAGGTCGAGCTCGTCGCCGAGGGGCGGGCCGAAAAGCCCGCATCCGACAAGCCGTCGCATTTCGAGGCGATGACGCTGGGGCAGATCGCCTGCTTCGAGTTCACCGCGCCGCCAGCCACCTTCCGCTTCCGGCGCGAGCGGGGTCTCCTTCTCGCTGAAGTGCAGGGCGATGATGACGGCGAAGTGGTGCACCGCGTGCGCCTGCCGCCCGACCTGCCGGGGCGGCTGCTCGGGTTGGAACTCAAGCTCCTGGCCGGTATCGACGACCTCTATGCGCAGGCGGTGCAGGCCGGCGCGAGGCTGCTGGAAGGCCTCAAGTGAGCGAGGTCGCCGTCGTCCGCGACGCAGCCGAAGTCGCCCAGGCGGCGGGGGAGCTGTGCCTGGAGGCGTGCGCGGGCGCGGTCGCGGCGCGCGGGAAGGCGTTGATTGCGCTGACCGGCGGCTCCACGGCGAAGCCCTTGTTCAACGACCTGGTTCGCCGGCCGCTGCCCTGGGCCCGATTGCAAATCTTCTTTACCGACGAGCGCGCGGTTTCGGTAGCCGATCCATTATCGAATTTCGGCCTCGCGCAGCGCGAGCTGTTCTCGCGGGTGCAGCTGGCGCCGGCGCAGATCCACGCCCTGCGCGGGGATGCGGCCGATCTCGACGCCGAAGCCGCGCGGGCGGCCGCCGAACTGCGCACGGTCGCGGGCCAGAAGGGCGGGCCGCCACGGCTGGACCTGGTGCTGCTGGGTCTCGGCCCCGACGGGCATATCTTGTCCCTCTTCGCCGGGGTGGCAAGTTCGGCCGACCGCGGAGATGCTGAGTTGGTCCGCCGTGTGGCCGCGCCGCTCAGCGTCGAGCCGCACCTTGAGCGGCTGACGCTGACTCCATTCCTGGTGGTCACCGCGCGCACCGTGGTCCTGCAGGTGACGGGCGAGAAAAAGGCTGACGTTCTCTCGCGCGCGATGCGCGGCGCCGAGGACCTGCAAGGCTGCCCCGCGCAATGGCTCCGCCACGCCGCGGGCCGCGTGGTGGTGGTGGCCGATGAGGCCGCCGCGTCGCGCCTCTAAAGCTGTTTCGCTCGTCGCGCGTCTGATAAGAGGAAGCATGGGCTGGATCGAGAGCAGCTTCGAACTCGACCGGACCGCAGCTTGGCTGCGCGGGCGGGATATGGACGAAACCAAGCGGCCTGCACTCGAGACGCTCGCTCGTATCTTCAAGGAGCAGCACCTTGACTGGGCGCTGATCGGCGGAATGGCGCTCCAAGCGCACGTAGAGGAGCAGCGGTTTACGCAGGACATCGATATCGCCGTCCCGGCCCGGTCACTCCTGCCACGGCAGGCTCTCGCCGAGGCAGGTTTTCGTGAGACCGGCCGCTTTCTCTATTTCGACAATTTTGAGGGGTTCGGCGTGCCCGTGCAGTTCTCCGATGAGCGGCCGCTGGCTGAAGCCATCTCGCGCGCCGAAACCTTCCGGGTCGGCGAGGTCGAACTTCGGGTCATCACGGCGCTCGACCTTCTCCGCGCCAAACTGCGCGCTGCCGCCGAACCGCGCAGGCGGAAGCGAAAGGCCTTGCAGGACCTCGCCGATATCGAGGCGATTCTGGATCGGCATCCCGTGCTGGAGTCTGCGCTGGCCGCGGAGGAGCGCGATTTGCTACGCGACCTCCCGGCCGTGGTCGCCGCGCGTCCACCGCAGCGCGGCTAAAGTCGCTCCTCGCCGGAGTATCTCAGGTACGGCGCTCAATCAATTCAATCTTGTAGCCGTCCGGGTCCTGCACGAACGCAATGACAGTGGTGCCGTGCTTCATCGGTCCCGCCTCGCGCGAGACCACACCGCCGCGGCGCTTGATCTCGGCGCAGGCAGCGCCCGCGTCGGGGACCTCGAGCGCGATATGCCCATAAGCGTTGCCCAACTCGTAATGGGGCGTATCCCAATTGTGCGTCAGCTCGAGCGCCGCCTGCTCCGACTCGGGGCCGAAGCCGACGAAGGCCAGCGTGAACCGGCCCTCGGGATATTCGCGCCGGCGCAGCAACTTCATCCCGAGCACATCGGTATAGAAAGCGAGCGACTTCTCGAGGTCGCCGACGCGCAACATGGTGTGGAGAATGCGCACGGCTATTCCGGCGCGTCGTCGGAGGAGGGCTCAGTGGCCGCTTCGTCAGCTACCGGAGCCACTGCCGCGGAGGCGGGCGTCTTCGGCAGCTCCTTGCTGCCCACTACGATCAGATTCATTCCGATCTGTATCGACAGCCTCTTGCCGTCTACCTCGATGGGTGACTTCGCATTCACGTACCAGCCGAAGCTGCCGGTGGAGAACTCGCGCGGCTCCGCGGTGACCGGGTGGCCGCCGAGGTCGATGGTGATGGGGTTTGCATGAGCGAGAAAGTCTTTGCGCGAGATCGGGCAGAGTGTCTTGGGAGGCATCAAAAGCTCCTGGAAAAAAAGAGCCGGCCCTGCGAGGAGCCGGCTCTTCAAAAGTTTGCCACAACAGATTGAAAACTAGAACATGGCCCACAGCTGCTGGTTCGTGACCTCGTGATGGAACTGGATCTCACTCACCTTGACCTGCGAACCGAGCGCACGCGGGCAGCGATCGGCCGAGGCCTGCTTCAAGTCGGCATATCGGGTCTGCACGTCTTCGCCCAACAGCTGGGCGATAAACGGACTGGCCTTGAACTGCTTGATTGAGTCCTGGATGTTGTCGGGCAGGAAGCGCGTGCGCTCCCGCTTGCCCTCGCGTTCCTTGGGGTCGCTGGCCGGACCCTCAAGGCCGGTCTTCAACATCGAGAAGATGGAGAGATAGGGATTGGCGTCGGGGGCGACCGAGCGGACCTCGATGCGCGTCGAGCGCTCGTTGCCCACCGGGATGCGAATCATGGCGCCGCGGTTGATGGCTGATACCTTGATTTGATTGGGCGCCTCGAAGGCCGGGTCGAGCCGGCGATAGGCATTCACGCTGGCATTCAGCGTCAGGCAGATATCATTGGCACTCACCAGGATGCGGTCGACGAAGTCCCAGCCCAGCTGCGACAGGCCGTCCTCGCCGGCCTTCTCATAAAAGAGGTTCTTTCCATTTCGATTGAGCGAGAGGTTGGTGTGCATGCCAGAGCCGTTGACGCCGGTGACCGGCTTGGGCAGGAAGCTCGCGGTGAGTCCCATGTTCTGCGCGACCTGCCGGCAGAGCAGCTTGTAGATCTGGATCTGGTCGGCGCCGCGCAGCACGTCGGTATACGAGTAGTTCATCTCGAACTGGCTGGGCGCCACCTCGGGATGGTCCTTCTCGTTGGCGAAGCCCATGGCGCGCTGTGCTTCGGCGGCGCGATCGATGAATTGGCGCAGCGGATCATTGGGGAGCGAATGATAATAGCCGCCAGTCGAGATGAACTCGAACTTGTGCGTGTCGTGATAATGGCGCTCGGCGTCGCGGCCCTGGAAAAGGAATCCTTCAATCTCATTGGCCACATGACAGACGGTCTTGTCCTTGACGTACATCTCGTCGGACAAAGCCTTGAGGCGCGAGCGGAAGTCGGCCGAGTAGGGCGTGCCGTCGCGGTTCAGCACCAGGCTGAACACCAGCGCCTTGCCGGCGCCGAAGACGTCGGCGGGCATCCAGTAGAATGAGGTCCAGTCGATGGCGAGCCGCAGGTCCGACTCGTGCTGGTGTGAGAACCCTTTGATGGAGGACCCATCGAAAGTGAGATTGTCCTCGCTCTTGAGCAAGAACTTCTTGTCGTAGTCAAGCATGTGCAGCCGGCCTTCCAGGTCGGTGAAGCAGACCGTGACCGCCTTCAAGCTCTTCTCGCCGGTCAACTCCTTGCGGCGCGCCTCCGCCGCCTTCTCGGCCGACCCGCGCTCCGTGTGTTGCTTCTTGATCTCGAGATTGCGCTCCTCGAGTTCGTCGTAAGGAATCTCCAGAAAGGATCGCAGGTCAGCCATTGGTTCCAGCCTCCAGTTTGATTAAACGCGCCTGATCTACGACCGCGAAGCATAAAGCGCAAGCGATTAGCACTAGCCCGAAGAGTGCTAATGTTAATTTCAGCGCACGAGGCGCAGATGGCGGGGGGGGGGTGCCGGTTCGAGCGGTTCGCCCTCCGTCGAATGCGAGCGGTCCTCGCCGGAGGCCTTGGCCTGGACGCGCTCAACCCCGCCATCGACCGGCACCAGCGCTGGCCGGGCGCCGCGGGGAGGGGTGCCGTCAGGTGCGGTCTGCGGACTGCCCGTCGCAGGGGGCTCGCGCTCGGCAAGCGTCTGCATCGCTTCAGTGGGCAGATCCTCGGGCCACACTTGCCCGTCGCCGCTGGCGCTGCTGGTGATGCCGAACACGGCCTCCCACGGCATCTGGCACTGGAACGATCGGCCCCCGAACGACAGCGTCGCCTGGACGCGCTTCTCGTCCACGATCAAGTCCGGGATCGAATAGCGGTAGCTCAAGTTGAGCCGCAGATGCGCTTCGCCCTCGAACTGCTTCGGCACCAACACGCCAGGCCGGCGCGTATCGACATGCAGCATCGCGACGCCGCGGGCGAGGAAGTGCAGCAGAGTCTGCTTCTTGCTGGGGGGCGCCTTCGACATTGCTACAATGGGCTGTACCGCCATCCGCGCCGCGCGGCAAGCGGCGTCAGAGGCCCTGCCGTGCTCGTCCGGCGGTCAGGCACGGGACGCGAACTGCAACTCATAGAGCCGGGCGTACTCGCCGCCCTTGCTGGCCAGAAGCTCGTCGTGCGTGCCGAGCTCTACGATGCGGCCCTCCCTCAGGACGGCGATGCGATTTGCGTGGCGAATGGTCGAGAGCCGGTGCGCGATCACGAGGCAGGTCCGCTGCTCCATCAGCCGGTCGAGAGCCTTCTGCACCTCGCGCTCGCTCTCGGTGTCGAGAGCACTGGTGGCCTCGTCGAGCAGCAGGATGGGCGCGTCCTTCAGCAGTGCGCGCGCGATGGCGAGCCGCTGCCGCTGCCCGCCCGACAGCGTGACACCGCGCTCGCCGACCTCCGTCTCGTAGCCTGCGGGAAGAGCCGCGATGAAGCCGTCGGCGCGGGCGGCCTGCGAGGCGGCAGCGAGCGCGGACGGTTCGATATCCGGCCGGCCATAAGCGATGTTCGCGCGGACGGTGTCATTGAAGAGGAAAGTCTCCTGCGCCACCAGCGCGATCTGCGCGCGCAGCGAGCGCAGGGTGAAATTGCGCACGTCGCGACCATCGATGGTGATGCGGCCCAGCGCCGGATCGGCAAAGCGCGGGAGCAGGTTCAATAAAGTGGTCTTGCCCCCACCAGACGCACCGACCAGGGCGACCACCTCGCCGCGGTGCAAGGTGAGATCGATGCCGTCCAGCACCAGCGCGGGGGGGCCGGGATCGCGCGCGGGATAGCTGAAGGAGACGTTCTCGAAGCGGATCTCACCTTTGAAGCTCTCGAGTTCGTCCGGCCCGTCGGGAATGCCGAGCGGCTCGTCGAGCACCTCATAGAGCCGCTGCGCGCCCACCAGCCCCTGCGTGATTCCCTGTCCGGTGCCGCCCAGATTCTTTAATGGCTGATAGAGCAGGATGATTGTGGCGAGGAATGAAATCACCCGCTCGGGCTGCAGCTGCCCCGCGGCGATGGCCCGCGCCGCGAAGACCACCGTGGCCGCGAGACCGACCGCGACCATAAGCTCCAGGGTGGGCGTGAAGATGGCGCGCACGAAGAAGCTCTTTCGCATGGTGGCGAGGAAGCGCTGCTGCTCGGCGTCGAATTTCTCGCCCTCGTAGCGCTCCATTCCGAAAGCCTGGACGATGCGCACGCCCTGCAAGGCTTCGTGGAGCAGAGTGTAAAGATTGGCGATCTGCTCCTGCCCTCTCGTCGCGATGCGCTTGAGCCGCTTGGCGAAGCGCACGATGGGGACGACGGTGAGCGGCACCGCCACGAAGGCGAGCAGTGAAAGCCGCCAGTCGAGAGCAAGCGAGATGCCGAGCAGCACCACGACTTGCAGCCCGTCGCGCAGGTAGCTGGCGAGGCCGTAGGTGACCGCGAACTCGACGGCGGCAACGTCGTTCGCGAAGCGGCTGAGCAGGTCTCCCGAAGAGGAGCGCGCGAAGAAGGCGGGCGGCAGGGCGAGGAGCTTCCGGTGCAGCGCGAGACGCAGGTCGGCGACCACGCTCTGGCCCAGCATGCCCATGCAGAAGAACTGGCCGAAGTAGGCGATGCCGCGCAGCACCGCGATGGCGAGGATGAGCGCGGGCATGGCCTTGAGCACGGTGCCACGATCGATGTGGCTGACGTCCAGCCACGGCACGGTCCGGTGGATCTCGGCGGGCGCGAGGTCGCCGCCCTTGAAGACGAACTGGAACATCGGGCCGACCAGCCACGAGAAAGCGCCGGTGGCGAGCGAGAGCAGCACCATCGCGGTCACCGCGATGGCCAGGAGCGACAGATGGGGGCGAACGGCCTTGACGAGCCGCTGGTAGTTCTCGAGCACGCGCGGCTTATATCGTGTTAGCAGTCGCCCGCGATGAAACAGGTGGAGCGCGCAGCCGCGAACAATTTCATCGAGCGCTCGGGCGGTGTCCTTTTTCGCTGGCGGTCCTTCACGCCCGTTCCGGTGGTGTTGCTGGCGGTGCCGCTCCTCTGGCTGAACCGGGGAACCGCGGCACCGTCGTGGCTTTTGTCTGTCCTCGCCGGACTGGCACTCTGCACGCTTGGGCAGGCGTTGCGCGCGTGGGTGCTGGGGCAGGTGCCCGACGGCACCTCGGGGCAGAACGAGCGGCTGATTGCGACTGAATTGAATATTTCAGGGCCTTATTCGCATACGCGCAATCCGCTCTACCTGGGCAATCTCGGGATGACGCTGGGACTCTGCCTGGTCGCGCATTCGCTGCTGCTGTTTGTTTTAGTCGGCGCGCTCTTTGGCATTCAATATCGAGCCATCATTGCCGCCGAAGAAGGTTTCCTGCGCTCCCGTTTCGGCGCCGCATATGACGAGTTCTGCGCTCGCGTGCCGCGCTTCTGGCCCTCGCTGCGGTCCCGTTCCGTCTCCGCCCCGCGCGCCTGTTCCTGGCGCCGCGCCTTGAAGAAGGAGCACAACCCTTTTGCCGCCTGGGCGCTGCTCGCGCTCCTCTTCGTCGCGCTCGATCACGAGCGCAAGGCGCCTTATCTCTGGTGCGCCGCCGGGGTGGTGCTGTTCTGGCTATCAATCAAAGCCTGGAAGCATCAATGGCTCTCGGGCGGCTTTATCAAAGACCTCCGCCGCCGCCTCCGCGAAACCGCGCGCTGATTTGTTTTGACTGCGCCAGAAGATTTCAGCCGCGCTTCGGGGCGGCGCGCTTTCTTGAAGGTGGCTTGATCGGTGGCTTGATCTCCGTCGACGAAGTCATCACTTCGTCGTGTGCCCGGCGCGACCAGCTGGCAAGTGCAGCGGGGTCGTCGTGAAAGCTCTCCGGGACCAGCACCCACGCGCCCATCTTCTTCGCGCCAATGGTCCACGGCCGCGCGCCGGACAACTCCAGGAGCTCGCGCGCCGAACCCGGCAACTTCAGAGCGATGCGTCCCTCCTTCCAGATCAGCGCAAAGATCTTTTCGTCGACGCGCAGGCAGCGGCAGCCGAACATCTTGAAGTCGGAGACGCCGCGCAGGCCTTCGACCGCGTCGGTGAGCAGGGCAAAGAGTCCTTCGGATGCGCTCAAGCTGCCCCGCGCGCGGCCAGATTCCGCTCCACCGCACGCAGCATCATTGCCACCTCGCCCGCGTCGCCGGGCCGGTCTTCGGGTCGCTTGGCCAGCAGTTGCTCGGCGAGCGAGGCCAGCGCCGAAGGTGCCGCTGGATTGATCAGCAGGACCTTCGGAGGATCCTTCGAGACCACCGCGTCCAGCATTTCCAGCTGGTCCTGCTGCGGGAACGGCGGCCGGCCCGCGAGCAATTCATAGAGCGTCGCGCCGAGAGAATAAAGGTCGCTGCGCGCATCGACCTGCTCGCCGCGCGCCTGCTCCGGAGCCATGTATCGATACGTCCCGACCACCCGGCCCGGGTCGGTGATGCGCTCGTCGAACGACAGCTTCACCAGCCCGAAGTCCACCAGGATGGCACGGCGGTCGGCCGTCACCAGTATGTTGGACGGCTTCAGGTCGCGATGCACCAGCCCGCGCGCGTGGATGAAAGCGAGGCCGTCGCAGATCTGCGCCAGCGACCCGCACAGCGCGCCCAGCCTCTCGGGAGAGCTGACCTCGGCCTGCTCCTCGGGCGTGAGCCTGGCCCCGATGCCGGTGCTGTAGTTCAGCCCGCGCGCGCGCGCTGCCGAGAGCAGCGCGCCTGAGTCGGGCTCGTCGAAGAGCACGTCGAGATCCACGCCCTCGGACGAGGTCTCCTGGTAGTCGGGCTCCAGCGGCTGCGGCAGCGAGCTGATGGTCAGCCACTCGCGCAGCAGCATGCCGTCGACAAACTCCATGGCGAGCCAAGGGATGCCGTCGTCCTCGCCGAGGTCGAGGACGCGAACGATGTTGGGGTGGTGGAGCAGCCGCAGCGCCGCAAACTCACGCCGGACGCGGGTGAGCGCCAGCGGATCGGCCTTGGGCGGCATGAGCTTCAGCGCGACGGTGGCGCCGCTTCGGGTGTCGACCGCGCGATAGACCTGTCCGAGCCCGCCGCGGCCGACTTGTCGCTCGATGCGAAACGGACCGAACCAACCGCGCATTCAACGAGACTAACCGCAACGATGGTCGACGCAGCAATTATGCACGGCGCTTTGCGCTTCACCCCCGCACCGTCCCTGCTAAGCTCGCGCCGGTGGAACTTGACCAGCTCAAGGCGCAGGTACACGAGCGGCCGCTGCCTCGGCATGTCGGTATCATCATGGACGGCAATGGCCGCTGGGCGCTGGACCGGGGACTCGTCCGGCTCGAGGGACACCGGCGGGGCTCCGACTCCGTACGCGAGGTGACCCGGGCCGCGCGGCGCATTGGTCTGGAGGCAATCACGCTCTATGCCTTCTCCGCGCAGAACTGGCAGCGGCCGCCGAGCGAAGTCGAGGGGCTGATGGATCTGCTGCGCGACTATCTCGTACGCGAGCGCGCGGAGATCATGGACAACGGCATCCGCCTCCACGCCATCGGCGACCTCGACCGGCTGCCCGCGCGGGTGCGCGATCCGCTGGAAGCCATCCGTGCCGAAAGCGCCGGAAACTCGAAGATGATCTTGACGCTCGCGCTCAGCTACGGCGGCCGGGAGGAGATCATCGCGATGGTGAAGAAAGTTGCCGAGGACCGGCTCGCGCCAGAGGACGTCGACGCCGCCGCCATCGAGGCGCGCCTCTGGACTCACGGGCTGCCGCCGCTCGAATTGGTGGTCCGCACCAGCGGCGAGGTGCGCGTCTCCAACTTCCTTCTGTGGCAGCTCGCGTACGCCGAGATCCACCTCACCGAGACGCTCTGGCCCGACTTCGGCGAGCGCGACCTGCTGCTCGCGCTGGCCGACTTCCAGCGGCGCGAGCGCAGGTTCGGCCATACCTCCGCCCAGATCAGGAAAGCATGAACCGCGACCTCGTCGTCCGCGTCGGCACCGCGCTGGTCCTCCTGCCGCTGGTCATCTGGCTCATCTGGCTGGGCGACATCTGGTTCGCGCTGCTGGTCGGCGGAGCGGCCGCGCTGTGCTCACTGGAGCTGAACCAGCTGCCCTTCGCCGCGGCCGCGCCCGACGGCGGGCTGTCGGGCGGCGCCATAGTCTCGATCGGCGCGGCTTTCGCGCTGCCGCTCCTGGACGTCATCCAGGTCCCCTTCCTCTCCTTCAAAGTGGTGCTGGCGGTGGTGGTGGTGGCTGCCTTCACCGACGCCCTTTTCTTCGAGCGCGACGTCGCGCGCGCTCCGCTGCGGGTGAGCCTTGCAGTGCTGGGCGCGGTCTATCCGGGATTGATGATGTCGGCGCTCATCCGCATCCGCCAGCTCCCGCGGCACGCCGAGTGGTGGATCATCCTTACGCTGGTGGTCACCTGGTGGAACGACACCGGCGGCTACTTTGCCGGCCGCGCCTTCGGGAAGCACAAGCTCTTTGAGCGCATCTCGCCGAAGAAAACGTGGGAGGGCGCAGTGGGCGGCCTCTTCCTCGCGACGGTGGGCGCGCTTCTCGTCAAACACTTCTGGATCCCGGAGCTTCCCTATTGGGCCGCGGCGCTGATTGCGCTGGGCGCGTCGGTGTTGGGGCCGCTCGGCGACCTGTCCGAATCCATGCTCAAGCGCGCTTTCGGTGCCAAGGACAGCGGCAGGCTCTTGCCCGGGCACGGCGGGATGCTCGACCGCATCGACGCGCTGCTCTTCACTGCTCCCTTCGTCCTCCTGTGCGCGAGGCTGCTGGTAGACCGCGGATGATCCGGTTTCTCCTGATTTCGGCGGGCGGTGGCATTACAATGATGCAATGAGCTCCGTCCTATCGGTCGTGCAGACGCTCGCTTCCTTTGCCCTCCTCATCAGCACCATCGTCTTCTTCCACGAGATGGGTCACCTCATCGTGGGCAAGCTGCTGGGCGTCAAGGCGCTGCGGTTCTCCCTGGGGTTCGGGCCTAAATTATTCGGTTTCACTGTTGGCGAAACCGAGTACCGTTTCTCGCTCTTGCCGCTGGGCGGCTACGTGAAGTTTGCCGGCGACAATCCCTTGGAAGAGCTGCCGCCGGAGGACCGCGGTCGCGGGTTCCTCGAGCAGCCCCCCGCGAAGAAGGCCGCCATCGCCTTCGCTGGCCCGGCGGCAAATTTCATCGCCGCGCTGGGGCTCTTCTTCATCATCAACGCCGCGCCGCACCACGACCTCGCGGCCACGGTGGGCACTGTCAAGCCGCAGTCGCCAGCCGCGGTGGGTGGGCTGCGGGCGGGTGACCGCATCCTCACGGTCGATGGTGAACCGGTCACCGGCTGGACCACGTTGCAGGAGAAGATCCGTTCTTCAGTGGACCATCCGGGGCAGCCGCTCCAACTGCACGTCTCACGCGACGGGCGCGAACAGGACGTGACCATCATCCCGGCGGTGCACGAGGAGACCAATCCGCTCGAGACCGTGAAGCATGGCCGCATCGGCATCTCGGCGGCTGCCCGCGCGGCCGAGGTCACGGTCACGGGACCCGAAACGCCTGCCTCGCGCGGCGGGCTGCGGACCTTCGATCTGATTACCCGGCTCGATGGCCAGCGGGTCGCCAACTATGAGGCCCTGGCGCGGAAGCTCGAGACCGCCACCGCGCCCCTCAAGCTGGAGGTGCTGCGGCGCCAGCCGGTCGACGCGCCCGGTGCCACGCTCTGGTCGGAGCAGCCCGTCTCGCTGGAAATTCCGGCGCCCGCGAGCGCCGGGGCCTACGGCATCGAGGCGAGCGATCTGACTCTCTTCGCCGTCCAGCCCGGCTCGGCGGCAGCGGAAGCCGGCCTGCAGCGCGGGGACCGGGTCCTCAGCGTGGCCGGCAAGCCCGCCCTGACCTGGTACGACGAGGTGGAGACCGCCCGTCACGCAGCGCTGGCGCGGCCGCTCGCCTTTACCGTGCGCCGCGAGGGCAAGGAGGTCGCGGTCACCGTGAACCAGCATCTGAAGAAGGCGCGCGATGAGGCAGGCGTCCGCGTGGACACGCCCGACCTCGGCGCAGCACCCGACAGCGCCGTCTACTCGGTCGAGCCCGAGCGAGTTCTGGTTCGCTGGAGCGTGCCCGAGGCCGTGCGGCGCAGCGTGATGGATCTGTCTGGCGCGGTCCGGGGGCAGGCGCTGGGTCTCGCCCGCATCGTCACCGGGCACATCTCCAGCGAGGCCATCGGCGGGCCGATCATGATCGCCGACGTCGCCCGCCGCGCCGCCGACGAAGGCTGGCGCGCATTCGTCTACATGATGGGCGCCATCAGCGTGGTGTTGGGCGTGATGAACCTCATTCCGCTGCCGGTCCTCGATGGCTTCCACGTGCTCTCGGCCGGCATCGAGGCGGTGCGCCGCAAGCCGCTCTCGCTGCGGTTCCGCGAGGTCGCCAATGTTGTCGGCATCGCGCTCTTGCTGACGCTGATGATCTTCGCTTTCAAGAACGACATCGTCCGCATGGCGTTCGGATAGTTGCGGCTGCTCGCGCTTGACGCCTCCTCGCCGGTGCTGTCCGTAGCGCTCGTGGAGGACGGGCACGTCCTCTCCGAGTCCACGCACGACGCCAGGGCGGGCGACCTGCTGCCCTGCGTGTTGGGTCCGCTCGACGGCGTCCAGGGTATTGCAGTGGGGCTCGGGCCTGGTTCGTTCACCGGCCTGCGCGTCGCGCTCGCGGCGGCGAAGGCGTTGGCGTACGCGCGGCGCTGGCCCATCGCCGGAGCGTCGTCGCTGCTCGCGCTCGCGCTCGCCGAGGCCGCAGCGCGAGGCGCGCTGGGGACAGACACGCAATTCGCCCGGCTTGTTTGCGTCACCATCGAGGCGCGCCGGGGCGAGGTGTACGCTTCGCTCCACCGCGGCCTGGACCTGGTCTGGCCCGAGGCGGTCTACCGCGCTGAGGTGCTGGCGGAAAAGCTGCGCGCCCTGGGCCACCCGGACGGTCTGGTCCTCGCAGGCCCGGGCGCGCTCGCGAACCGCGCGGCGTTTGAAGGCCTGACCCTCTCCGATGCATTCCGCGCTCCGCCCGCGAGCCAGATCGGACGGCTCTGCCTGCCTGCTCTGCGCGACGCCCGCTACAGCCCGGACGCGCTCTTTGCCTTGGCTCCCAACTATTTGCAGCAAAGCCTGGCCGAGGTCGCGCTCGCCGAAGGCCGTGTTGGAGGCTTGACGCGGGCCTGAAAGGCGTGGTGAGTCCCGCGTTATGCGCAAGCTCAAGGTGGCAATCGTCGGCGCGACCGGCGTGGTCGGACGCGAAATGATCAAGGTGCTCGAGGAGCGGGAGTTCCCTGTCGGCGAGCTGGTGCCGCTCGCCTCCGAGCGCAGCGAAGGCCAGAAGATCGAGTTCCGCGGCGAGGATGTCACCGTGCGTCGCCTGACGCCGGACTCGTTCGCAGGAGTGGAGATCGCGCTCTTCTCGCCCGGCGCCACCGTCTCGCGCGAGTTCGCGCCGCACGCAGCGCGGGCGGGCGCGGTGGTGATCGACAACTCGAGCGCCTTTCGCATGGAGGCCGACTGCCCGCTGGTCGTTCCTGAGGTGAACGCGGGCGACCTGCTGCTCGCGGTGAAGCCCGGCGGGCGCCGCATCGTCGCCAACCCGAACTGCTCGACCATCCAGCTGGTGGTGGTGCTCAAGCCGCTGCACGACGCGGCCACGCTCACGCGCGTCATCGTGTCCACCTACCAGTCCGTCTCGGGCGCCGGCCAGAAGGGCATCGACGAGCTTGAGACGCAGTCGCGCGCCCTCTTCTCGCTGGGTGAGATCACGCCCAGCAAGTTTGCCCACCGCATCGCCTTCAATCTGCTCCCGGAGATCGGCCCCGCGACAGCCAACGGCTACACCGAGGAGGAGATGAAGATGACCAACGAGACCCGCAAGATCCTCGGTCTCCCGGACCTGCCGGTAGCGGCCACCTGCGTCCGCGTGCCCATTTTCTACTGTCACTCCGAGGCGGCGAACTTGACCTTCAAGGACCCGCTCACGCCTGCGCGCGCGCGCGAGCTGCTCAAGGCTGCGCCGGGCGTCAAGGTGGTGGACGATCTCGCGCAGCACATCTATCCAATGCCAATGCTGGCCGTGGGCGACAACGACACGCACGTCGGCCGCATCCGGACGGACATTTCGCAGCCCAACAGCCTGGTGCTCTTCGTCGTCTCGGACAACCTGCGCAAGGGCGCGGCGACCAATGCGGTTCAGATCGCCGAAGCGCTGCTGCAACAACACGCCTCCGCCCTCGGGATGCACTGACAGAATGACGTGCGGCCCTGACAGAATGTCCCTCGCGCCGGGGCCGCGCGGCCCCGGCGCCGCTTCCTTGAAAGCAGGCGAGCTGGCGTGCGTCTTGCTATCGTCCTTGCCGCCATGAAGTCTGCCCGCGCCGCCGCTCTGTTCGCCGTCACGCTCCTCCCCCTCGCCGGGTTCGCCCAGACGACGAGCAACATCGCGATCACCAGCACCAAGGGTACGGGCACGCCGCCGGTGGTGCTGATCGGGAAGACGGACTGCCTCAACAACACCCCGATTCCGTTTGCCATCAATCTGGGACTCGGGGGCGCGCAACCTGTCGGCACTCCCTCGCTGGGCGTGTTGCGAGCCTCGGACAATTCCAACTGCAGCTCCGGCGGGAACCTCGACAGGACCGAGAACGTCAACTTCGCCGCCGACACCGCGTCGGTGCAGCTGCCGCCCTCCGAGCTCTTTCTCGACGTCGCAGACGGCGGCTCGTTCAACTGCAACGACGTCGGCCACACCTCCGCTTCGCCAGCCACTTATTACCTCTGCATCCAGTACAAGCAGAGCGGGCTGACCGTCTCCACCACTTCAGCCGAGATCGCAGTCAACTTCGCCACGGTCCCTCCTTCCCCGCCCACCGCGCCGCAAATCAGCTCGGGCGACACGCATCTTCGCGTCGGCTGGGCGCAAGGCAACCCGGCCGACAAGATCCTCACCTTCGATGTGCATGTGGTGCCCATCGGGGCCCCCATCGACCTGGCCAAGTACTCAATTCGAGTCACTGCGCAGACCAATGCAGACGTCTCCAAAACCGACGACCAGCAGCCGCTGCAAAATGATGGAGGCTACGACGTCGCGGTGGTAGCGAACGACACCTACGGCAACACCTCGGAACTCTCGCCGCGCTCGCAGGGCAATCCGCAACAGGTGTCGGACTTTTATGACCACTATCGCAACGACGGCGGAGGCGCGCTGGGCGGACACGGGTGTAATTCGAGCGGAGGAGTCGCGTGGATCGCCGGGCTGGCTTTTGTCGTGGCATTGCTGGCGCGCCGCCGTCGCGCCGCCGCTGCCTCCCTGGTCGTCTTCGCGCTCGCGCTGTCGCTTGCGGGGCGCGCCGCGCATGCAGCTCCGTTCGATCAGCCCCCGCGCCGGCTGCTGGTGGAACTCAAGCTCGATCGCTATGACCCCAAGGTCGACTCGGAAATCGGGCTCGGCGGCAAGCAGCCCTACGCGGACATCTTCGGCAACCGCAAGCCGACGCGGGTCCAGTTCGAGGCGGACTGGGAGTTTTTGCACCCCTTCGGCGCGCTGATGCTGGGCGGCACCATTGGCTACTGGCAGAACATCGGCAAGGGGCTGATCGACGACGGGCTTCCTACGCAACACGCGTCGCAGGACACTGCGCTCCTGGACGTCATTCCGTTCGGCCTGGTTGCCACTTATCGATTTGACTGGCTCGCCGACCACTACCGTTGGCTCCCGTTCATTCCCTATGCCCAGGCGGGTCTGACCGAGGCGCTCTGGGCCTCCTTCTCCGGCACCGGCGATGTTTCTCGCACGCAAACGGACCGCCGGCGTGGTTCGGGATGGACCCTCGGGTACACCACCGCGGTCGGCGTAGCGCTGAACCTGGACGCCATCGACCCAGCCGTGGCGCGCGAGGCTTACGTGGACACGTATATCCAGCGCACCGCAATCTTCGCGGAGTACGGCTGGACGCGGCTCGACAACTTCCACAAGCAGGGCTCGCTCATCCTCACCGACAGAGCCTGGCGCTTCGGGCTCTCGGTCGAATTCTGAAGCGAGTTCGTTTGATCAGCGCCGTCGCGCCGTCGCGAAGCGGACCAGCGGCGCAAGGTCGACCTTGCCCTGGCTCACGATCGCGCTGATCAGTCCGCGACCCAGCCGCGCCAGGTCGGCGAGCCGGCCGATGCGCTCGTTGACCATCTCGACGCGCGCGTGCTCGCCGGGTGGCACCTTCTGCCGCAGCTGCGTTCGCGCTCTCTCGAAGACCTCCAGCGCGCGCTCCACCTGCACCAGCTCGCGCTCGCGGAGGACGCGCGAGACCATGCGCCAGATGTCGGTCTCCGCCTCAAAATACTCGCGCCGGTCGCCGGGCCTGCGCGAGCGGCGAACCACACCCCAGTGCTCGAGCTCGGCCAGTGTCATCGAGGCCGCGCCGGTGGAGATGGCGAGCTCCTCACAAAGCTCGGCGGCGGTCAGCGCCTCGTCGCGCAGGTAAAGCAGCGTCCAGAGCCGGCCCATCACGCGCTTGAAGCCCCAGAACTCCATCAGCGCGCCGATGGCCTCGGCGACCTCCTGCAGAAGCTCTTGCTCTTGCCCGGGTGTCGCCACGGGGGCCTGTCTGTCGGGATCAAGCAGCATCGTTCATCCTCCGATTCTCAGCCCCTGGGCTTTCCCGGCAGAGGGGCTTTGTTCCCATGGCCCGCGAACCACGGCGCTTCACCTTTGGCGCGCCAGGAGCGACTGCGTCACCTGCTCCAAAAGCTCCCTCGTCGGGCTCCCCGGTATTCGAGCCAGGGCCTGCAGCGCTGTGTCGCGCTCCATCTCGGCCACGCGCCGCGCGGCTCCCAGCGCGCCGGTGCGCGAGAGCTTGACCGCGAAGGCGCGCGTTCGCGACCGCACCTCGAGCTCCGGTGTGGCGAGGTCGAGGACGAGCAGCGCCGCAAGGTCAGCGCGCAGCGGGGGCAAGCGCTTGAGCGCGATGGCGAGCGGCAGCGATGGCTTTCCCTCGGTCACATCGGCCAGCACCGCCTTGCCCAGCGTGGCGGAGTCTGCCTCGAAGTCGAGCAGGTCATCAGCGATCTGGAAGGCCACGCCGCAGTGCAGGCCGAAGTCGCGCAGCGCCTCGCGGATGGCTACTGGCGCGCGCGCCGCGAGCGCTCCAGCCTCGCCGCACCAGGCGAAGAGAGCGCCAGTCTTCAGCTCGGCGATCCGCAACGCGTCCTCGGCGCTGAACGCCACCGAGCCGCGCAGCGCGAGCTGTCGAGCCTCGCCCTCGACAAGCTTGCGCAGCGTGCGCACCAGCGCCTCGACCGCGCCCGGCACGCGCGAGCGCAGCGCCAGGTCCAGCGACGAAGTGAGCAGCCAGTCGCCCGCAAGCACCGAGACGCCGTTTCCATAGGCGACGCGGGGAGCAGGCAGGCCGCGCCGGGTGAGGCCGTCGTCGATCACGTCGTCGTGGAGCAGCGTGGCCGAGTGGACGAGTTCGGACACCAGGGCCAACGCCACGCGGCCTCGTGCCCGGAGGCCCGGCGCCGCAGCCCGCGCGGCGAGCAGGGTGAGGAGAGGCCGCACGCGCTTGCCGCCCGCGCGGACCAGCTGGGCGGCGGCCGGCCCCAGATCGTGGGGTGCTTCCAGGGCGGCAGCAAGAAGGAGACGCTCGAGCCGGGGAATGCCTTCCGCCACCGAGGTGCCGGGCAAGAGCTGCGCCGCCGAAGGTCGCGAAAGCGGACTGGCCGCGGCGTCGAGCAGCTCGATCAGCCCTGCGGAATGAAGTGCAGCCACGCTCACCTCTGAACTTTCAAAATTCTTTGAAAGCAGTAACGGCGCCGCTGCGGCCTGTCAATCACCTGCGGCCCCCCGTCGCAGTCCTCTGGAGCCTGCGCGCGAGCCGCCCCGCCCTACAATTTCAACTGTGGTAAACGACGCTCCTTATGCGCCGCCTCCTCCTCTGCGCCGCTCTCTGCCTCGCCTCCTCCTGCATCAAACGCGTCGCACCCGGCGCCATCGACGATCGCGTCACCACGTCGGGCGTCCCGGCCACATTCGGCCAGCCACGCGCTCTCCCCGACGGCACCCAGGTCCTCTGGGATTTCGGGGACGGCACTCCGCAAGCCACCGGCGCCGAGGTGGTCCACGCCTTCCCGCATGCGGGCGCGTTCACCATCACGCAGACCCTCCGCGACCGGGATGGACAAAAGCGCACTGCCACCGCGCATGCCACCGTCAAAGCGCGCACCGTCGCCATGGCCGTGCCCGCCGACGTGCGAGGCGCGCTGGTGGTTCCGCGACCATGGGGGCGGCTCTCGCAGCACCGTCGCACCGCCGAACGTCTCGCTCTGGGGTCCTTCTATGATGAGGTGGTGCGGACCTTGAGCGAGGGCCTGGGCTTCGACGCACTGGATCCGAAGCAAGCCGACGCCAACGGCTTCGACCCCGACGAAGGCCTCGCCCTCTACACCGTGCCGCAGGATCCGGAAGCGCTGGTGATGGTCATCGGCACCTCCGACGACGCCAAGGCGCTGGGGGCCGTCAAGCGCATGCTCAGCCACGACCGCGTCGCAGGCCGCTTCTCCGGCGGAGCGTTCGCGCTCGTCGAGACGCAGCTCGACGGCGCGCCAGCGCTCACCGGCCAGCTGCCCTCGGGCGAGAAGGTCGCCGTGGTGCAGCGCTACGGCTACCTCTACGTGCGCACCGCGGGCCTGAGCGACCCTGCACTCGCGCTCAAGAGCGCGCTGGCACTGCCGCCCGACCAGGGTCTCGCGCAGGACCCGGCCTGGCTCGCGGCCATGAAGCATGTCGGCGACGGCGACGCTTCGTTCTTCTCGCGCGGTTCACCGCCCGCAGGGCTTGCGGAAGGCAGCTCACGGCTCGGCAGCGAGCTCGGCTCGTCCGCCTTTTCCATCTTCGACAACGACGGCGAATTCCGCGTGCGCTTCTTCGGGCAGCTCAAGAACGTGACCCCGCAGCAGCTGGCGAAAGACCTCGCGCCGTCGCGGCCCCCGCCCGATCTCGCGGCGCGGCTGCCCGCGGGGGCGGCCGCGTACTTGAAGCTCTCCGCCTCTCCTCCTGCGCTGTGGCAAGAGCTGGTGCGTGCCTCGGGCGCCGACGCCTCGCGCCTGCGCGACCGCGTCCAGGAAATGATGGGCCTCGACGTCGAGAAGGACCTGCTGCCCGCCTTCACCGGCAACGTCGGTATCGGGGTCTACCTCGACGCCGGCTCGCTGATCGAGGCGGTGATGGGCGAGCAGGTGGGCAGCTTCGATCGCTCCAGTTTCCTGGTTGCCGCAGAGCTGGACGCAGGCAAGGCCGCGGTGATGCAGGCCGCGCTCGATCGCGCGACCCGCACCCGCGCCGCGAGCGATCGCGTGGCGGTGCCGTCCGGGGTCTTCTACCGGCTGGGCGACGCCGCGCAGGCAGCGGTCAAGGACGGCTTCTTCTACCTCTCGTTCGGCGGCCCGGCCGCGCAGCCGTCGGAAGATGCACCGCCCGCCCCGGTCGTGAAGAGCAGCCGGAAGAAACCCCCGCCGCCGACCGCTGCGCAGCTGGGACCGCTGGGCCTCGTGCTGCTGCCGGGCGCTGCGGCAGCCACGCTGGGCGCGACCTTGCAGAAGTCCGGGGCGCCCGGCTTCGACAAAGCGTCGGCGCAGGATCTCTGGGTCGACATCGCGGGGCTGGTGTACTCGCTGCAGAGCGCCGCGGAGAAAGAGGGCGGCATGGCATCGGTCGGCGCGCGCCTCCTCGCTGACCGCGCCGCGGGCCTGCGCGACGCCCAGCTGGAACTGCGCGCTGGCGACGAGGGCGCCCTTGGCGAACTGCGGCTCCGGTTCAAGTAATGGGAACCATCGAGGTCATCTGCGGACCCATGTTTTCCGGCAAGACCGAAGAGCTCATCCGCCGCCTCAGGCGCGCCGTGATCGCGAGGCGCAAGGTGCAGGTCTTCAAGCCGCGCATCGACACGCGGTACGACGACAACGCGGTCGTCAGCCACTCGCAGCAGCGCATGCACTCGACCGTCGTCGATAGCGCGGCCGAGATCCCGCAGCGCCTGCTCCAGGATGTCGAAGTCGTCGGCATCGACGAGGTGCAATTTCTCGGCATCGGCGCGGTGCAGGTGTGCCGGGACCTCGCCAACCGCGGGCTGCGCGTGGTGGTGGCGGGACTCGATCAGGACTACCGCGGAGAGGCCTTCGACCCCATGCCGGCGCTCCTCGCCGAAGCTGAGTACATCACCAAGGAGCTCGCCATCTGCGTGGTCTGCGGCCAGCCGGCGGGCCGCTCGCAGCGAACCATCGCCACCCAGGGCCGCGTGCTGGTCGGCGCGCTCGACGCCTACGAGCCGCGCTGCCGGAAATGTTTTTCCCCCGAGCCCAGGGAGCCGACCACGCCGCCCGAGCAAGAACTTTTCTCCTTCGTGAAAGCCTGATTGCACGACCACGCCTACGACCAGCTGCACTACCGGACCCCCGAGCTGCAGCACCGCTACGGGCCAGAGGTCCATATCCTTGCCGAGCCGCTGGCGCTCACCCAGCTGGCGCGGCTTTGCGCCAAGGGGACCTACCAGCCGCAAATCAACCAGCTGGTGGTCGCGCTCTACTGGCAGCTCCTGCGCACGGTGGTCAACGCCGAGTTCCCGCGGCGCGCCTCGGCCACGCCGACGCGAATGATCGACTCGACCCCGCACGCGGTCGCGCACGGCGAGACCATTGATCCAGAGGTACGCGCGGTCACCGTCAACATCGCCCGCGCCGGAACGCTGCCCTCGCAGATCACCTACGATTTCCTCAACACCATCCTCGATCCGCGGCTGGTGCGGCAGGACCACTTCGTGATGGCGCGCGTGCTGGACGCGGCCGAGCGGGTGATCGGCTCGGCCATCAGTGGCAGCAAGATCGGCGGCGATGTCGACGACGCGCTGCTGCTCTTTCCCGACCCGATGGGAGCGACCGGCGGCAGCATCGTCAAGGCGCTCGACACCTACCAGAACGGGGTGATGGGCACGCCGCGCAAGGTCATCGCGGTGCACCTGATAGTCACGCCCGAGTACCTCAAGCGCGTCTCCACGGCGCACCCGGGCACCGTCATCTATGCGCTGCGGCTCGACCGCGGGCTCTCTCCGGCGGACGTTTTCGACACCGTGCCCGGCACGCATTGGGATAGAGAGCGCGGGCTCGACGACCGCCAGTACATCGTGCCGGGCGGCGGCGGGTTCGGCGAGATCATGAACAACGCGTACGTGTAGCCGCGGCGGCTGCAGCCCGCGGCCGGCAATGGCTGGAACGTTTCGGAGGCACACAGTGAAGCTGGGGCAGGACATGGACGTGCTCATCTCGAAAGAGCAGATCGCCGCGCGCGTGGCTGAGCTTGGCGCGCAGATCGCCCACGACTTCGCCGGCAAGGAGCTGGTGCTGGTCGGCGTGCTCAAGGGCGCGTTCGTCTTCGTCAGCGATCTGGCGCGGGCCATCGACTTGCCGCTCACCATCGATTTCGTCGCGCTGTCGAGTTACGGCGAGGCTACCGAAAGCTCGGGGGTGGTCAAGATCACGAGCGACCTGTCGCGGCCCATTGAAGGCAAGCATGTACTGGTGGTCGAGGACATCATCGACACCGGCCTGACCATGCGCTACCTGCTCGACAACCTGGCAACGCGGCATCCGGCGTCCATCCGCATCTGCGGGCTGCTGCACAAGCCGGCGCGCGCGCGAACGAAGATCCCCATCGACTACCTGGGCTTTCCCATCGAGGACAAGTTCGTGGTCGGCTACGGACTGGACGCGGCCGAGAAGTACCGCAACCTTCCGTTCATCGGCGTGATGCGTGAGCCCTGAGACCGCCGCCCCACCCGCGCGGCCCGTCCGAGCCAGCGGCGGAGGCTTCCAGCGGCTGGTGCTGTGGCTGCTGATTTTCTGCCTGCTGGGCGTGGTCTGGTGGCTGGCGTCCGAGCGCAACGAGCGCCACTTCCGGCTTTCGGCGGACAACGGCTGGCTCGTTGTCGAGCACGGACGCTTCTTCCCCATCGGCACCGCGCGCATCGCGGCCGAGGACGCGACGTACGGCAAGGCGTACGGGCCGCTGCAGCTGCCTCCGGGATCGAAGGTCACCGAGTTCGAGTATGACGATCAGTCTGCGCTCGACCGCGGGCTGTTCGAGCAGCTCCTGCCCTGGGCGCGTGAGGCGACGAAGAAGAATGACGTTCCCGCGGCGCAGGCGTTGGCCGACCGCGCAGCGCTCTTGTCCGGGCTCACGGGGCAGCAGCAAGCCCAGCTCGCGGGGCTGCGTGGCGAGCTCGCGTATAGCCAGGCGCGCGGCGAGCTCGCGCAGGCGGCCAGGCTCGTCCTGTCCGCGCGACGCAAGCTCGAGCTGGTTCGCGACGCCGCAAGCGACCATGCTCTCGAGGCCGCGCAGCTCGTTGCTGAGTTGAGTTTCGTGGTCGATCAGCTTGCCGCCGCCGCGGACGGAAAGCCTGTGCCGGCCCCGTCCCGGCTCTCGACGACTCCCCCCGTGAGTCCCGCGCCAGCCGCACCTGCACCAGCACCAGGTTCACCCGCTTCTGTATCGCCCGCACCAGCATCGCCCGCAGCAGCTGCGCACGCGCCGCTGGCTCCTCTGCCGCCGCGCAAGTAGTGCGGCGCACGCTCATGAGCGGCCTGCGCAACGCAGACCCGAAGCCGGGTGAGCGCGTCGCGGTCATGGGCTCCTGACCCACGCCAGCTAGCCGGACGGGTCGCGTCGCCATCGGCGTCAAGACGGTTCGGCAGAGCGCTCCCATGAGCACTCGCTGGCTGACCTTGTTTGCCCTGGTTTCTTTGTTTGAGGAGTAACTCTGCGCTATTATCGCCGGTCAATTACCCCGCCATGAGGCGCCGTTTGGCCTCGCCTAGAGCTCCCATCGATGACGACGCCGCTCGGCAAGTACAAGCTCGTGAAGCTCATCGCCGCAGGCGGCATGGCCGAGGTGTATCTCGCCAAGCAGGCGGGCGCCGCGGGCTTCGAAAAGCTGGTCTGTCTCAAACGCATCCTGCCGCACCTCGCTCGCGACAAGCAGTTCGTCGAAATGTTCCTCAATGAGGCGCGGCTGGCGGCCCGGCTTGACCATCCCAACATCGTCTCCATTTTCGACCTCGGCGAGACCAACGGGAACTACTTCATCGCCATGGAGTTCATCGACGGCCCGAACCTGCGTGCCGTGGGCAAGCGCGCTGCCGAGCTGAACGAACTCCTGCCGGTCCCCGAGGTGGTCAAGATCATCTCGATGGCCGCGGCCGGCCTGCAGTACGCGCATGACCTCACCGACGAGCAGGGCCGACCGCTCGGTCTCGTCCACCGCGACATCTCACCGGACAACATCCTGGTGCACCGCAACGGCGCCGCGAAAGTGGTGGATTTCGGCATCGCCAAGGCGGCCAACAGCTCGGGCGCCACCCGCACCGGCACGCTCAAGGGCAAGGTCGCGTACATGCCGCCGGAGCAACTCCGCGGTTCAACGCTGGACCGGCGCACCGACGTCTTCGCCCTCGGCGTGGTGCTCTACGAGATGCTCGCCGGCAAGCGGCCGTGGGATGCCGACTCCGAGGTCGCGCTGATCGGCAAGATCATGACCGAAGAGGCGCCGCCCCTGGCTGAAGTGCGGCCCGACCTGCCCGAGGAGCTGCTGGCCATCGTCGAGCGCGCGCTCGCGAAAGACCGGGAGCAGCGCTACCAGAGCTGCCACGAGTTCCAGAACGACCTCGAGCAACTGCTGCTCAACCTGGGACAAACCATCACGCCCGCGCGGGTGGCCGACTTCATCAAGGCCTATACGCCGGAAGTCACGGTCACCCCGCCTACGGAAGTCACCGACAGGACGCTCGGCGCGGTTGAAGAAGAGTCGTTCGCCGGCACCGGAGCCGCGCCGCAGCTGATCGCGCAGGGGCGGCCGCAGCCCGAGCGCGAGGCCGGCACCCTGCTGCTGGACGGGCCTGTTGTGCTTCCTCACAGGAGCCGGGCGCTCCTCTACGGCATCGCGGCCTTCGCCTTCATCGCCGTGCTGGGTGGCGGCGGGGCGATGCTCTTTTTGAGGGAGCAGGGCGACGACCAGGCGGTGCCGGTCGCGGTTGAGCGCGCGAGCCTCGGAGAGCAGCCGAAGCCGGAGGCGCCGCCGAAATTGCAGCCGGAGGTGCCCGAGCGCATCAAGGTGGTGGTCGAGGAGCCCGTCAAATCGGAACCCATCAAAGCCGGGCCCGCACACCGCATGGTCGCGGTTGTGGAGCCCACGCCGCCGCCAGTGGTGGTGATCCGGGAAGCGCCGAAACCGCCCCCGCCGGCCCCTCCGGCCGTGATCGCGAAGGGTGAGCTACTGCTGCTCATCCGGCCGTGGGCGAAGGTTGCGATCGACGGCAATGAAGTCGGCGTGACGCCGCTGGCCGACCCGGTGCAGCTGGCGGCGGGCGACCACCAGGTCCGGCTGATCAATCCAGACCTGGGCAAGGACATCAATCGAACGGTGCACATCGTGGCCGGCGAGCGAACCACTCTCAAGGAAATGCTCGACGAGTAGCACGCAGGTCAGGGAAGCTCGCCGATAAACACCAGCTCGGCGGGGCCGGTCATGTGCAACTCTCCGGTAGTCGAATCTTGTCGAATCGATAAGATTCCGCCGGGCAATTCGATAACCAGGTCCTCGCCAGCCTTCGCCTCGCCGCGAGCGATGGCCGCCGCGGCTACGGCGCAGGCCCCGGTGCCGCAGGCCTCGGTCAGGCCCGCGCCGCGCTCGTAGACCACGGCGCGGTAGTGCCGCGGCCGGAGGCGCTTGACGAATTCGATGTTCGCGGCCTGGGCCAGACACAGCTCGCGCCCGTACCGCAAGGCCAACTCACGCGGGTCGCCGTCGGTGAAGAGCACGCGGTGGGGATTGCCCATTGAGACACAGAGCGCGTCGCCGAGCGTTCCGTCGGTCCCCTCGAGCCTCCGTGTGCCTTCGAAGCGTGGCGCGCCCATTCCAACGGTGACTTCGCCCGCGACCGGCGAGTGCGCGCGAACACTGCATGGGCGCGGCCCTGCCTCGGTCAGCAGCAGGATCTCGCGGCTGCTCGCGCTCGATCCGCCGTCGGTCGAAATCCACAGGGCAGCGCAGCGCGCGCCGTTGCCGCACATCTCCGGCACCGAGCCGTCGGAGTTCTGGATCAGCATGCGCGCGTCGCCATCGCTCGAGGGCAGGAGAGTGAGCACACCGTCGCCGCCGACGCTCCGGTGCCGATCGCACAGAGCCAGCGCGCGCGCCCCCTCGAGTGGCTCACCGCCAGCCCGCAAATCGAGGAGCAGGAAGTCGTTGCCGAGGCCGTGCATTTTTGCGAAGCGCATGCGATTTCGATTCTAGTCCCGGGCGCTAAAAAAGTGCCGCTCGCAAATGCTTGACTAAACACACCGCGGGCGATTCAACTGCGGCGCTGGAGACTTCCGCCTTGTCCCGCACCTGCCCCGATTGTCAAAACAGTTATGAAGACGAGATCCTCCATTGTCCGGAGGACGGTCACAACCTGTCGACATTGCCGGTGGTGGACGAGTTGATCGGCCGCACCGTCGGCTCGTACACGGTCACCAGGCCGCTGGGCAAGGGCGGCATGGGCGCTGTCTACCTGGGCGTGCACCCGGTCATCGGCTCGAAGGTGGCGATCAAGTTTTTGCATTCAGAGTACGCGCACGACGCGAAGATCGTCGACCGGTTCTTCAACGAGGCGCGCGCCGTCAACGTCATCGGGCACGACAACATCCTCAAGATCATCGATCTCAACGTTACGGACGACAATCGGCACTACTTCGTCATGGAGTACCTGCTCGGCCGCGCGTTGCAGAACCTGATCAAGCACCAGGTCCCGGTCCCGCTCGGGGTGTCGGGGCCCATCCTGCTGCAGATCTGCGAGGCGCTCGATGCGGCGCACCGCAAGGGCATCATCCACCGCGACCTGAAGCCCGACAACCTCTACCTGATCAGTCACAAGGGCAAAAAGAACTTCGTCAAGGTGGTGGACTTCGGCATCGCCAAGCTGACCGACGCCCAAGGCGCGTCCACCGGCAGCACCCAGACCGGCATGGTGATGGGAACGCCCGCGTACATGTCCCCGGAGCAAGGCAGCGGGAAGACCAACGCCATCGACGCCCGCAGCGACGTTTATTCGCTCGGCGTGATCATGTTTCAACTCGCCACCGGCCGGCTCCCGTTCAAGGGCGAAGACTTCGGCGCCATGCTGGTCGCGCATCTGCAGCAGGCCCCGCCGCGGCCGCGCGATTTGGCGCCAGGGACGCCGGAGGAGTACGAGCAGATCATCCTCAAGTGCCTGGAGAAGAAGCAGGAGGACCGCTTCCAGGGCATGGAAGAGCTCGGCGAGGCCATCGGTGCCTGCATGGACCACCTCGGTGTGACGCGCGATTTGCCGGACGACGACTCGACCGAGACCGAGCTAAATCCAATCGAGCTGCGCGCCAGGTCGAACCCCGGGCTGCGCACGCCCTCAAAGCCCGGCCGATCCACGAAGCCGGTCGCGCCGCGCAACTCCAGTCCGGGCGCGCGTCCCGACCCGCGCGCCGCAACCGGCACCGGTCCGTCGAACCCGCCGGGGAGACGCCCGCTCCCGCCCGCGACACGGCCGGCCCCGCCTGCACCGCATGGCAAGCTGCCCATCGTCGCCGGCGTGATCGGGGCACTGGTTTTGATCGGCGGCGGAATCGGCTACGGCATCAAGCTGGGAAACGACAAGGCCGAACGGGCCGTCACCGAGGCGAGCGCCATCGCCGCCAAGGAGGAGAAAGCAACGCAGGCCGCCGCCAGGCGGGAGGCCTCGGAGGGTGACAGCAGCCCCGTTTTCCTCTCAGTGATTTCCGACCCAATGGAAGCGGACGTGCAGGCCAGCTGGAAAGGCGGCGAGCAGTCCGGGAGCACGCCACTCGCGGTCGAGGTGCCGAGGAGTGCAAAGGTGCACCTTGCCTTGAGGAAGGCAAACTACCTCCCGTATGTGACAGAGGTCATCGCCGACCAGAATCAGACCGTGACGGCAAAGCTTGAGGTTGAGCCGCCGACGCCGACGCCCACCGCCACCAGCGACCGGCCGCAGCGCCACCACCGCAAGCATCCAGGTTCCAGCCAGAAGGACGAGGTACCGGTAGGGCGGGACGCCGTCATCGACTTGAGCGACGCGCTGAAGTAGCCCGCGCCCCCATCAAGGCCAAGAGTTCCAGTCGTTTAGATGATTGACAGCACCACCCCTCGGATAGTCAACTGCTGAGGGCCGTGCCGGATGAACTTCTGGCGCGCGGGGGCTTGGCTGCTTTCGCGCACTAAAGACCACCGGTGCTCATTCGTTTCGTGGAGAGACCCTTGTCACGTACCTGCCCCGATTGCCAGAACCAGTACGAAGACGAAGTGCTCCACTGCCCGGAGGACGGGCTGGACCTCGCTACCATCGAGCCGGATGACGAGCTGATCGGCCGCAGCATCGGATCGTATCGAGTGGTCAAGCCGCTGGGCAAGGGCGGGATGGGCGCGGTCTATATGGCCGAGCACCCGGTGATTGGCTCCAAGGTCGCAATCAAGTTCCTGCACCCGCAGTATTCGACCGACCCGAAGATCGTTGATCGGTTCCTGGCGGAAGCGCGCGCGGTCAACATCATCGGTCACGACAACATCCTCAAGATCCTCGACCTCAACGTCACCGAGGACAACCGTCACTACTTCGTGATGGAGTTCCTCTACGGCCGGGCGCTGCAGGACATCGTCAAACCCGACGTGCCCCTGCCGCTCGAAGAGACAGGCCCCATCCTCCTGCAGACCTGCGAGGCCCTGCAGGCTGCGCACGATCACAAGATCATCCACCGCGATCTGAAGCCGGACAACGTCTATCTCATCGTCCACAAGGGGCGAAAGAACTACGTCAAGGTGGTGGACTTCGGCATCGCCAAGGTCACTGACAACGAGGGCCAGTCCACCGGCAAGACCCAGACCGGCATGGTCATGGGCACGCCAGCCTATATGTCGCCGGAGCAGGCCGGCGGTATGACCAGCCGCATCGACGGCCGCAGCGACATCTACTCGCTGGGCTGCATGATGTTCCAGATGGCCACCGGCAAGCTCCCCTTCCCGGGGTCGAGCTTCGGCGAGGTGCTCATCGGCCACCTGCAGCTGCCACCGCCCGAGCCCCGCACCATCAATCCAGCGATCCCCGAGGAGTACCAGGCCATCATCCTCAAGTGCCTGGCAAAGGATCAGGAGGCGCGCTTCCAGACCATGCGCGAGCTCCACGATGCCATCGGGGCGTGCATGGACGCCCTCGGCATCACGCGCGAACTGCCTCTCGCCGACGCCGCTGAAATCGCTGCCGGCAGCCAGGGCCAGAAGACCAGGTCGAGCCCGGGGAAGAGCAAGCCCGGAGCTCGCGCGGCGCTGCCGAAGAAGATCACCGCGCCGCCGCGCGGGCCGGTGTCAGGGCACCAGGCTCAGACGCAGATGGCGGCCGCGGCGCCGAGGTCGAGCCTTGGTTTGATCGTCGGCATCTCGGCCGGCGCGCTGGTGCTGGTCGGCGGCGTGGTCGGCTTCGTCGTCTGGCAGCAGGGTGAGTCGCAGAAGCAGACAGAGCGCTCGCACGCGGCGGCAACCCGCGCCGCTGAGGACGCCCGGAAACAATCCGAGGCCGCGGCGAGCCGCGAGAAGGAAGCGGGAGATTCGGCGCCCGTGTTTCTGTCGGTTGTGTCCGATCCACTGGGCGCGAAAGTCGACGCGACCTGGAAGGGCGGAGAGAAGATTGGCGAGACCCCGCTCGATCTGGAAGTCCCGAAAAACGTCAAGGTGCATTTCACTTTCGCGAGGGCGGCATATCTCCCCTATGCGGAGGACGTGATCGCCGACTCGGCGCAAGTGGTGAAAGTGACGCTGACCGCTGAGCCCAGGATGGCGAGCTCGGGCATCGGTCGCCCGCCACGTCCGGCGCGCGCGCCCCCGGGTCCGAAGCCTGCCAAGATCGCCGACCCCACCAACGACTCGACGATCCCGGTGGAGTTCTAATGGCTTCCCGGCCTGCGCTTTTGCGATTCGGCTCGCTGGTTGTCGCCGTCTCGCTCCTCTTCGGCGGCACTGCTCGCGGGCAGGAGGGCGCTGTCAAGGACGCTGCGCTCGAGGATGCGCGCGCGCACGTCGGCAAGGCAAAGGTCCACTACGATCTCGGCGAGTACGAGCAGGCAGCTGAGGAATACACGCTCGTCTATCGCATCAAGGCACTGCCGGCGCTGCTCTTCAATATCGCGCAGGCCTATCGCCAGGCCGGGAAGTACGAGAAGGCGAAGCAGTTCTACAAGAGCTTCCTGCGCGAGAGCCCGGATCAGAAGAGCAAGCCTTCGATCGAAAAAGCCATCAAGGAGATCGACGAGCTGCTGGCCAAGGACAAACGAGCCCGCGAAGTTCCGCCGACCGGAACCGCCGAGGCGGCCCAGCTCGCGCCGCCTGTGCAGGAGTCCTCAAAAGCGCCTTCCGTTGCAGCGCGCCCGGCGCAGACGGCGTCGGCCCAGGTCGCTCCAGCTGCGATGCCTCTGTCGCCCTCGCCATCTGCCCCGGCGACCGCATCCAGCACGTCAGGCAACGCACGGCCGGCGACGTCCAGGCTCTCGACCGAGCAGGCGCGTCCGGTCTCGGTCGCCGTCAAACCCCAGCCTGCGGAAAGCTCCGCCGCACCGCCAGAGATCACGCAGCGCGCGTCGGTTCCGGCGGCATGGGGCAGGGCCGAGGCGTCAACGCCGCTCTACAAGAAATGGTGGCTGTGGACCGCGGTAGGCGTGGTCGCGGTGGGTGCAGGCGCGGCTGCCGTGACCATGGGCGGCAATGTCGCGCCCGGCTCGCACTTCGGCACCAGCAAGGTCTTTCCGTAATCGCGGAAGAAGGCGCCGCCGACCTCTTCGAGGCGCTCCGCACAGCGGGACGCAACAGGTGAAACCGTGAAGCAACTTCAAATCATGGCGCTCGCGATCGCCGTCGCCTCTGGCCTCGGCTGCAAGGCGAAGAGCACCTTCGTGCATGTCACGCTCACTTCGGCCCTGACAGAACCGAGCGGAATCAAGTCTATCGAGCTGCAGCTCACGCTCGGCGGGCAGAGCGCCAGCACCACGCTGCGCGAATCCAGCGGCGCCGATATCGCCTTCCCGACCGACACCACGCTGCAGATCGGCAGCGGCGCAGGCCAATTGGTCATCACCGCCATTGCGCGCGCCGCGGACGGAAGAGAACTCGACCGCGGGGTCAACTTTGCCACGGTGGTCTCAGGCGCCATCACCGAGGTCGCAGTGGCCATGGCAGGCAAGCCCAACCTCCAACCCGCCGAGGCCCGTCACGACTTCGGCCAGGTCTCACTGGGCCAGACGAGCGCGACCGTCAACCTCAGCTTCATCAACTCAGGCTACAAGCCCACCGGCCCGCTGACGACCGTGCTCGGCGGCGCTGGCGCCTCGGCGTTTTCCGCCGGCGTCGACGATTGCGCGGGCAAGACGCTTCTGCCCTCGGCCAGCTGCTCGGTCGCAGTGACCTTCCACCCAACGGCGGCCGTCGCAGTGGCGGCCACTGTCGCGGTCACCGGAACCCCAGGCGGGACCGGGGTGGTGGCCATCACCGGCACGGGCATTGCCCGACCGCAAACACTCATTTCCGTCACAGCTCCGGCCACCAGCGGCGGTACCGTGACTTCCTCGCCGGGCGGCCTCAGCTGCACCAGCTCGGGCGGTGTGTGCTCGGCGAGCTTCGACACCGGCAGCAACGTGACGCTCGCCGCGACCTCTGACGCGACCGCTCGCTTTGGCTCGTGGGGCGGCGACTGTGCCTCCGCCGCCGGCTCTGTTTGCGCGTTCAATCCACTCAGCGCGGCGAAGAACGTCTCTGCGATTTTCGTCCGCCAGTTCCCTCTGCAAGTCACCGTCAACGGCAGCGGGCAGAACACGGCTTCGGCGCCCGGCGGCATCACGAACTGCAGCTCGGTCGGAGGCACTTGCACCGCCTCGTTCGATAGCGGCGCCAGCGTCACGGTCACCGCCGCGCCGCTCGCCAATACGAGGGTCTCGTGGGCAGGCTGCACCTCCAGTTCGGGCAATTCCTGCACCGTCGTCATGACGACCAACATTTCGGTCGGGGTCTCGTTCATCAACACCGTCTCGTTCATAGTCAACAAGTCAACAAGCCCAGCAACGGGTTCCCAGTCGACGGTGAGCACCGCGGACGGCAAGCAGGTCAACGGTGTTGGCAATCTCAGCAGCACCTTCACCGTTGACACCAACACCAGCGTCACGCTGCAGGCGCGGCCTCTCAACGGCAGCAACCTGCTTTTCGGCGGCTGGCAGAATGTCACCTGCGCCGGGAGCAAGCCGCTGCAGAACGACTGCACCTTCACGCCGGTTGTCAGCCCGCAGATGAGTGTGACCGCGAACTTCGTTCCGCAGCCTTACAACACCATCTTCGTCTCCTCGACGCTGTTCCCCTCGACGCTGGGCGGCGCGCGCGCGTACGACAGCGAGTGCAACAAGCTGGCTTCGAAGGCCGGCATCAACGACTCTGCCGGCACCGCCTTCTTCGCGTACTTGTCGGATGACAAGTCCAACGCCGTCGATCAGTTCACGCAGCTAGGCGTTACCGCGCAAGGCTTCTCGCGCATGGACGGACAGCCCTTCGGCAACACCGTCGCGGACCTCACCACCAACAACGCCATCTATTATCCCATCCTCTTCGACGAGACGGGCGCGAACACCGCCGTCACGGGCGTCGGCGTCTTCACCTGGAGCGGCGGGGACAGCACCGGCAGGAGCGCCACCGGGCAGAATTGCGCCAACTGGACCACGAACGGTCCCAACGTCACGGGCGGCGGCGTCCTGTTGGGCGAGGTCAGCCAGGGGCCCAACTTCGGGTCCGGGTCGGGCTTCGAAAAGAGCGACTGCAGCAACGTGCATCGCATCGACTGTATCGAGAGGGACAAGACCACAGCGATCACGGTCCAGGTCACGCTCGGGAAGATGATCTTCATCTCTCCCGCCATCTCGGTGTCGACGGGCGCAAGCATCGCCACCTTTGACAAGGCCTGCCAATCGCCCACCACGCCCAACAGCCTGGCGCTGCTCTCCACCACCCTCCAGAGCGCGGCCAAGCACGCGCTCACTTCCAGCCAGGCCTACGTGACGCCGGGCGGACAGTTCATCGGCCTCGGAGTTGATGTCGCGCAGGGGCAGGGCCACTGGAGCACCGGCGTGTGGCAGAACTCCAGCGGAGCGTTCATCGGCGGCAGCCTTGTGTTCACCGGCTCGCCCTCCCCCAGCCAGACGGGCACGGTCGCACAGACCTGCAGCGACTGGAACGACTTCTCCACCTTGCAAGTCTATCCGGCGTTGGCGTTTACGAATCAGACCTCGCAGCTCTGGTACGCGTCCGGGGTTCAAGTCACCTGCGACGCATACTCCCCTGCCGCCACGCCGATAGGGCGTGCCTACGTGTATTGTGTGGAGCAGTGATCCACCGCTGCGGGCTGCTGCCGGAAGACGCCGCGCGGGTCTTCGGCGTGAACGAGACCGTCGGGCGAAAACTACTGGCGGCCGCGGTGGGCCGGGGCGAGCGCGATCTGGCGGGCATCGAGGGCGTCCGCAAGGATGTCTTGCGCGCAATCGAATCAGCCAGCACCGCCGAGCCGCTGCGCATCGGCGCGCGCGAACCGGCGGCCGACGGCTTCCTCAAGCTGCTCTTCGAACTCGATGACGGCGCGCAGGTCGAGTCGGTGCGCATCCCGGTGCCGTGCGAGGTGCCGGGCGCGGACCTCAGCGCCTTCGAGGGCAAGGAAAAGAAGTACATCGTCTGTGTCTCCTCGCAGGTGGGCTGCGCGCTCGCATGCAGCTTCTGTGCGACCGGCGCGCTCGGCTTCCGGCGCAACCTCGAGCCGCACGAGATGGTCGGGCAGGTCCTCGCGATTCGCCGCGAGGCCGACCGCCCGGTGCGCGGCGTGGTCTTCATGGGCATGGGCGAGCCGTTCCTGAATTACGACAACGTCATCACGGCCGCGCGCATCCTCTGCCATCCGGCGGGGGGGCAGATCGACGCACGGGCCATTACCATTTCGACCGCGGGCATCGCGCCGGCCATTCGCCGCTTCACGTCCGAGCGTCACAAATTTCGCCTGGCGGTGTCGCTGACCCAGGCCACTCCGGCAAAGCGCCTGCCGCTGATGCCCATCGAGCGCGTGCACTCGACCGGGGAAGTCGTGGCCGCGCTCCACGACCACGCGCGCGCCCGCCGCACTCGGGTGCTGGTTGAATACGTGCTGCTCGGCGGCGTCAATGACTCGGTGGAAGACGCTCACGCGCTCGCAAGGTTGCTCGACCCGAAGTTGGTGGTGGTGGACTTGATCGATGTGAACGGCACCACCTTCGGCTACGTCCGGTCGA
>JANYKT010000087.1 GCA_025358085.1 Deltaproteobacteria bacterium | reverse complement strand
TCCCGGTCTCGCCCGGCAGCTGGGCGGTGACCTTCTCGCGCGGGTTCGAATACGACCTCGGCCGCGCCACCGTGAGCGCCCCCGCCTCTGGCTCGGTCACGGCCCGCGCCACGCTCACGCGCGTCGTCGACACCACCGGCTGGATGTCAGGGGACTTCCATGTGCACGCCCAGTTCAGCCCCGACGCCGACGACCTGCTCTCCGAGAAAGTCCGCGCCTTCGCCGCTGAAGGCGTCGAGCTGCCCGTCTCCACCGAGCACGAGTTCATCGGCGACTTCGGCCCGACCGTCCGCGCGCTCGGTCTCGCGGGCTTCATGCACGCCGTCGCCGGCACCGAGATGACCACCACCGCCTCTGGGCACTTCAACATCTTCCCGCTCACGCCGATGCCCGGTCTGCTCAACCACGGCGGCTTGAATTGGTACAACCGCACGATCCCCGACGTGCTCGAGGAAGCGCGCGCCCGCCTCACCGCGGACGGCATCATGCCCATCGTGCAGATGAACCACCCGCGCAGCATCGGCATGGCCTACCTCGATGCGGTCCACTTCGACCCCAACTCCTTCACTGCGCAGACGAACTCCGCCGACTGGTCCGACAAAAACTGGGACGCGATGGAGGTCTGGAACGGCGTCGACCTGGCGCGCTTCGAGGGCTGCCCCACGCCCAGCCCGGCCTGCGCGGCCCCGGCCCACCCCACCGCTTTCGACTACTTCGCGTTTCTCGATCGCGGGAAGCTCGTCACCGCCACCGGCAACTCCGACTCGCACAAGGCTTCGCTGCAGGAAGTTGGGTATCCGCGCAACTACGTCTACGTCGGCAGCGACGACCCGGCCGTCATCACCGACAAGCAGCTGATGACCGCGCTGCGGGCGCAGAGGGTCGTCATCAGCGGCGGGCCGTTCCTGGTCACCAGCGCAGGCTCGGCAGGCTCGGCCGGCTCGCCGGGCCCGGCACCGTCCGTCGGTCCCGGCGGCACCGCGACCGCCGAGGTCATCAATGGCGTACCCACGGTGCACCTGACGCTCGATGTCCAGGCGCCCGCCTGGATGGGTCCGCTCTCGCGGATCGACATCTGGATGGGCGACACCAGCCCGAACGGCGGCCACATCGAGAAATCGATCACGCTCCCGGCCAGCGGCAGCGCGGTCCGCCGCTATCACGGCACGGTCGAACTCCAGACGCCCACCGACACCTGGCTCATCGCCACCGTGCGCGGCCCGGTCGACTCCGTCGGCGCGTCGCGCGCACTCTGGCCCGTGGTCGAGAAGCCGCTGCCGCCCTTCGCCATCACCAACCCCATCTGGATCGATGCCGACGGTGACGGCCTGATCACGCCACTGCGGAAGCCGCCGCCTTGAGCCGCGCCATCGCGCCCAGGCCGTCGTAGGCTGCATACTTATACAGCTCGGACAAGGTCGGATAGTTGAAGACCGCGTCGATGAACGGGTCGATGGTTCCGCCCTGCAAGAGCACCATCTGGCCAATGTGGATCAGCTCCGTCGCGCTCGGCCCCATCACATGCACGCCGAGCAGCTTCTTGTCTTCCGGCGCGAAGAGCAGCTTGAGGAAGCCGCTGCCGGCGCCGAGGATCTCGCCGCGCGCGTTGTCGGCCATGGACGCGCGTCCCACCAGATACGCGCGGCCCGCCTTCTTCAGCTCCTCTTCGGTGGCGCCGACGTAGCTCATCTCCGGAATGGTGTAGATGCCATACGGAAAGAGCGGGTTGACGCGCGTCTTGTAGCCGAGACTGAAGGCGTGGCACATGGCGACCCGGCCCTGCTCCATCGAGGTCGAGGCGAGGCCGGGAAAGCCGACCACATCGCCCGCTGCATAAATATGCGGCAGGCTGGTCTGGAAGTGCTCGTTGACCGTGAGGTTGCCGCGCTTGTCGGGAGCGATGCCCAGCTTCTCGAGGCCCAGGCTGGTCGCGTTCCCGCTCCGCCCCGCTGCCGCCAGCACCGCCGCCGCACCTTCGCTGCTGCCGCTCTTGGTGGTCACTTTGCAGGCGCGGGTGACTGGATCGATGGCACACGCCACCGGGTCGTCGCCCAGCCGCAGCCAGAGGCCCAGGCGCTCGAGCTCCGCGGCGAAGCGGTCGCCGAGCTCAGCGTCGAGAAAGGGCAGCAGCCGATCGCGCCCGTCCATCAAGGTCACGTGCGTACCGAGGGCGGCGAAGATGCACGCGTACTCGGTCGCGATCACGCCGGAGCCGAGCACGATCATCGACTCTGGAATGGTCTCGATGTCGAGGATCTCGTCGGAGTCGTAGATCTCCTTTTCAGCAAACGGGATCCACTCCGGCCGGTGCGGCCGCGACCCGGTCGCGATGAGGAAGAATTCAGCGGTGATCTTCCGCCCGCTCTCCAGCAACTGGATGGTGTGCTCGTCAAGGAATACCGCCGTGCCGGAGATGAGCTCGACCTGGTGCTTGTCGAGGTTGCGCCAGATGCGCGCGCGCTCGCTGTCGACCACCAGCCGCTCGCGGTGCATGAGCATGTCCGCGGAGTAGGGCCGCGGCAGCGAGAGCATCGCCTCCTCCAGCCCGCGCGATGCCATGCCGGTGATGGCGAGCGCGGTCTCGCGCAGCGTCTTCGAGGGCAAGGTGCCGGTGTTGGTGCAGGCCCCGCCGAGGTGCGGCGCCCTCTTCTCAACCATGGCTACGCGCTTGCCGAACCAGGCCACTTGCGCGGCGCCCTTCTCTCCCGCCGGTCCGCTTCCAATCACGAGCAGGTCATAGTCCATGACCTGCAAGGCTAGCTCGATTCGGAAAATATGGGGACACCATACTGATTTTGAAAATGAGTATGGTGTCCCCAGATTATCGTGCTTGATTCGACCGTCACTTCTGTTGCGACGACGCGGCGCTGGACGGATGCGGATCACCCGCTCTGGACCTGGCTGCTGCGCGCCTGCGCCGCGGCCATGGTGCTGCCCCTCTGGAGCACCGCGCACCTGCCCTTCACCGACCTGCCGCAGCATGTGGCCGCCATCGGGACGCTGCGGCATTGGTGGGACCCCGCCTGGAAATCGCAGCAATACTTCACGCTCGCGCTGGGGCAGACGCAGTATCTGCTCTACTATCTGGCGGGCGCGGTCCTGGCGTTTCCCTTCGGCACCGCCGAGCGCGCCAATCTGGTTTTGCTTTCGCTGACCGCGGTCGCCTTTCCCTACTCGCTGCGCGCGCTGCTCCGCGCCTTGAAGCTCGACCAGCGACTGGCACTCTTCGCCGGCACGCTGTTCTGGAGCCAGGCGCTCCTGATTGGCTTCTTCAACTACGTCTCGGCAATGCCGCTGATGCTCTGGGCGCTCTCGCTCGCCGTCGAGGATGCGCAAGCGCGCTCAGTTCGCACCGAGCTTTGGCTCGCGGTGGCGGCGGTGCTGCTCTTCTATCTCCACCTCTCTGCGTTCTTGTGGTTCGCGCCCGCGGCGGCGCTGGCCTCGATCGCGCTGCCCCGCTTCGCGCCCGCCCGCGCGTGGCCGCGGCGGCTTCTCTGGCTCGCTCCGGTCGTGCTGCTCAGTCTCTTCTGGCTGTGGCGCAGCCCGGTCGTGCACCCTCAGTCGGTCGGCTGGCACCAACCGATGACCGTCACTTTCGAGGACCCGGCCACCTCCCTGCACAACGTCTCTGATGCGCTGCTCGACATCTGGCGCGGTCCGCAGGACGAGTGGTGCCTGCTGGCACTGGTGGTCGCCGCGCTCTTGCTGGCCTGGCCGCAGCGCCGCGAGCCCGACGCTTCTGCCTGGCAGCGAGGACTCGCGGCGGCGTGGCTCGCCTTCGCGGTGCTGCTCTACTTTGCCTTTCCGGTTTCCATCGGCTGGATGTGGCAGCTCAATGAGCGCTATGCGCTGGTCGGGGCGCTGGTCCTTCCGCTGCTCTTCCGCCCCGCCCGCGGCCTGCGCGGCGCGTTGCCTTTATTGTTGGTCGCGGCCACTTCGCTCTTCGCTGCCGGCAATGCGCTGCTTGAGGTGCGCGCCTTCGACGAGCAGGTCGGCCCCTTTGATCAGGTTCTCTCGCATGCGCAGCCGGGCCGGAAAATGATTGGAATGATCTTCGACCAGAACTCGCCGACCGCCAAGTTCAGTCCGTTTCTGCATTTTCAATCGTATTACCGCGCGCGAATGGGCGGCCTCAGCTCCTTCTCTTTCGCCGAGCTGCCGCAGTCGCCGCTTCGTTACCGGCCCGAGACCGCGCCGCCCGTCAAGCCCGCCGGCTGGGAGTGGCACGCCAACGCCTTTCGCAATGATATCGACGGACTCTATTACGATTACGTGCTCGTTCACGGCTTGGTCGATCCATTCGCCAATCGACCGCGCGGCCCGGCCTGGCATCTCCTCGACCGGGAGGGCACCTGGGCGCTTTATGAGAAAGACTGAGACCTGGTTCAGACCTAGTTCACCGTCACCGTCAGGGTCATCGTTCCGGACGCGCCCGCATTCAGGGTGCCGCCCAGCGTCCAGGTGATGTTGCCCGTCGCTCCGGCAACCGGCGCCGAAATGGTGCACGAAGTCAGCGAGGCTGGCAGCGCGCCGCAAGCGGCACTGGCGAAGCTCGTGTATTGCGGCGTGACGTCGGTGATGACGATATTCTGCAGCGACATCCCGCTGTTTGGATTGGTATAGGTGATCGTATAAGTCACCGCGCTGCCCGGCGGGACATTGACCAGGCTCGCCGACTTGAGCAATTGAATGGGCAGCTTGTTGAGCGTGAGAGTGGCCGTGTTGCTGGCCGCGCCCGCCGAGACGATCTCATTGCAGACGACGCCGCTCGCGGTATTGGGATAGCTGCCCGCCGCATTGCCCGTCACCGGCAGGCTGATGGTGCAGCTCCCGGCATTGAGGGTGGGAATACCCAGGGCCAGACTGGTCGCGCCGAATACCGGCGTGCCGGTGACGCCGACGCAGGTGCCCCCGAGCGACGGTGGATTGGACACATAGAGAGACCCGAGCGCGTCGCTAAAGGTGCAATTGTTGAGCGGCGCGCTGGCGTTGGGGTTGGTCACCGTGAAGGTTAGTGTGGAATTGCGGAAAGCATCCACGGAAGAGGGAGTGAAGGTCTCGGAGAGGGTCGGCTTCAAGACCACCGTCAGCACTGCCGTGTTGCTGACCGGGCCGGTGCCACTGCCCCAGCTGATGGCCGAGGTGGTGTTGGAGAAGCTGCCGGCGCCGCTGGTGGTGATTGGCACGGTCACAGTGCAGGTTCCCAGCGCGCCGATGGAGCCATTGACCAACTGAAATCCACCGTCGCCGGGGGCGCTGCCGGCGGTGCCTGCAAGGTTCTTCAGAGTGCCGCCGCAGCCGCTGGCGGGCGCAGGACTCGCGGCGATCGACATTCCGGCCGGAAAGGTGTCGGTAAAATTGACCACGTTGGCGAAGGCGGTATTGAGCCCGTTCGTCAGCGTGAAGGTGAGGGTCGACTTCTCGCCGGTGCCGATGCTGGCGGGCCCGAATGTCTTGTTGATAGCGATCTTTCCCGAGCCCAGCGTCGCCGTATTCGACGCGGGTCCCGCTGCCGCGCCCGTCTCATTGGCGCTCACGCCGCCAGCGGTGTTGCTGAAGTTCCCGCTACCAGCCGTGACATCCACCATCACCGTACAGCTCGAATTGGCGGGGATCAGGATGCCGGCAAAGCTGACGCTGGTGGCAAAGACGCCGGCCGCCTGCGCGCTGGGAATGGCGCCGGTGCAGGTCCCGCGGCCGGCGCCGATATAGCTCTGTGCCGCGTTGGTGGTGGTCAACCCAGCCGGAAAAGTATCGCTGAAGCTCGCGCCGCTCAAGCTCACCGAGCTTGCATTGGTCAAGGTGAAGGCAAGAGTCGAAGTGCCGTTGGGCGCGATGGCTGAAGGCGAGAAACTTTTGGCAATGGTCGCGTAAGTCACTACGTTCAGATAGGCGGCAGCGGGGACAGGCCCGGCGGTGGAAGTCTGAGTGCTGGTGGCGCCGGAGGTTGTGTTTGGCCATCCGCCTGCAGGACTGAGGCTGGCGCTCGCAACTTGCACTGTCACCGTGCAGCTGCCGTTCGCCGGAACGGTGAGACCGGTGAATGAAAGGCTGGTGGCCCCGGCCGCGAAAGAATTGCTGCCGGCCCCGGTGCAAGTCCCTCCCGCGGCGGCCGCCAGATAGATATGGAAGCCGCTCAAGGTATCCGTAAATGCCGCGCCGGTCAGCGCGACCGCGTTCTGGTTGCTGAGCGTAATGGTCACTGTCGAGAAGCTGGTGCTCGCTGCGGCGCTGGAGAGAATGACGCCGGGATTGAATCCCGACGACAGCTGCGGAGGAGAATCGACGGTGACAGTGGCCGTGTTCGACGGCGCGCCCGCAACCGGGGTCTGCGCGCTGCTGACGCCGCTCGCGGTGTTCTGCTGGGTGCCGGCGATGTTGCTGGTCAGCACGATGGTGATGGTGCAGCTGCCGGCCGCTGGAATGGTGAGACCGGAGAATGAAAGCGAGCCCGTCTGTCCGGCGGTGAAGCTGTTGGAGGTTGCGCCGGCACAGGTTCCGCCAGCCGCGCCGGTTGCTGCGATGGAAAGATTCGTCAATGAATCGGTAAAGAAGGCTCCCGTCAGCGGGACCGCGCTGGTGTTGCTCAAGGTGAAGGTAACGGTGCTCGCCCCTCCCTGCGCAATGGGACTGGTGGAGAAAGCTTTGGCAATGGCGGGCGCGGTGACGACGATGAGGTTGGTCACGTTCGACCCGGCGCCCGTCGCCGCCTGCGCGCTTGAGACGCCGCTGGCGGAGTTGGCATATCCCGAAGCATTGCTGTTGGCCGTGCTGGTCAATGGAATGGTGACCGTGCAGCCACTGCTGCCGGCGGGAATGCTGAGTCCGCTGAAGTTCAGCGTGGCGCCGGCAACGCCCGCCGCGAATGAATTTGACAAGGCGCCGGCGCAGGTTCCCCCCGCGGCTACGATACCGGTGCCGGCAACCAGGAGATTGGCATTGAGTACGTCGGTGAAGCTGGCGGCTGTCAGCGTGATTGAATCATTGCTGGTCAAGGTGAAAGTCACCATCGAAGGCTGGCCGGACTCGACGGTAGAAGGATTGAATGCCTTGACGATGGTCGGAGCGCCGGTGACGACGAGCGATGCGGTGTTGGAGGCCGGGCCGGTGCCGAGCAGCGCGGTGCGGACGCCCGAGGCGGTATTCGTCTGCGTCCCAACGGTGCTGCTGGCGACCACGAAGGTGACGGTGCACGACGAAGACGCCGGGATGTTGATGCCGGTAAAGCTCAAGCTGGTCTGGCCCGCGACAAGCGTCGCCGGCGTGATGCCGGTGCAGGTGCCGCTCACCGTCTGCGCGGCGCTGACGGACATGCCCGAGAGCGTATCGGTGAAGGCGCCGCCCGTCTGCGCGGTCGCGGTGGGATTTGTCAACGTCAGCGTCACGGTAGAAGTGCCGCCCGCGGCAATCGGCGTCGGATTGAAGGTCTTGCCGAGTCCAATGACACCCACGCCGAGGCCCGCCGCGTTCGACGGCGCGCCCGCGACGACGGTCTGCGTGGTGGTCACCCCGCCCGCGGTATTCACATAGTTGCCTTGCGTGGCGCTGTGAACGGGAAAGGAAACCGTGCAGGTGCCCTGCGCCGGCAAGGTTCCGGCGGTCAACGTGAAGGAGGTGTCGCCGTTGGTCACGTTGCCGGGTGTGAATCCCGCGCAGCCAGTGCCGGTCACGGTCACCGCGCCCGTGCTGGCGACGAGGCCCGAGGGAAAGGTATCGATGAAGCTGGCCCCGGTCAGTGATTGAGTCGAATTCGGGTTGACGATGGCGAAGCTCAACACGGTATCCACGCCGGGCGATACCGCTCCGGGCGAGAATGACTTGGTAATCGAGGGCCGGGCGAGCAGCGTGCCGCTGCCCGAGGCGGTATTGGTGATGTTGAGGTTATCGCTCAGTGAGCCGACGGGGAGCGTATTGGTGTAGCTGGCCGCGGCGCTGGTAGCGACGCCGGCCGAGAAGGTGCAGGTAGCGCCCGCGGGAATGACGCCGCCCGATTGCGCGAACGAGGTCGCACCGGCCGCCAGGGTTGCGGGACCGAACCCCGTGCATCCACTCACTGAGACGGAACCACCCGCCGCGCTGAGTCCGCTCGGAAAGATGTCATTGAAGCTGGAGCTGGTGACCTGGACCGAGTTGGGATTGGTGATGAAGATATTGAGTTGCGCGGTGCCGCCCGCCAGTATCGAGACGGGACTGAACGTCTTCAGTACCGTCGCCGGCATCCAGACGGTGACATCCTCCTGCGTGGAGCTGCTGCCGAGGTAATTGCTGCCAGGCACGAAGTCGCCGGTGGAGTAGGTGCCGCCCGGCGTTACCTTCTGGCCTGCCGTGGTGCGCGTAGGGTCGTCGTAGGTGACGCTGGCCGAGTTTTGATAGGTGCCCAGCGCGGTCGCGGCCGGGACATTCACGGTAAACGAGACCGCAACCGCGCCGCCCCCGGGAATGCTGAAAGTGCCGAACGAGAGCGAAGTCGCTCCCGCCGCCGGATTGACGACAACGGTTCGGTTCGCGCCGCCTGACAACGCAACGATATCGGTGGAAGCCAGCGTGAAGGGCGCGGGCAGCGCATCGGCGAGCGCGACCCCGGTTGCGGTGCCATAGGCCGCGCTATTGCCGACTGTGATGGTGTAGCTGGTCGTCAATCCCTGCACGGTGCTGGATTTGGTCGTCAGCTTGCTGGTGGTGAGCAGGGGATAACAGAGTGAATTGGCTCCCGCGCCGGGAATGTCGGTGGAGACCACCGAGCTGACCTGAAAGCCGCCCGGCGAGGCCGACGAGCCGTAGGGCGCGGTAGAGGTGGGGCTGGGAGAAGTGGTGCCGTTGGCGCTGCCCGCCACGTTGATGCTGGCGTTCGAGATGCTGGAGAGGGCTGCGAAGCCGCCGCCGCCGCCGCCACCGGGCCCGTGGGGCTGCTGGTTGTAGCCGCCGCACGGGCTCAAGTTTTCGCCCGTGCCATTGCCGGTGTTGCTGCCGCCCATGCCGCCGTTCGCGTTGATCACCAGATTGCCGACATTGCCGTTGTTTCCCGACGCGAAGACGAGCACCGACCCGCCGCCGCCGCCGCCGCCGGAGGCGTCATTGCAAACTGATTGATTGCCCGCGGTGCCATTGGCATTGATGGTGCCATTGCCAATCATGGTCCGGGCGCGAATCATTACGATGCCGCCACCCGAGGCGCCGCTCGAGGCGAGGCCATAAGTGGGGGTTCCAGTGCCGTTGTTGGTGACGCCGGCGCCGCCGCCGCCGCCGAGGGTCAGACGACTGGCGGACAGGGAAACGCCTTCGCCGCCCAGGCCGCCGGTCTTTGAACCCGGCGGAGTTCCGGGAGTCCAGCCGTAGCCGCCGGAGCCACCCACAGCATAGCCGCCGCCACCGCCGCCACCAGTATTCTGATCGTTGCCGTTGGGATTGGCAGGGGCTGGATCGCCGTCCGTGCCGCCCCCGCCGGCATTGCCCGGTGCCCCGCGCGCCATGCTTCCGTTGGGATACCCCTCGACTCCTGTGTCCAGCACCCCTCCCGAACCGTTGGTAGCGGCACCCACGGTTGCGGGCACGAATAGATAGCGAGGCGTGCCAGCGACTCCTTCTCCCTTGGACGCATTCGAGCCCGGGAAGGGCCCCGCGGCGGAGCCCGGATTGGGGGAGATCAATGGGTTGAGCGGGCTTAATGTCGTCGCGTAATCGCTTGCGAGATAGCCGGTCTGCCCCGCGCCGGTGCCCTTCAGATAGAGAGCGCCGCCACCGCGAAAGCCGCGACCCTGTGCATCGACGGTCTGGCCTCCCCAGCTGAGTTGTCCGGCCACGTCGAAGACGACCACGCCGCCGGTCGTGCCGTTCCAGGGGGCAGCCAGGACCGTGCCGGCCAGCGTGGCCGAGCTGTATTGCGGAACGCGGACGACCTGGAAGGTGCGCTGTCCATTGCTGCCCGCGGCATAGGCTGCGGTCCGGTAGCCGTTCTTCAACGGCGCCATGATGGGTATAGGGCTGCCGCCAGCATAGGTCAGCGCTACCGTCGCATATTCAAAGATGCCTGAATTGTTCAGCGAAGTCTGTCCGGCGCCGGGCGAGCTGCCGCCATAGGAGCTGCTGTTGGAGCTGTTGATATCGGCGTCCTGCATCTGCACGATCAGGATGAGATCGCCGGCCGTGATGGGCGTACTGGCGCCGCCTGATGAGACATCGATGGCAGACACGGGAACGGACATCGATCCCGCGGAGACGCTGCCACCGGGGTAGTAGCTGTTGATGATTCCGGCCAGGCTGGCGGGTCCGTCCTTGCCCGGATTGGAGCACACCGCCGTTGCCGCCGCGGCGCCGCGCGAAGCGGCGAGCAGCGCGAGCAGGGCCAGAGCCGGGCGGAGCGAGGGCGTCAGTGTCGTCATTGTTTGTTGAGCCAACCGGCGGCTTCCTTCACTGAGTCCTGGTCGAACTTCAGGCGCAGCCTCAGATACGGTCCCTGATCGGTGTAGTTCGCGGCCGAGAAGTCTCGTTCATGGTAGCCGAGGAGATTGTAGCCCACGCTCAGCCAGACGTTGGTGACCGGGCTGAAACCAACCGACGGCCCGGCGCTATAGGCGACCGCGCCATTCGCCCAGGTGTGCAGCACGCTGGCACGGGCGCCGAGGTCCCAGTTTTCGGTGACGTCATAACGGGCCTCGGCCGAGGATTGATCGGTGTAACCCTGGTACAGCGAGTCGGAGATGCGCTCGCGGCCGTACTTGCCGCCATAGCCCAGCGACAATTGCAGGCTCTTGCGGGGGCGGACATTGAGGATGAGATTGTCAATCACGCGCCAGGAGTCCACGTCGCCTGTGCTTGCTGCCACGCTGATGGCGTAAGGGAACGTCCCGGTGCTGCGATCCACCAGCCAGTCCAGTCGATTGAGGACGATCCATCTTGTTTGCGCAGGCCGATAGACAAGGCCGAAGCGCAAGTTGCCCGAGGTAGTGTGCGCGCCCGAGGGAGTGTTGCCGCCCAGGTATTGCCCCCGCCCCGACCACGCCCAGCCAGAGCCCAGCTCGGAAACAATTCCGGAAATCAGCGCCCATTTGTTCTCGGTCTGGGCCGTGCGCAGCTCTGCGCGCGACTCCCAGACAAAGCTCTTGATTTGATAGCTCGCGCCCGTGGATAGCGCGGTGAAGTCCTCGCCGCCACCCGAGGCCGCGGGCACGTTGGCATTGAACTGGTAATACCCGAGGTGCCGAACCGTCTGGGTTCGCTCGCCGCCGACGTCCACCTTCCACGCATCGGTCAATTGCCAGAGCTGCCGCAGGCCGATGTTGCCGAAGACGCGGCCCGCGTTCTCGTCGAGCTGCCGCTCCACCGAGCTCGTCAGTGTCCCGCCCTTCCATAAAGTCGAACGCAGTCCGACCCGCGTGTGCTGCGTGGCAGCGCCGTTGCCGAAGGTCAGCTCTTCGGCGGCCAGCAGCGCGACGTCCCGGCTCAGCTTGTATTCAGCGCGCAGCCCGATCCGCGTGGGGAAGTCCGCGCTGCCGTTGCCCCAGACCGATTGCGCGTAATCGAGACCCAGGGTCAGCCGCTCCCGGAGCAGCAGCTTGCCGCCGATGGTGAACTGGCGCGAGGTGTGATCGCTGCCGTCGGCGAGCTTGTCGGTGGTGTCGAGCAGGCCGGTATAGGCGCCATAAGGGCCATTGACGTAGTTGAGGCGGGCCTCGGCCAGGTATCGTCTGGAGCCGGCATTGACGTCGGAGGCAAACGTATCCTGCCGATAGGCCTGGCCGCTGAGGCTCAACCGGTCATTGACTCGATAGGCCGAATCAACCCCCAGCTTGCGGGTGCCAGACTCAGTGAAGGACTGCTGTCCCAGGCCAAAGGCGCCCTGCTGCTCACGCAAGTAGACGCGGCCGTCGAAGGAATGAGTGACGTGCTGCAATTCGGCGAGCCAGGCCTCGCCCTTCGCGCTCGCAAGGCTCGCCTGCCGCGAGTCGGTCAATGCGAATTCTCCGCGCAATCGCGTATTGGCCAGCACTTGCAGCTTCGCATCCACGCCGTAGAGATCGTTCTGCCGATCGCCCTGCCCCTCATGCACGAAGGTCGCGCCGGCGCGGAGCCGCTGGTCCAGAAGCTTGACGCCCGCCCGGCCGCCGGCGGTGTAGTCCTGTCCCGACAGCGCCTGGGTCTCATATTCAATCTCGATGGTCACGGGATTGAATTGCGGATCCCGGCTGGGGATGGGCTCGCGGAAAAAGAGAGTGCCTGATTCGTAGTCGATCGAATAATCGAGGAAGCGGCCCATGGTCTGCGCCGCGATGATCGTCTCGCTGTGAAAGCGGTCGCGCGTCACCACCTTGATGACTTCGGAATTGACGGTGATACCGCGGCGGCCCAGGTGATAGAGCCCCGAGGTGCCGTCGCCGGGGATCTCGTCGCGAGCATAAGCCTTGTCGGTGCGCGCGCCGAAGGCATTGACTTCGACATTGCGAGTCTGCAGCTCGGCCTTGACGCCGTTCATGCGCCGGCTGTAGCGCGACAATTCGGTGACTGTCAGGCCGGTGTCGAAATCGCCGAACAACGCATAGAACTGCTCGCGCTCGATCTTCAGATACAGCTTGCGCGCGCTGGGCGCGTCATGTCCCTGCTGGGTTGAATCGCCATAGAGCGTGTAATAGGCCTGCGGGTCGATGATTTGAAACAGGCTGTTGCCCACCTGCGACGGATTCCGCCCCGAATCGTACGCCATGGTCACGAGCCATTGGCCCTTGATTTGTCCTTTGGCATAGAGCGCGACCCGGCCTTCTTTATAGAGGTCCTGCGGGGCGCCCTGGTCTTGCAATGCTTCCAGGTTGCCCGAGGCGGTGGCATAGCCCGCGGTGCCTTCTGCGAAGCCCACCAGGATCCAGTCGCGCATCTTCGGCTGCACCCAGGTCTCGGCCTCTACAGTGGTGGTGCCATAACCCAGCACCGCCCGATAAGAGCCGCTGGTACCGACGGGTTGGAACTGCACCCAGCCGTCGTTGTCCATGGAGACGCGCCGCGAGGCGGCCTTGTCTTCCAACGTGAGATTCTCGCCATCGAGCTTCAGCGGCTGCAGCGTGCCTTCGCGCAGCTCCAGCCGCGTGGAGCCGTGGATCACGTCGCCGCGCGTGTCCAGCAATTCGAAGCGCATCCGCACCGGCGTGCGCGCGTCGGCGACGTTGCCTTCGCTGGACACCTGGCGGATGGCCGCGATTTCGCCAGTGCGAGTCACGGCGGCTGTCTGCTGCAGGCGGACATTGCCGAAAGGGTCCTTGCCGGTAACGGTCAGCGCGTGCGCGCCCTTCTCGCCAAAGTCCACGCCGACGAAGGTGTAAACGGTCTTGTTGGCGACGTGGTCTTCGCTCTTGTAGCCAATGCGCGCCTGGTCGACCTCCTTGCCGTCTACGGCCAAAGTAATTGCCAGGTACGAAGGGACGCGCAGCTGCACGGCGCCGATGCGGTCGGCCAGCAGCGCTCCGTCGGCCGGGGAGAGGAAGCCGTCGACCAGAGGCTGCGGAGCCGTCGCGGGCGCGAGAGCGGCGGGCGCGAGAGCGGCGGGCGCGCCAGCCGCGGGCGCGAGAGCAGCGGCGCCGGCAGCGGGCGCGACGTTCGTCATAGCGGACCCCGCCACCGCCGCGGTTGTCGCCTCCGGAAGCGGCGCGTTCGATTGCATCGGTGCAATCGACGGATTTGCCAAAGCAACGACCGGCAGCAGGAGTCCCGTGGTCTCAACCCGCTGTTCGCCACTGTCCGCCTTCAGCTGCGCGAGCTCTTTGCGTTGCCCGACCTCGGCGCCAATCACCAACACCTCGACGCGCCGATTCTCCTGCCGCCCCGCGGCGGACAGATTGGTCGCAATCGGCTCCTTCTCTCCCTTCCCTTCCGCGATCACCTTTGCGGCGGGCAGGTGCAGTGCCTCCATCAGATAGCGCGCGACGCTGCCGGCGCGGCCCAGGGAGAGTGCTTGATTGTCCGCATAGACCTTTCTCGCCCGCAACGAGATCTTTTGTGCGTCGGTGTGCCCGATCACGGTGATCTTCTCGGGACGAAACTTCTTCAGCTTCTTCGCGGTCCGATCCAATTGCGCACGATCGGCGGGACCGAGCGCGTCGCTCATTGAAGGAAAGTGTGGCCGCAGAACCACCTTGATGGGGTCTCCTGTCTCCACCTTGCGCACGTCCAGGATATTCTCCGCTTCCGGCGTTCGCTGCCCGCCACCCTCGAGAGCGGCAGTTACCGTGGCCTTGCCTTCCTTGCTTTCGGGCGAGGCGTGCGCGCGAAACGAGAGTGACCTCTTCCAAGCCTCGGCAGGCGTGCTTCCCAGCGGGAACGAGAGCTTGCCGTCCGCTGCCACGGGGTCGAGCACGGGCAAACCCTCGAGTGTGGCACTGCCGGAATCGTATAAGAGCCCTTCGGGAATCGCGATCACCAGCACCGCGGCATCGAGCGGCGTGCGCGTGCCGCGAGCCTCGGCCTGGAAGGTCGCGACCATTCCGTCCAGATGGTGCGAGAGCGAAACAATCAGCTCCCCGGGCATCGGTTTCGGCGGCTCTACCTCTAGCTTGACGACGGGGGCCGCTTTCGGGACGGGCCGCCCGCGCACGTGGAAATCCGCGCGCCAGAGCGTGCCGCCCTGCACCTCGACGAATTGCGAAAAGGCCCGGCCGGCGAAGCGGTCATTGCGCGTGCACGACACCGCTTCAAATCCATCGGGCAATGAATCCAGGTCCAGCTGGATGACATGCAAGCCAGGAACTATGCCTTCGAAATGGAAGAGCCCCCGCTTGTCGGAACTGACGAAAGTCCCGTCCTCGAGAAAGACGCGCGCGCCGGGCAGACCTTCGGAGCCTACTCCCTCGGCCTCGTCGCAGGCGCCGGTGGTGATGCGGCCCATGAGCACGCTGCGGGTCTTGAGGAAGTCGTCGGACACCAGCACGGTTGCCGTGGCCGTGTTCGATTTCACGCCGCCCAACGCCGTGGCAGAAGCGAGGTTCGTGGCCTCAAGGCCCACCGCAGCGCCGGCCCCGACCAATGCGACGAGGCGCACGGTGCGGCTGGCGCCCGGCGCGAGCACGTCCAGATCAAAGCTCAGCGCGCGACCGTCCGTACCGATGGACGGGTCCTTGGCGGCGACGCCATCGATTCGCACCGAACCCGGCTTGAAGCGGAAGCCCACTGGCAGCGTGTCGATCGCGGTGACCCCAAACGCGGCCACGATGGCGCTCAGGTTGGTGATCGAGATGTCGTAAGCAAGTACGTCACCGATACCAACGCGATCGCGCGCGGCCGTTTTCTGCACCCAGAGCTGCACACTGACGGGGTCGAGCGGGATATCGACGCGTACCGCCGGCCCGGGGCCCACCAGGAATCCCTGCCCGCGCGAGCCTCCGGCATCCAGCGTGAAGGGCGCGCCCGGCAGCAGTTGCAACGCGGTGTCGGCCGCCGTGGATGGAGCGGCATAGCCAGGGGGAGGCTTGACATCTAAACGATAGTTGCCGCTGCGCAAATAGGGAAATCGATACTGGCCTGCCGGGAAGGAGTGGATTCGGCCCGCGCCATCGGTGGACGGCTGGCCGGAGACAAGACTGGAAGGGAATGAGTCAATGCCATTGTCGGTCCAGACTCTTGCTGGCTGGCCTGTCGCCAGATCAACGATGGTGACGGCCGCGCCGCTGACCGGCGCCCCGGTGCGGCTGTCGAAAAAGACGCTGAGTGGATCGATGCGTGCCGGTGCGCTGACCGCGTCCTCTATATTAGTCGGGTCTACATAACGCGCGGTCAATACGCTCTGCTCAATGACCTCCAGCACGCCGTCGTTGGGCTGCGCCCCGGGGGCAACAGACTTCAATGCTCCCACTCTCGCAGTCGGGAGATAGCCGATGAAGACACCGGTATCGGGGCCGTTCTCGGTGAGGCGAACAGTTTCCGCGTCGCCGGTGAGGTCGTCCGAGAGACTGACGATCACGGTCTCCCGGACCGTGCGATCCATGTTCTGGTCGAGGTCGGTGAGGCGAATGAAGACCGGGTCTCCCTGGTGATACTGGCGGGTTACCGCCAGAGGCAAAGGCTGCGACAGGTCGAGGGGCGCCGCGGCGCCCGTGAGCCGCGGCAGCGGGAGCAGCGCAAATGCTACCGGGTCTTGCGTCGGCTGGTAGGCACCCTGCACCACCAGCTCCGCGTGCGCGCCGGGCGCGTATTGCAGTAATTCAATCTTTGCGAGCGACGGGATACGCACTGTGACCGTCGCGGGACCGGAGCTCGTGGCGCTCACCGCACCATCCGAGATCACGGTCGCCACATTCACGATCGCGTCGCCTTGCGTCGCCTGGCCCGCGGTCACCGCCGGCGCGAACAGCAACAGCAGCACCGCTCCCAGACAAGACGAGGCCCGGACTCCGCGTCCCCTGCGAACGCGAAGCCCGAAGGCCAGGTCTTTCCCGGTAGGCCCCGTGTCGATCTTCGGATCGCGAGCGGCCTGTTCAAACGGGATACGGTGCATGCTTGTGTGGTCTTCAATCGGCCCGCGCGCGGTGAGGCGGCAGGGCCGTGGCCATTAGTTGATTGTCGCCCTGAAGAACAGGATCAGCACGCCGTTGGAGCCGGCCACTGTGCCCGTAGCGCCGCCGGGATTGAAAGCCACGGTATTGGCACTGAAGGTATACCCACCGGCTCCGTCGGCTACCGCGGTTGCAGTCGAGTATGTGGCCGCCGCGGTGCTGTACTTCCCGGAGTTGGGAACATAGGTGAGGTATTGCGGAATCAGGTCGGTGAAGGCCACCGCCTGCGCCTGCGTGGTGCCGGTGTTGGTGGCGACGATCTTGTAGACCAGCGACACGCCCGGTGCCGCGGTTGCAGTCGCGCCGAAAGTAGTGCCGCCGTCGGTGGAGACGGTCTTGGTGACAGTCAGCGTGGGCCGCGAGATGGTAATGACGGTAGGTGTTGCCTGCGGGGTGGTTCCGGCGCCGCTGGTAGCGGTGGTGGTGACGGTCTCGGTACCCGAAGAACCCGTGGTCACTGCGCTGGAGGGAACCGTTACTGTGAAGGTTGCAGTCTGGCCGATGACGATGCCAGCCGCGACCGCAGTACCGGCACTGAGCGCGGCGCCGATGCCAATGGTTGCGGTATTGGCGGAAGCGTTCTTGGTAATGGTGGTGATGGTGTACGGGTTGCCGCCGATCATGATTTGATTGCCGACCACGAGTCCGTTGATGCTTGCGGCTCCAGACACGTTGCCGTCATAGGGCACGAGGATGCTGGTGGCTCCGGCCGTGGCCGCGCTGGCGAGTGTCGTGCCACCCAATTGGATGCTCGCAGGGAAGGTGGGCGTGGCCGGGCCCACGTTCGACGAGACGACACTGGACCCGAGTGTATAGGTGTCCTGGCCATTGGCCGTGCTGGTGATGGTGTAGGTGAGAACGGTGGGTACGCCCTGGCTCGCCCCGGGCACCGCGGGCGGCGACGAGAGCAGCGGCAGCGAGGCCACCAGCGTCACAGTCACACTGGCGGTTGCCGTCACCGCGGTCTGCGCAACGTTACCAGCGTCGTTGTAATTGACGGTCGCGGTATTGACGATGGTGGTGTTGGCGGCCGTCGAGGCGAATGCCGCGGTGGGTGCGAACGCAGCGACTGCCAGCGCCAGCGCGACCATTGGGCTGAAAATGCGGGCGAGGCCCGCGGAACGATTCGTAGCTTTCATTTCGATTTCCCCTCGTGAGTCGATGAAATTTGTTTGTGGAGAGCTGGAGTGGTCAATTGACGCGAACCCGGAATGCGACACTGCCGCTTTTGCCCGCGGCTACCTGTTTGATGAGGAAACGGACATGCGTGTAGTCGGCGGGCGTCGCGATGCGCTTCTGGACTTCTCCCGACGGCAGGCGGATCTCGTAGCTGAGCCGTACCGGAGCGGCGAAAGTCTTCCCGCCGTCGCTGGAGAAGGTCACCTCTGCGCCTTCACCAGCCGCGGTGTTGGCAAGAAAAGTGGTGCCCTTTGGGATGGGGTCGTCGATGACGGCGTCGTTCGCGACCTCGTCGCCCTTGTTGGCGTAGGTCAGCGTGTACTGAACAACGTCGCCCGGAGAGGCCGACTGGATCGGCACCATCCGCGTTTTCTTTCCTTCGACGACTTCCCGCGCCTGGGCGATCGCGATTTCGAGACGTGGCTTCGCAATCGAAGCGCCCGCGGCGAGGGACAGTGCGAGAGCGATGAACGCGCGGGGCGCTGGCGACCAAATCCGAATCATTCTTTCTCTCATTCAGCTCGGCGCCGCACTGGCGAATGCGCTTGGGACGGCGTTTTTGCGGGTCGCAGGGAACTCAGAGGAAACTCGACAAGGGCACCCCTGTCAACTTGTAGGCCGAATGAGCACCCGCACTCCAGGTAGCCCTCCTTCCGGCTCACTCGCGGCCGGTGGCCGCTCGCTTACCCGCCCGGTCTGGCGGGAACTGGGGTAGCGTCGCGACTCTGACCGAAGCGCGCGCGTCCGCGCAACGAGGATCCTGATGGCAATATGGACTTGGCCCGGTCTCCTTCAGGTCGCGTGTTGCGGAGCCGTCGCGTTCAGTTGCAGCGCCAGAAAGTCAGGGCCGACAACGTCAATGACGGTCGATGCGACCGGAGGTATCGTTGCGGCGCCCGGCGGCCCTACGCTGCGGATCCCGGCCTTGGCACTGGTAGACTCGACAAACATCACCATCGAGCAGTCCCTGACCGCAGCGCCCGCCAGCGTTTCCGCGCTCTTCAAGTTCGGACCTGAGGGCCTGACGTTCGCGCGGCCCGTGACGGTCAGCTTCCCGGTGCCCGCAGGCGTGACCGCCGTCTCCGTCTATTGGACTGCATTGGGAAGCACCAGCCGATACGAGGCCCTCCCTGCCCTCATCAGCGGCACCACGGTCACTGCAACCGTCACCCATTTCAGCCAGGGCTTCGTCGGGGCGCTGTGCAATGCCGGGTCGGTCTGCTCGCCCGCGAACCCGTGCCACGCCGCAATGACGAGCTGCGACACGGGCGCCCCGATCTGCACTGACAGCAATGTCAACGTGCGCGACGGCAGCAGCTGCGACGGTGGCAATGTCTGCACCGGCGGCGTTTGTGGAGCGCCCCCGCTGAACTGCACCGCGAATGTCAGCTGCTCATTCCCAGGCGCCGACCCGTGCAGGAGCTATGTGACCAGCTGTGCATCGCGCAGCGCCACACCCGGCTGCAGCGCGGCCGGCAACAGGATTGACGGCGCCAGCTGCGGCGTGAACAGCAGCTGCACTGCGGGAGTCTGCAGCACGCAACCGCCCTGCTCCCCGAACCAGCCGTGCACGCCGATCGGCCCCGTCAATCTTTGTGGGGATTATCGAATCAGCTGCACCTCTACTACGGCCACGCCGGTCTGCACAGCCTCGGGAACCCTGGCCGACGGCACCAGCTGCGGCGCCCCAGGTAACGCCTGCTTCTCGAACGCGTGCGTTCCCTCCCGCACCATCGCAAGCACGCTGCAGACCTTCTTCCGCAAGGACGATGGCAGCCTTACCGTGGTGGCCGGCGCGCCCGCGGAAACCCCGGTCGCCGTCACGGGCATCCTGGTCGCGAACGGCTCGCCCGACGGCTACGCGGTCTATCCCGTGACAACGGACTCAAGCGGGCACTTCAGCGTCCGAAACGTGCCTTTCGGTCGTTACTTCCTGCAGATCGACACGTCCCTTGCAGCCGCATCCAGCGGGTTCCCGGTCCCGACCATCAGCCGCACGCTTTACGAGGCAACCATTAACAATCCCGACCTGTCGATTCTGGTCCACGGCCGAGCCGACCGCCTCGCGGCCACCCAGTCAACCACGGTGACCTTGAGTCTCACTGACAGCTTTCCGTGGATCTCTAAATCGAAGGACTCACTCATCATCACGAGTTCGCAGGGTTCGGTTTATGTCCGGCCTGGGCGCTCAATCTCGCCCGCGATCGCAGCCGGCGCGACCAGCTTTTCAGGAACCTTCGACTGGCTCGATCCGTCAGTCAGCAGCTTCTATAATTCCTACGCTGGAACCTTCCTGCCCGATGCCACCAAGGGAGACCTGACCTGGTTGTACCACCGCACGGCCATTGATGTGAGCAGCGCCGCCGGTACCAGCACGACGACGTGGCGCTATACTGCCGAGTTCGCCGATTTCCCCAGTCTCACCATCCCAAACGGCGGCCCGGGCAATCTCAGCGCCACTTTGAAGCTGGCTCCCCAGACCGGCAATTTCCCCGGCGACTTCCGTGCCAGCCAATTTGCGGCCCTCGCGCCGGCCATCAATCCAGCAGCCACGCCGTCCGGCGCAAGCAGCCCCCCCGCCGTGGCCGTCTTCGCCACTCCCTTCTCGCTGAACTATCCCGACGCGAGCTTGAGCGCGACGCCGCTCGGCTCCTTCTTCATCCCGGGCGCCGCCAACACCGACGTCGATTTCGGCACCCTGCACTACGGTCAATTTCTTGGTTCGCTTTGGCCCGAGTTCGCGTCAGGTTATTATAGCTATGACGTCATCCTCACGGCGCCAGGCGCACCGGGACCGGTCACCGTGTCGGAGCTCTACTTTTTTTCCATCCCGATGAGTTCGGTCGGCACCAGCTGGGTTCCCACGCTCGGTCCGCCGCAGTCGCCCAGAATCAATGACACCGATGCATTCACCACGCATTCGACGGGACGCGCGCCCATCATCAGCTGGTCGCCACCCGCGTTTGGTATCGTCACGCGCTATACGGTGGGATTGAACTTACAAGGCAATCCGCAAGCCAACGACGTGATCAGCCTGACCGCCTGGGTCTATACCGGTGCCTCGTTCCGCGTGCCCGGAACGTTCATGCGGACTGGCCAGTTCTATTCGGGCAACGTGGTGGCGAACAATGCGTCCGATAGCATCGACAGCCCGCAGCTGCGGCAGGGGTATCCCGCTACTTCTATCGGCACCGACTTTGGCTTGTTCGGGCCGTAGCCGGAACCGGCCCGCCAGCACGCGCCCTACTCCCAGACGAAGAGCCAGCCAACCGCGCGGGCCACTCCAACGAAGACCCAGCCGAGGGGGCTGTTGGGCCCTCTGCCGGATCGGCGCGGTGCAGCTCCGCTTCGGCGTGGCGCTCCAGGAGGCGCCCGGCCTCGGCGGGCACCGGCTCTTCGCTGGAATGGGCCGAGCCGGGGGGCGGAAGCCGCGCGCACGCGGCGAAGAGCAAGAGCGCGATCATTTTCATGCACTCTTTCGACGCACGCCGCGACTCCGCGATCTATCTTTTCATCGCGATTCCAGCCCCGGCCTTGAAAGCTTGCCGCGGCACCGCCCTCAGCGGAGGGCTCCGGTGGCGTCGCGCAGCTGCGGCGCGGGCAGCTGCAGCGGCGCGAGCTGCGGAGCGACCGCCGTTCGATCGCCCGCGATTACGATGATCATATGAGCAGGGTCGAGTACGCGGGCCGCCGCCGCTTGCACCAACGCGGGCGTCAGCGCCTGCAGCCGGGGAACCCGCGTCCGCAGCTCGTCCGGCGGAACGCCGTCGAGGAACATGTCGGTGACTTCGCGGGCCAGCGCGTCGGCGTGCGAAAGCGTCTCGACCAATTCATACGCAAGCAACGCCCGCGCCTTGTCCAGCTCGGCCGGCGCGACTGGCTCGGCGACCGCGGCACGGATCTCTTTCAACAGCTCGGAAAGCGCGGCGCCCGTGACATCGGTCTTCACCGAAGAGCGTGCGGCCCAGGGGCCTGGCCCGCGTCCGAACGCAAAGCGACTGCCGGCACCATAAGTATAGCCGTGCAGCTCGCGCAGATTTTGCTCCAGGCGGCTGGTAAACGACCCGCCCAGAACGACGTTGAAAGCTTCCAGGGCAATCCGGTCCGGGGAAGAGCGCGGGACCGCCGGCTGTCCGACGATAACGACTGATTGCGGCTTTCCGGGAAAGTCCACCAGCACCAATCGAGGCCGCTCCGCGGGAATCGCCCCCTGCGGCGGCCGCGGGACTCTGACCGGCTTCGGCTGCCAGGTCGAGAACGCCTGATCGAGCGCGCCCAGCACCTCGTCGGCCGGAGCGCCGCCTACCGCAATCAGCGCCGATTCACCGGGCGAGAAGGAAGCATAGAAGCGCTTTACTTCCGCGAGCGGCGTCGCCTTCACCGAGGCGAGCGTGCCTTCGATTGGGCGCGCGAGCGCATTCGTTCCATAAGCAGCCGAGCGGAAGGCCCGGACCACCGCCACTTCGGGCTCGGAGCGCTGGTCAATCAAAGCCGCCTCGCGCTGCTGCTGCACGCGAGCCCATTCGGCCTTATCCAGCGTCGCGTGTAATGAGACGTCGGCCAAAAGCCCCACCATCGGCGCGAGACTGGTCGTCATGGCCGAGACACTCACGATCAGCGCGTCCTGGGTCGCGGCCACCGACAGCGAGGCCCCGATGGTGTCCGCAGCCGTGGCAAGCTCCACCTGGTTGCGGCCTCCAGCCCCGGTCTCCATCAATGCCGCGGTCAGCGACGCGAGGCCCGGGCGTGCGGCCGGGTCGGCCGAAGCTCCGCCGCGCACGGCAAAGTGAATCGACTCGATACCATCGCCCTTGCGCTCGACGAGATAGACGGCGAGGCCATTGCTCAACCGTTCGATGCGCGGCGCGGGAGCGTCGAAGGGCGCGAGCGGCGGTATTGCGGGCTGCTGCCCCAGCGCGCGCTCCTCCGCCGCAGCAGCGGTCGGCAGCGGATCCCCTGCTGGCGATGGACTGGCGGGCGGCCCGCCGGCTTTCGACACGCGCGCCGCGTGATGGCAGGCAGAGAGCAACGTCATCAGGATCAGGAGCCGCTTCATTGCCGCGCCTCCTTGCTTGCCGCCGAAGTCACTTCAACGATCACGCGCCGGGTCGCAAGCAAGCTCTTCGCAGCCTCGCGCACGGAATCCACGCTGGCCTTCTCATATCGACCGAGATCACGAGTCAGCCCGTCCGCATTGCCATACTCGAGCTGATAGGAAGTCAATCGATTCGCTCTCGCTACCAACCCTTCGAGTCCGTGCGCCGCGTCGCTGTAGATGCGCGTGCGCGCCGAGTCGACCTCGGCCTGCGTGGGACCTTTGTCCGCCAGACTTTTGAACTCGTCGTCGGCAGCCGCCAGCACTTCGGCATTGGTGTGGCCGGGCCGCGCCAGCAGGTCGATCAGGAACTCGCTCTGCAGCTCGCGGCTCTCCTGTCCCGCCCCGACCTCAGCCGCTATCTGTTCGCGGTGAATCAGCCGCTCATACAGCCGCGAGGCCTTGCCACGCCCGAGGATGGTAGCGAGCAGGTCGCAGTCGGCGTCGCCCTGGGTGGTCGCCGCGGGGCTCTGCCAGCCGAGCAAGACCCGCGGCAACTCGACTTGATCGGTCAGCTGCAAACGCTCTTCCTTCAACAGTGGCGCGGGCGCGCCCGGTTTGCGTGGCGGGACCGCGGGACTCGGTATCCAGCCGAGCCGCTTTTCCGCCGCTGCGAAGGCGGCCTCCGGCTCGACGTCGCCGACGATGGCCAGGATGGCATTGCGCGGCACATACCAGCGCGCAAAGAACCCGGTGACGTCGCCGAGCTGCGCTGACTCCAGATCTTTGGCCGAGCCAATCACCGGCCAATGATAGGGGCTCCCTTCTGGAAACAGATGCTCCTCGAGCGCCAGGTGCGCCAGGCCATAAGGCCGGTTCTCATAGCTCTGCCGGCGCTCATTCAATACGACTTTGCGCTGCGTTTCGAGCTTGGCCTGGGTCATTTCCTGGCCGAGCGTGGCGAGGCGATCGCCCTCCATCCAGAGGAAAGTCTCGAGCAGGTTCGCCGGCCCTGCCTCAAAATAGTTGGTGACGTCATTGTTGGTAAATGCGTTGTTGGTGCCGCCCGACGCTTCCATCAGAGTATCGAACTTCGGATAGGGCACATGGCGCGCGCCCATGAACATCAGATGCTCGAAGAGGTGCGCGAACCCGGTGCGGCCCGCCTCCTCGTCCTTGCTGCCGACGTGATAGCGCACGTCCACGACGACGCCGGGAGTGCTGTGATCCGGCGAGACAATGACGACCAGCCCGTTGGACAACGTCCGGGTCTGCGAGGGCAGCGCGATCGGGGGAAGGACGGCCAGCAGCGCGAGGAGGATCATGGGGGCGATAAACTAGCGGGGAGAACGCTTGAGTGCAATGCACGTCGATCGAATAGCGCTCGCCATCTCAGACGCTGGCGGAGATATGCGGCCTTACTGCTGAGGAAGCCCGATCGATGCTCATTTGTACTGGTGCACCGCCAGCAGCAGCCGCAGGTCGAGACAGATCCTGCGGTCGCCCCGCGGCGCGCTTGGCCCCGAGGTACGCATCGGTGAGCTGCGCTGCTGTCGAGTTCATCTCCGAAAGCGCGTCGAGCGCCGGAATTGAAGCGAGATACTTGGCCGTGCCGGGGATCGCAGGATCGATTGGAATCCACTGCTTGCCTTCCGCACTGGAGCCGAGGCCGCGATAGTCCGCATAAGGGATATAGGTCTTCATCCAGACATGCAGGAGCCGCACTGAAGCAACCTGCCCTCCCGACACAACCGGCTCAAAAGGAATGCCCGCCGTGCTTAATGCCTGGAGCGCGAGATCGCGAGTCGCGGCAGGCAGCGTTTCCTTTTCGAAGGCGCCCAGACCCATCAAATCGGCGAGCTTCGGCAGCGGAAGCTCGATGGTGCCGCGGACGTAGCGAGCCGGGGAGCCCTGCGCCCGCAGCAGCGCCACCAAAAGCGCCGCCAGATCTGCGTCGTTCCCGCGGCCCGAGCGCAGCGTCTCGGTGCAGCCTTTCAAAGTCCCGCAATACCAATCGAGACGCAGCTCGTTCTTGACGAAATCGGACGCAGCTTTGGCGGTGCCCAGCGCTTGCGCTTTTGCCACCACGTCCGCGGACAACTCGACCTCACGGCCGTGAGTGCTGTCGTCCAGCGTCAGCGAGGAGCCCGTGCTTCCAGACAGATAAGCTGGAACGCTGGTCCCTGTCGGCAAGGGCTTCGACTGCAGCGCGCCGCGCACATAGTTCAATTCGCTGCTGAGAATAGGCGAGTCCTGCTCCCAGCCGCGCACCAGCGTGCGCAGCTCGTCGAGGCGCGTGCCCGGATCGCGGAAGACAAGCTGCGCCGGATAGCGGCTCACGGGCCCCCGGGCAAGACCTTCCGCGACTCGACTTGCCAGCTGATTGAGCTGTACGGCACGGTCATCGAGAGCCTTTCTCGTTGCCTGAAGACGGCGCAGCAGCTCGTCGCGCTGAGGGCCACGCAGCGCGTGTTCCACGCCGTCCGGCTGCGCACGAGCTTCGAGCGCTGCATCATACAGGCCGACTTTCAATCGCTCCAGCTCGGGTTGCAGAGCGCTATCCGCGGAGTGCAATCTGAAGCGGTCGAGTCCACGGAGCACGCGCAACTTTGATTGAAGAGCATCCAGCACGGAAAGGGACTGCGCAGCCACGGGCGCATGCGTGCGATTGCGCTCAATCGCCTCTTGCAGCGCGCGTGTCCGCCGCCAGACCGCGGTCAGGTCTGGTGCTGGTGGCGGCGTCATGTCCAGTTGCTTGATGAGTCCAGGCTCCACAATGGACTTCGGGGAATGCGCCGCGGCTTGCGCTGAGGCAGCGACGAGCAATGCTGTCGCTGCGCCGATCATTGAACGGTCCAACGCGCCTCCCAATACCGAATCAATTCGTCCAGCGCGAGGCGCGCCGGGG
>JANYKT010000033.1 GCA_025358085.1 Deltaproteobacteria bacterium | reverse complement strand
GCTGAGTATCCGGCCGACGAGAGGCTTGACGAGGTGACGGGAATCCGATCCATAGCGCTTGTGACCATTCTACCGCAGGTCTTCTCGGGCCGCGAGGCTCGCTCCCCCGACCCACCCCAACGCCTAACACAGTAGTGCTAGTTTCCCGTCGGAACCCAGAAGATGTGGGTCAGGCGCTGCTCGCCATTGTCCAGATCCTCGATGAACGTGGGCACGCGACCCGCGACCACCGCGGCCGGCAACTCGTCGTCCCCTTCGGCGCGCGCGGCGACCAGGAGAGGCGTCGGCGCGCCGACCGTGGTGGTCGAATCCGCGTGCGAGTAGATCGTCACCAGCTCGTTGTAATCGTGCGCGTTCGGATGCGTATTCGCGAGACTGCCATTGGTGCCCTTGGTGCCGCTGGGGTCGTTTGTATAATCCATGCAGGTACCCAGATTGAGATTGGTGAAGTTCGTATCCTGGTGATCGAGCCCGAAGGTGTGGCCGATTTCCTGGCAGGTGACCATCTGACGCCACGCCGCCGAGTTGTATTGCGACTGATTGAAGTAGCTGTCGTTCAGCTTCACTGTTCCTGAGGTGATGTGCGACCCGCTGGTGATATTGATGCTGGCGATGCCCAGCCAGCCGGTGCCTCCATAGGTATAGTTACAAACTTCGACCATGCCATTGACGGCAGGGCAGCTGCTGCGCGACACGCCGCCTCCGACGATGCTGGTATGGAGCACCGACGACCTGCTCCAGTCGCTCGAGGCGGTGCCCAGGTAAGTTTGCCAGCCGGAGGTCAGGTTGTTGCCGAGTTTCAGCGTAAATGGATTGCTCCGGCGCGCCCAGTGATAGCCGCCCCAGGAATGATTGGCCATTGCTGCGACGCCAACAACCAACACCGAGCAGAACACAACCGCTGCCAGCTTGAAACGCGTCATCGCGCCTTTGTCGTCGCGATGCCGCGAGATGCGGCGAACGCAGACGGCCGCACCGTAAGTGGCCCGTTTGACGTTGATCAACAGGGTGCGAGTGCGGACAGACGACAAAATGTTTCTAAATGTACGGATTTGCTTTTGAGCCCTGGCTCGAGCATCAGGCACTCGAAAGCGATTTGTGCGAGCGCTCTCAAATCAATAGAGGCAGGGCCGCATCAGCGAGCCACGCGAGTCGAGCTGCTAGAACTGGACCCCGGCAAGCGCCATCCCGCCGCCGGCCGACGGGACGAGAGCGGCGGAGAAACGGGATTGCTGGTCATGATTGAAGGCCTCGGCCGCGTGGGCCGCGTGCAGCCCGGAGACGAGCTTTACGACCACGTAGCCGGAAACCAGTCCAATCATCCAGTTCCGGTCGGAGGATGTCCACGAATTGGAGGTCCCGTAACTTCCCGCTCCGTAGTTTCCCATCATCCCGCGATTTACAGCGATCAACATCATTGGCGTCATGAGACCGAGTTCGAGCGACGTATAGGCGATGCCCCAGCCGATGTTTCCAGCATACAGATTTCCGAAATCCACCGGGAGCGGCGTCAGCGAAAGGCCGGCCGCGAGTCCCGGGCTGCGATAAGCCGGCCCATCCTGGTGCCCCTCGACCACCGCGGAGTCGCCGTGCTCGCCGTGGGACGCCGCGCCCCCGCACTGCGCGCGGGCCGCGCTTGCGCCGTAGACCACCGCCAGAAATCCTGCCACACCCGCTGCCGCGCGTCGTTTCATTTCTTCGCTCCTTGAAGGGGCACGACAGGCGGTCCCTGCAACGGCTGTGCCTTACCGACGGCCAGTTGGCGTCATGTGGATCTGCGCCCGATGCTCTCTAGGGCCGCGTTTCTTGCGCGCACGCGAGCGCACTTGCTGCGCCTCCAGGTCATGGGACTGTCTCCGCGCCGTGACCGGCGTCGTTCCCCTGTGACCGCTCGGAGACGAGGTATCTCCGCGAGAACAAGGATGTGGGACCGGTTTGAATAGGCCGCCAGACCGGCAGTCCAAGCGCTTCTTCAGCCCGCTGCCTTTCGCGAGGATTTCTTTGTTTCCACCGCAGATCTGCCGTCCCCGCCGGGCGGTTGCATCCGACATAAAGCTGGCGCGGCGCTGGTGGTGCCTGCCGCCGCTGTTTGGCGCAGTGGTCCTCGGCTTGTCGCCCTCGCCGGTGTGGGCCACCGACGTCCCAGGGCCCATAGCGGCCCCTGCGCAAACGGTCACGCTTCCGCAGATGGTTGCGCTGGCTCTCGCACACAACACTGACTTGCGTTCCTCCGGGCAAGATGTCGTGTCGGCGAGGGGCGCGCTGGTCCAGGCGGGGGTGCTCCCGAACCCGGGCCTGTTCGTTGGCACATTGACGAGAGGGATCAGTCCGCTCCAGGGGCCGGTGCCCAGCCAGTTCGGCCTGACCTGGACGCTGCCCATCGGCGGCAAGCGCGCCGCTGGAATGGCCGCTGCGGACGCCACCCTCTCTGCCAGCAAGGCCACCAGCGCTGCCGTCCGCCAGCAACTCCAGCTGAATATCGCGACCGGATTCGTGAATCTGTTGCTCGCGCAGGCGTTGCTCTCGTTCGCTCGGAGCGACCAGGAGGCCTTTGGCAAGACGCTGAACCTCAATGAGCTTCGCTACAAGGACGGCAAGATTGCCTACGGCGATGTGCTCAAGCTGCGGGTCCAGGCGCTTGCTACCGACGATGCGGTTCGCCAGGCGCAGCAGAACGTCGTCGGCGGCCGCGCCGATCTGGCGCAGCTGGCTGGTGAGGGCGCGCTGGCCGAGGATTTCGCCGTCGCCGGGTCGCTCGAGGGCACGCCCAAGCCGCCGGCAGTGACGCCGGAGTCGCTTTTCAAGGCGGCGTTGCAAAAGCGCAATGACTATCTCGCGCTCGCCTCGCAAGAGGAAAGTGCCAGGCACGCGCTGTCGCAGGCGCGACGCCAGCCGATCCCCGACATCGGCATCCTCGTCGACTACAACCACAGCGGGGGGCAACCCGACTCGTATGATTTCTCGCTCTCGATCCCGATCCCGATCTTCGACCGCAACAACGGCAATATCCAGCAGGCAGAGGCGGCGCTGGCAAAGGCGGGCATCGCCCGCGAGGCGCTGCGCAACCAGCTGCGCGATTCGGCAATCAAGGCAGTCGCCGAGTGGAACGCGAGCAGCGCGCAGGCCGCGGCTTACGGTCAGGGTATCGAGGGCGCGAGAGAGTCGCTCGAGATCAGCCGCCGCCTCTACGAGGCCGGGCGAGGTTCGCTGCTCGACTTCGTCGGCGCCGAGATCAGCTTTCGCCAGGTGGCGACCGCGTACCGCTCCGCGCTCGCCCGAAACGCGCTCGCGAGTTACAGCCTTCGCTTCGTTGGCGGAGAGGAGATCGAATGAGGCAACTCGTTTTGACAGCCGCCGCCGCGCTGGCTCTGGCCTGCAATCACAGTGAGCCGCCGCCAGTGCCCTCGCAGCCTGCAACGCTGTTCCGGGTTCCGCCTGAGCAGAACGCGCAGCTCAAGTTGACGACAGTTGCGCAAAGCCAGGTCGCGCAACCGCTGTTTCTTCCGGCCCAGGTTGCCTTCAATGAGCTGCGCACGACCGACGTCGTCTCGCTCGTCGATGGCAAGGTGGTCAAGCTGCTTGCCCGCGAAGGCGATTTTGTCAAAGTGGGCCAGCCGCTGATGGCGATTGCGAGCCCGAGCTCCGCGGACGCCCAGGCGAATCTGGTGCGCGACCGGGCCGCGCTGGCAAATACGCTGCTGGTGCAAGCGCGCGATCGCGATCTCTACCAGCACAAGGCGATCTCTCTCGAGGAGCTGCAGACGGCTGAGCTCGCGGTGGCCTCGGCCAAGGCCTCGGTCGCGACCGACCTGACGCGCGTGCGGGTCACCGGCACCGGCGCCGGGGACGCGGTGTTGCGCTCCCCGATCAGCGGCGTGATTGTCGCCCGCCGGATTTCGGTGGGTGGCTCGGTCCAGGCCGGCAGCACTTCAGCCTTTACCATCAGCGATCCTTCGCAGGTCTGGGTGGTGGGTCAACTCTACCAGGACGACCTCCGGCGCGTGGCGGTGGGAGATCCGGCCGAGATCCGCAGTTCGGTGCTGGACGCACCGATCGCGGCGCGCGTCAGCTACGTCGGTGCCTCGCTCGATCCCGATTCGCTGACCATCCCGGTGCGCATCGCCGCCTCGAATCCCGGTGGCGTGTTGAAGAGCGGTATGTATGTCGACCTGGCGATTTCCCCGGTGCACACCGAGCGAGAAATGCTGGTCCCCGCCTTCTCCGTGCTCCGCGATTCCGATAATCTTCCTTTCGTCTATCTGCAGGCCAAACCGGCCGAGTATGCCCGCCGCCACATCGAGCTTGGCAACCAGGTCGGCAACTCTTTCATCGTGCGCAGTGGCCTTGCCGAGGGCGACAAGGTGGTCGGCGACGGCGCGCTCTTTGTTCAGTTCGCCGACGGTCTAGAGCGATAGATGGTTTACCGACTGATCGCCAACGCGCTCAACCAGCGCTTCGTGGTGCTGGCGCTCGCGCTCGCCACCCTGGGCGGAGGCATCTGGGCGTTTTCGCAGCTTCCGGTCGACGCCTATCCCGATCTCTCCCCGCCCCACGTCGAAGTGATTACGCAGTGGCCGGGACACGCCAGCGAGGAGGTGGAGCGATTGATCTCCATTCCCCTGGAAACGGCCTTCAATGGCGCACCGAAGCTGAAGATCCTGCGCTCGATTTCGCTGTACGGCCTCTCCGATCTCTCGATGACATTCGAGGACAACACCGACGGTTACTTCGCGCGCGATCAAATCTTCCAGCGCATCGGCGATGCGGCGTTGCCCACGGGCGTGACGCCCTCCATGGCGCCGTTCTTCTCGCCCTCGGGTCTCATCTATCGCTACGTGCTGCAGAGCCCGGACCGCTCGCCAGAGGAATTGAAAGTCATTCAAGATTGGCTCCTGTTCCGCCGCTACAAGGCGATTCCCGGCGTCGCCGACGATTCCGGTTTCGGCGGGGCCACGCGTCAGTACCAGGTGATCCTCGATCCCGCGCTGCTCAACACGTACAAGGTCGCGGTCCAGGACGTGGTCGACGCGCTCGGCAAGGACAACCTGAACGCTGGCGGCGGTTTCTATCAACTGGGGGGCCAGTTCTATTACGTGCGCGGGCTCGGCCGGCTGACCAACACCACGGACATCGGCGAGGTGGTGGTGGCGACCCACAAGGGCGTCCCCATCCGCGTGAAGAACCTTGCCGAGATTGCCATCGGTCATGCTCCCCGGCTGGGCAAGTTTGGCTATATGAAGGACAACGATGCAGTGGAAGGCGTGATCTTCCTTCGCACCGGCGATCCCGCGCAGACCGTGCTCACGCGCGTCCAGGCGATGACGACGTATTTGAATGAGCACGTCCTCCCCAAAGACGTCCAGATTCATCCCTATTACGATCGCAGCAGTTTGATCGGTCTCACCACCACCACCGTCGAGCACAATCTATTGCTTGGCGTATTGATGGTGACGCTTATTCTCATCTTGTTTCTGCGCAGCTTGCGCGCCGGGCTGATCGTCGCCGCTACCATTCCGCTCGCGCTCGCCACCGCGTTTCTCCTGCTCAAAGCGCGGCACGTTCCGGTCAATCTGCTGTCGCTCGGCGCAGTCGACTTTGGCATCCTCGTCGATGCTGCCGTCATCATGGTGGAGAACATCTTCCGGGAGCTGGGCGTCCGTCGAGCAGCAAAGGAGGAGGTCAACTTCGGCGAAGTGCTGCTCGCCGCGGCCAGGGACGTGGGCCGGCCGATCTTCTATTCGACCGCGGTCATCATCGCCGGGTACCTCCCGATCTATGCGCTCAGCGGTCCGTCGGCGCGGCTGTTCTCGCCGATGGCCGATACGGTGGTGTTTGCGCTGCTCGGCACGCTTTTGTTCACGCTGACGCTCTTGCCCGTGTTGTGCGCCATCTTCCTCAAGAACGTGCGCGACGAAGAGGGGCCGATTTTCCGTCGCTTCACCGCCTGGTACACGCGCATTCTCGATCGTTGCCTGGCTTGGCCCCGCGCCACCGTCCTGGCCTCAGTCGCGCTCTTCCTGCTCAGCCTGCTCGCGCTCTTCGGCATCGGCGCGGAGTTCATGCCCAGGCTCGACGAAGGCGCACTCTGGGTCCGCGCGACCATGCCGTACACCATCAGCCTCGACGCAGCAGAGAAGATGGCTCCGCAGGTCAGCGAGATCCTGCGCAGCTTTCCCGAGGTGACCACGGTGGCCTCCGAGCTGGGCCGACCCGACGACGGCACCGATAAAACCGGCTTTTACAACTGCGAGTTCTACGTCGGGCTCAAACCATATGGTGAGTGGCCCAAAGGGCAGGACAAGGAGGAGTTGATCGCTGAAATCGATACCAGATTGAAGAAGTTTCCTGGCATCATCTTCAACTATTCCCAGCCCGCCCAGGACGCGGTGGATGAGGCTGCGACCGGTTTGAAGAGCTCGCTCGCGGTCAAGGTGTTCGGCCCCGACCTGCACAAGCTCGAGGGTTTTGCGGAGCAGATCCGCCGCAGCATCGCGCCAGTGCGCGGGATCGACAATCTCACCATCGTTCGCGAGCTGGGCCAGCCAAGCCTCGATGTCGAGATCGATCGGAAGAAGCTGGCGCGCTATGGCCTGAACGTCGCCACGGTCAACAACCTGATTTCGGCGGCCGTCGCCGGCGTCTCGGCGACGCAAGTTCTCGAGGGCGAGCGCACTTTCGATCTGATCGTGCGAATGAACCAGTCGTACCGCGACAGTCCCGATGCGATCGGCCGGCTCCTCGTTCCCACCCCCGGCGGACAGCACATTCCGCTTGCGAGCCTGGCGACATTGAAGGTGGGCCAGGGCGCCTCGTTCATCTATCGTGAAGGGAGCGCGCGCTATATCGGCGTGCAGTATTCGGTGCTGGGACGAGATTTGGGCTCGACGGTGGCGGAGGCGCGCGCCAAGGTCGAGCGGGAGGTCAAGCTGCCCACCGGCTACGAAGTGCAGTGGGGCGGCGAATACAGCGACTTTCTCAATGCCCGCACTGAAATGCTGGTGATCATCCCGCTGACCCTGATCCTGATGTTCTTCATCCTCTTTGCACTCTACGGCAACGCGAAGTATCCGCTGATGATCGCCGTCAGCGCGATCCTCAACGAGACCCCCGGCGCGCTCCTGGCGCTCTGGGCCTTCAGGACCAACCTGTCGGTGAGTTCGGGCCTCGGCTTTCTCGCGCTGTACGGGGTTTCCATGCAGACCGGGATCATCTTCATCAGTCACGCCAATAAGCTGCGCAAGGAGGGCATGGCCATTGACGAGGCGACCCGACAAAGCGCCATCGTCCGGCTGCGACCTATCATCATCACCGCCGTGGTCGCCTGCCTCGGCCTTCTGCCGGCAGCCTTCTCCCACGCGATCGGCAGCGACAGCCAACGGCCCTTTGCCCAGGTGGTCGTGGGCGGGCTCACTTCGCGCGTCGTTCTCTCGGTCTTCCTCTTGCCGGTGCTCTACCGCTGGTTCTCCACGCACAAAGACCGTCTCGAGGTCTGAGGGCGCGCCGATGCAGACTCGAGCCGCAGCCAGTTTCACCGAAAGAATTGGCGCTCATGCGGACCCTCGATGAAACGTACCTTCGTCACCCTCTTCTCGGGAGCCGCGGGATCGTCCAGGCGCTCAAGCGACAGGCCGCACCTAAAACCAGGTTCGCACGCCCGCGGCGAGAATAAACGTGCTGGGATTTCCGCCTTCACGCACGACGCGATCGCGAGTAGCGCCCAGGCTGACCCGATATCCTGCGCCCAGATAGGGAGCGAACTCGCGCTTGACCTCGTAACGCAGGCGCACGCCTCCCTCCAGGCTGTTGATCCCCGGGTCCACCCCGAACTCATCGTCCCGCTGCAGGTTGAACTCCGTCTCGAGGCGCGGCTGCAACACCAGCCGCTGCGTCTGGAACAGGTCGATGAATGCATTGAATCGCCCGGAGACCTTGAGCTTGTTGCTGAAGAAAAGCATGGGCTCGACGTCGAAACCGCCGGGTGCGATCCCTTGCAGGCCCAGGGCCAGGAAGACCCTCCGCGGCGTGCCGTTGCGCTCGTTGTGCTGCTCGATCCGCGCGCCTGCCTGCAGATCGAAAAACGGCGAGATCAATCGCCCATACAGAAGCTGGAGGTCCGCTTCACCGCCAAGCGGCGACGAGAAGTTCAACTCGCCGGAGGTCTTCAGCCAGATCCGCTGGAGGTCTCCACCCGCCCACGCCGTTACATCCCAGCGAAGCGCATTCAGATTGCGGAGCCGCTGAAACTCGAGCACGTCGATGAGGACCAGGGAATTGAAAGCGCTGTCGTCGATCGGCTCCGGCCACCCGGCCGTCTCCGCGTTCGTCGCGGCTGCAGGCGCTCCCTGGCCCTGGGCCAGCCGTGGCGCTGCCACAAGGCCTGCGACCAGAAGGGCTGGCCAGCATGGCCATCGGCCGGTCATGGCTTGACCCCTTTTGCGGCCGACACCTCGACCACCCGGAACATGCCCATTTCCATATGCAGCAAGAGATGGCAGTGCATGGCCCAGCGGCCGGCTGCGTCCGCGGTGATAGCAACCGACAAGCGCTCGCCAGGCTTGACGACCACGGTGTGCTTGCGGGGGCTTCTCGGTCCTTTGCCGTTCTCCAACTCCATCCACATTCCGTGCAGGTGAATGGGGTGCTCCATCATGGTGTCATTGACGAAGATCAATCGCAGGCGTTCGCCCAGGCGGAACGGGATGGGCGTTCGCGCCTCCGAATACTTCTTGCCGTCGAACGACCACATGTAACGATCCATGTTACCCGTGATATGCAGCTCGACCTCCCGACCGGGCTCACGCTGATCGGGCTGCGGATTCAGGCTCTCCAGGTCGGCATAGACGAGCACCTTATGCCCGGCCTTCTCGAGCCCGGCGCCCGGCTCATCCAGGCGGCTCCGCGACATCATCGCCACCGACGAGTTTCCCGGCCCGTGGGTATCGGGTCCGTGTTTCACTGGAGGCGCGCCAGGAAGCGCGGGGCCGAGCATTCCCGGCATGGCATCGGCGGCTTTCCCCTTGGCGCCCATCTCCATCGTGGCGCCCCTCTCGTTTGCGCCCCCGTCCTGCATCCCTTTCATTCCCGACATTTCCATGCCCATATCGGCCATGGTTCGCGCCACGCGTGGCCGGCGCGGAGGCAGCTGCGCCACCATCCCTTCACGCGGCGCCAGTGTTCCCCGGGTGTATCCGCTGCGGTCGAGAGTTTCGGCAAAGACCGCATAGGCGCGATCTTCCGGCTCCACGATGACGTCGTAAGTCTCGCCCGGGCCTATCCTGAATTCTTCGATATCGACGGGCTTCACGTTCTGCCCGTCCGCCTGCACCACCGTCATTTTCAAACCGGGGATGCGAACGTCGAAAAGCGTCATCGCGCCGGCATCGATGAAGCGAAGGCGCACCCGCTCGCCGGGGCGGAACAGCCCGGTCCAGCCCGTGTCCGGCGGCCGGCCATTCATCAAATACGTGTAAGTCGCCCCGGTCACGTCCGCAAGATCCGTCGGATCCATCCGCATCTTCGACCACGTCCAGCGCTCCTTGAGAGTCTCGAGGAGCCCGTCGCGGCCGGCGTCGCGGACCAGATCGCCGGTGGTGCGGCGCTGGTAGTTGTAATAGCCGGATTGCTTCTTCAGCCTGGAAATGATCCGCTCCGGCGACTCAAAGCTGTACTCGGAGAGCATCACCACGTAATCGCGGTCGTAGTGAAAGGGCTCGGGCGCAGCCGGTTCGACAATGACTGGAAAGTACAATCCGAGCAGCTCCTGGCCGCCCGAATGGCTGTGCGCCCAATACGTTCCACTCTGCCGTACGGGGAAATGGTAGGTAAAGACGGACTTCGGCTGGATCCCGGCGAAGCTGACTCCCGGAACGCCGTCCATTGCGGGCGGAACGATCAGCCCGTGCCAATGGATGGAGGTGACCTCATCCAGGTGATTGGTCACCCGGATGACGGCCTCCTCGCCCTCCCGCAACCGGAGCACCGGGCCCGGCACCGAGCCGTTCACCGCGATCGCATTCCCCACCGGTCCGCCATTGACCAGCTGAATCGGCTGCGAGTCGATCGACAGCTCGATAGGCTTGCTGCCGGAGGGGTCTGCCGGCCCCCGGGACGCTCCGGGGGCGGCGACGGCCGCGCCCATGAGTCCGAGAGAGACCGCTGAAACCGCGGCGCACATCAGTCCTGCAATCGTTGCGCGTCGGTTGGACACGGCTCGGTCATCCTTCCAGGACACAGGGTATCCGGCTTTACATTGACTTCTTCATCGCACTCGACTTGGGCATCTTCGACATGTTTCCGGCGGCACCCGGCTTGGTTACCGCGACCTTCTGCTGGTCGTCCAGGACCGCGGCCGCTTCTGCAACCGAGTGGATTGCCGCCATCTGCTGATCGGCGGTGAGCTTTGCAATCTCCTGGACCTTGCTGTCGATCATGGCGGCGTCGGAGGTGTCGGCGCTGGTGAGCTGCCAGAGTTCCTGCTGGGCGCCTTCGATCGCCCTCTGCGAGCTCTTCTTTGCGTTGGCGGCGTCTGTCTTGATCTTGCCGAGGGCCGCTTTCTGCTCCGGAGTCAGGTTGATGCGACGGGCCTGGTCGAGGAAGAAGTCTTTAGAGCCCACGTGCAAGAGGTGCGGTGCCTCCGCGGCCTGCGCACCGGCAGCAGGACCCGCCTTCATCCCTCCGGCGCCGCCGGGCATTCCGCCCATCTTGTCGCCCGCCATGCCGGGACCCATCGGCTTGCCCATGGTCATGCCGCAGCACCCCATGGGAGGAGCTGCCTTCTGGCCCATCGGCTTGGTATCGGCGGGCGGCATTGCCATCTCATCGCCGTCGTCCTCCATAGCCAGCGTGAAAGCAGGCCGGGCAGAGGATGCCTTCTGCGTCTGCGCTCCGGCCGCGAACGGCAGGAGCCCGATGGCCGCACAGGCTGCGTACTTCGCCAGGTCGGTTGTCGAATGACGATTCAAAACGCGCATATGAGTATCCTTGTCAGTTGATCCATTCAATGGTGCCGCGAGGACCATCCTTGCGGGTCTTACTCCCGAGGAAGAGATGCGGGCCAACGGCGGCTTCCCTGCCCGCTCAATGAAACGCTTTCAGCAATGCTTCCAGCCGAACGCGTATTGACTGGTCGTGACGGAGGATCGGTGGCACCTGGCGGTCGACGCCCAGCAGCTGATAGACGGCCATCTGAGCTGCCCGCACCGAGTATTCAACGGTGAAGACGACGTCGTCCTCAATCTCGACGAACTGGCTGATGAAAGCGAAATTCTTTGATTCCAGCGGTACGGGAAGAGGCCGGTCGCTCCGCAGGCGCGGCATGAACATGCTGGTGATGTAGGGCATCCAGCATGGAATACAGTTTGCCGCCTCGACGACCTCCGGATCAAAGCGGAGGTGGCCGCAGAGTTCGCGCAGGATCTCCTCGCCGTTGCAATCGGACATGGGCTTGGCGACGAAGTCGCCCACCCGATCGGGGAAGAGAGCGTAGCCCCAGAATACCTGCACGTCCTTCGGCTGCCCGATGAAGTGCGGTTGATGCGCAAGCACGATGGACATCAGCCAGTGCGAGTCTTTGAAGGTCACCAAGCCTCCGGTACCCGGCTGGTTGCCGCTGAATTGGCTCATCTGTTCAAAGAATCCGGGATTCCTCAGCGTGACGGTGAATGACTCCCAGCTCGACTGGGCAATGCAGCCGTTGAAGGCCGCCGGATTACCGAATCCAGGCCGGCCCGCGGCCAGCTTCTCCCACAGCGTCCAGCCGCCGCTGTCCATCTTCGTCAGTTTAGCCGGAGCGCGGGTCATGGAACCCAGGCTGGAAGCGTCGGTCATGGACCCGTTCTGGAAGAAGACCAGATCGCCGTCTTTGACCTCGAGGCGTTCGCTCTGGCCGTGTCGCCGGAGCTGGATGCCGGTCACGACGAACTTGCCCCCTGCGAACTGGTGATTGATGTCGGTGACCGTGCAATTCTGGTCGAAATGGACCCCCTGCGATTGGAGCCACTTCTCCAGCGGACGCACCAGCGAATCGTATTGATTGAAGATAGTGCGCTTGACACCAGCCAGCGTTTCAATGCGGGTAAACTCGAGCATGAACCGGTGCAGATAGCGCTTGAATTCAATCGCGCTGTGCCACGGCTGGAAGGCGAACGTCGTCGCCCACATCGACCAGAAGCTGGTTTCAAAGAATGAGGGCGAGAGCCAGTCGGTGATCCGGCTCGCGCCCAGCACTTCCTCCTCGGTCGAGCTGAGTTTCAACAGTTCCAGGCGGTCCTGCATCGAAAAGCCCATCGATGCCACCGGCACTTTGGAGCGGCGCCGATCCACCAACCTCGCCAGCGAGTCGGCTTTGTGCGTTTCATTGAACTCGACCGTCTCTTCAAAGACCGACTTGCCTTTCGTGCTCAAGGATGGAATCGATTTGAAGAGGTCCCACGTACACTCGTAGTTGTCGGTCGTCAGCATGCGGCCACCGCGCATCGAGTATCCGCGTTCAGGCGAGCCGTCACCGTCCAGGCTGCCGCCCAGGATCGGCGCTGCCTCGAGAATGAAAATGTTTTTGCCAGCCATCTGGCCGTCGCGGATCATGAACGCGGCCGCCGCCATCGAGCCGATACCGCCTCCTACCAGAAATGCTTTCGAGTGCGTGGTCATCAGTTCCTTTCTGACTCCGGGGGCTTCGATATGACGTGTCTTCCCGGCGCCGCTGCTGGCGACTTGAACCAGCCGCCAGCAGCCGATGCGGGACGGATTGCGCGCGAACGCTGCGCCGGCTGCAATGACTGCGTTCGCGCAGCTAGCTTTACTTGCCGTCCGGAGGGTCCTTCATCTTGCCCATTCCCATTCCCATGTCTCCCATCCCTCCCTTTTGCATGCCCTGCTTGCCGTGCTTCATCTTCTTGCCTCCCGCGCCCTTGCCAGCGGCGCCCATTCCCTCATTGATCGGACAATGGCCCGTCTTCTCCATCACGGGACAATTCTTCATTGCGTCCTGGCTGCACTGCTCGACGGATTTGTCGGTTCGCATGCAGACCGCCATCTTTTGATACATATCAGCCATGTCCTTCTTTAATTCAGGTGTCATGGCTTCATCCATCTTCGCCGGCTGTGCGTCGGGCATCGGCGCCGCGTGGGCGCCGTCATCGGCGCGGACTGCCAGGGGAAGGGCTGCGACGAGACCAAGAGTCAGTGCGGCAAGGAGCTTCGGTTGCATGGTTTCACGCCTTTCTGTTGTCGGTTGACTTCACTCAGCGATATGGCCCGCTTTTCGGTCCTCAGGCCCTGGCGGGCAAAAAAATCAGGATGCCTCGAGTCGGTCGGCCCTCCGGCCGATGTTGAATCTCCTTCGCGGTTAATCAGGAAGACTACGTACTGACGTGGACACCGCCTGCTACAGCGCAAGCCCCACCGGTACGCTCTACCCGGATGTGCGGCTGGCTATCGATGGCCGCCACCACCCATGTGGCCGCCGCCACCCATGTGGCCGCCGCCATAGCTATGCTGGCCGCCGTTGTGAGAACCGCCCGCTCCATGAAGATATCCGCCGCCATAATGGCCGTGACCCCCTGAATATTCACCGCCGTGATAATCGTTGCCACCGTGGCCATAGCCGCCGCGATAATGCCCCCAGCCATACCCGCCGTGATGCAAGCCCTGGTACCAGCCGAAGTGCGACGGCCCCAGCCCACCGAAATACGGGTAGGCACCCCAGCCCCACAGCCAGGGCGCGGCGAGCCAGGACCATCCAATCCCGTACGAATACACGTACCCATAGGGGGCGTCGTCGCCGTAACTTCCTTCATCGACGTATTGCCTCCCGTAAGGCATCCAGATCCAGCCGTATTGATCGGTATCGACCCATTGGCCCGTCCGGGCGCGCGGCGCGGCGGCATGGAGACCCCGCGCGGGCGGCGGACCCTGCTGCCGAACGGTCCTATTCCGATCGCCTGGGGCTGGCTGCACGATGCCAGCCTGGTCGTCGTCCGATTCTAATTGTCCCGCCCGGGCAGGGGGCGCGGCCGGAGGCTCGGGCGGCTGTTCGCGGGGCTCCTCGCCGCTCGATTGGACTGCCTGCTGGTCCTCGGAATCGCCTGGTGGGGGCGGAGGCGGGCGCGCCTGGTGCTGGGCAGACGCGAGGCGTGGGAGGAGAACGAGCGTCCCAACCAGGACGAATAGCTTCTTCATATGGACCTCCCTTTACGAATGACGGCCGCGGGCGGCAGGCACAATGCTGGTTCATTCATTTTTCGTGCCGCTCGCAGCCGGCAAGTCACAACGGTCCGGGCGTTGCATGGCCATGGTCTCCCGAGGGAGCCAACATGAAGATGCGTTGTGGGCTTGCGGCACTATCCACGTTCTGGACCACCGCTGCTGTCCTGGCCGCGATGGCGTTCGATGCGGTCAACGAACATGTGCATGAGGGCTCGCCATTGGGCGCACTCTTGACGGAGCACCTCACCCTTCTGGTGATGATCTGGAGCGCCATTTATTTTGTATTTTGGATCTGCTTCGACCTCGCTCTCGCCACCCCACTGCGCACGATGGCATCTGAACTTTCTCGCCTGGGTACCGGCAGCTTTGAGCCGATCAAAGTACTGACGAGGGTGCGGGAGATCGGTGACGTCGCACGGGCCGTGAACGCGATGATCGACCGGATGAAGCGGGCCTCCCCTCGCCACACCGCCGACGCGATGCAAGACGACGTGGCGGCGCTGCGCGCTATCGCCTGCTCCCTGTCTCCTCTGGCCGAGAGGCAGGCAAAGCGGATCAGGGAGGTCGCCGACGACCTCCAGATTGAGCTTGCCGCGTTGGTGCAAGGAGGCACAGGGCTCACGGTCGCGACGCCGCCGGTCCCAAGATAGGGGACTGTCACAGCCGCGCGGGTGATTGCGCTTTTTCACTGAAGCTTGGAACCCGAGCCAAGCGGTGATCCGGGGCCGGCGACAATGCAGGGAAGTCAATGATGCTTGTAGAAGCCAACGTTCACGATGTCGTTCCAGCTGGTGGTGTTGTGGCACTCGAAGCACTGGTCCACGCGTGCGTTCGGCTTGCCGGCAAACTTCTGCGAAACCATCGAAAAGTGCCCCATGAAATGGCTTGGCGGCGGGTGATGGCATTGCACGCACGTCTTTGACTCTGGCGAAGGGTGCTGATAGCGAGCCACCGTCCAGGACTCGAGCGTGTGACACTGCGCGCAATCGTTGCCGAATCGCTTCAGATGAGGATCGCGGTTGTCGTGGCATCCCGCGCAATTGAGAGCCTCGCGTGCCGACCCGGCATTGAGCTGGGCAGGGCTCTTGGTCCGCAACCATTGATTGAGCGAGGCAAGCGTGGCGGCGCTGTCAGGGTCTGATCCCGAGGCGCGCAGGAGGGTTCGAACACCGACCTTCGCCAACTCGAGGTGATCCATCTTCAATGGTCGAATGGGCGCCCGCTCGTGCTCCACATGGCACGTCGCGCATTCCTGGACGCTGGCATGAAATGCGGTCGGCTGACGTCCGAGAAGACGCTCCGAACTCGCATGGCAGGCTGTGCAATTGGCGACCGCTACCCCGGCACCCGCCTCGTGACACGCTTCGCATCGGTTCGCGAGATACGCGTGCCGGGAAGAGAGCGCGCCGGGACTGACCCATTGCTTCAGGGCTGAAGTGCTCGTCCGGAAATGCACGAAGGCCAAGGACCCCGCGACCACGACAGCAACGGCCAAGGCCACCCAGAGGGCCAGCGTCTTCATCGAAGCCACCGCAACCCGAAGTAGAACCCGGCCATGACGTGGAGCACGAGGAGGATATAAAAGATGATCGACAGCACGAGATGCAGCTTCAGCCATCGGCTGCACCACCGCTTCAAGAGCTCATGCGTACGGACCGCGTACTCCGTGTCCGCGACGGACTCGGCAATCCTGACCACTTGGCCGGCAGAACCGCCGGATTGCAGGTCGAGACCCAGCGAAGCGAAGCCCGCTGCCAGAAAAGGTACCTTGGCTAATGGATTCAATTCGCGCGGCGAACGCTCGAGCGCACCCCAGGCACTGTCCAGATCGCCCCGGGCGGTCTGCAAAAGAAGCAGCTTGTCCTTGATCTCCTGGTTGACGTACCCGAGCAGATACCGGCCGACGAACCCACTCACTACGACGAGCAGCATCACCGCCGTCAGCGTGATTCCCAGCGTGCTGTCATACTTGTGACCGGTGTGGATGATGGCGAGAAGTGGGCCGAGGATGCCGGCGTAGGCATGCACGGCAAGCAACCCTTTCAGCGAGACGTGCTTCGTGATCCGGTCGTGGACAAAGGGGATCCGCTTTACGAGCGGATAAGCCAGGGGAATCAGCATCAACAGGGTCCCCGCTATACCGAACGCCGTCCCGGCTCCGCTTCCGGGAAATCGCGGCGAGCGATGAAGCAGAAAGCCCAGCCACGCAAGCACCAGAACGCCAAGGACGCCAGTGACTACGAAGCGGTCGCGCTCCCTCATGGCTAGGCCTCGACCGCGATATCGTTGGTGGGCTTTGCCTGACAGGCGAGAATGACTCCATTGGTCTTGTCGCTGGAATCGAGAGCGTCCTCGACCTCCATCTCGACCTCGCCGGAAGTCATCTTCACCTTGCACACGCCGCAGGTTCCCACCCGGCAGGAGAACTCGATTGGAATGGCGAGCTCCTCTGAGAGCTCGAGAACGGACTGCTTCGGTGGACTATCTCCGGACTGGAGATCGATGTGGACCTTGGCCGACTTGTTGTTCTTCGAGAACGTGACCAGGGGACCCGTTGCCGCGGCGGTCTGCTTCAACGCCGTCCCCGGCGCAGCCGGCGCGGGCTTCGGGGTCCCGAATTGCTCGGTCTTTATCTGATCCGGAGCCACGCCGAGTCCGATGAGGATCGCCTTGGTCGATTCCATCATCGTCGGAGGCCCGCACAGGTGGATCCTCCGCGAGACGAGATCGGGAATTGTTTGCGCGAACACTTCTTTGGTCAAGTGACCTCGAAGGCCCTTCCAGTCCGTCCCTTCCGCGCGGGACATCGTGACCGCAACATGCAGCTTCGGATTGCGCTGCTGAAGGGCAGCGACCTCCTTCTGAAAGATGAAGTCTTCCGGGGCGCGGCACCCATACAAAAAGAAGATCTCTCCGGGCCACGAGCGCTCGGTAAGGTAGCGGGTGATGCTGACCATCGGCGTAATGCCCACACCGCCGGCGATCAGTACGATGCTGTCCGCCTCGGTTCCGTCAAAGGTGAAGCGGCCCACCGGTCCTCCCGCCTCGACCGGGTCTCCTATCCTGAGCAGATCAACGATATGGCGCGAGACCGCGCCTCGTGGCTCGCGCCGCACGGTGATGTCCACATGGTCGCGCTGCGTCGGAGAGGATGAGATGGAGTACGAGCGGTTCATGCGCGCGCCGCCAATCCAGAACGCAAAGTTGAGGAATTGGCCGGGCACGAAGGTGAAAGGAAAAGCGTCATCGCCGGGCGAGGGCTTGAGCCGGAAGGTCTTTACACTCGGGGTCTCCGTAATAATGTCGGCGACCCGGAGCTGCCCTCGCCAATTCGCGGTCACCGTCATTTAGCCGCCGGCTTTCCGGCAAGGGGCGCAGCCGAACCCGGCGGCGGTCCAGCGGTTCCGCCTTCGAGACGCCCGAAGAGCGCCGCGGCGCGACGCATCTTGGAAAAGTACATCGCGACCATGGCCAGCGCGAAGGCGATGAGAAGCGCCATCGTAAAGAGGTGAAATGGCGTGACGCCGAGGAAGGTGCGCGGCTCGTCGCGGGGAGGTGGAGTTGCGAGATTCATTTCGCGTTTGAACCAGTCGAGTGCCAGGTTACGCGGCGCCTTGCCTTCGGAGAGCACCCGCCTGGCCGCGATTCCCGCGCCGAGTTCGTCGAGGCCTTCGCGCATGCCACCAATCGATTGCTGGATAGCTGCGTTGTCACCTGCCCCGGTTGCCGCATTCAACGCGTCGGATGCTTTGGCAAGCCTCGCCGTACCTTCATTGATTTGCTGGGTCGCAAGTGCATCGATCTCGGCGCGCTTTTCCGGCGTGAGCGCGGGGAGCGTCATCAGCGACGGATAGATGGGTGTCTTTGCCGCGCTGGCTCCGCAATCGCCGCCCGCGCACCCGCCCGCGGCGGGACCCGCCATCGCTCCGCCCATTCCTCCCGCTGCAGCGGGCCCCGCGGCACCCGGCCCCATCGCGCCCGGTCCCGCAGCACCCGCACCCGGCGCTCCCGCCGCGCCGGCAGCGGGCGGTCCCATCATCTTGCCCATCATGTCGCCCATTCCTCCTCCGCCCGAACCCGGCGCGGCAGGGGCGCCGGCTCCCATTCCCGGCGCGGCAGGAGCACCGGCTCCCATTCCCGGCGCGGCAGGGGCGCCGGCTCCCATTCCCGGCGGGCCGGGGACCGCGGGCGGAGCAGCCATTGGCGCACCCGGAGCCGTCCCCGGTTGACTCGCCGCGCCCGGGGGACGATCGTCCATGCCTCCCATCGCGGGGGCCGCTCCGGCCGGGGGCGCGGCGGCACCAGTCGAGGGAGATGCCGCGGCGGGGTGGTGACTCGCGTGCTCGTCGGGCGTTTGGGCGGAGGTCAAAGCAGCGCCTCCGAACCAGACTGCGAGGACGATCCAGAGTCTCGAGCGCTTCACGACGTTCCACTCATGCTCTTCCTCTCAGGTTGAACTTTTGAGGTTTTCGATATCGTCCACTATCGCGGAGTTGAATCGGCGCCTGGCCGCGGCTTCGCCAGTAGTGATTCGGACCGGCTCAGGATCTGCTGCGCAATCGTCGCGTCTCCGCGCATTTCAACGGCAAACCCGCCGCGTACGGACTGCACCGTCGCGCTGACACCTTTCAGGCCAAGCGGGCAATCGGCGAGCGCCGGTTCGTCATATCCAATCACCGCATTGCGCGCGCGGTGACAGTCGACGACGCGCTGCAACCACTCGGCGGTGAGACCAGTCACAGCCCGGAAGGTCACAGTAGAACCTTGCAGGTGATTCGTCGCGCCTCGCGACGACAAGGCTTTTCCGTAGAGCGGTTCGACGGACGCGATGTCTTCCGAGTGAAGAAAGGGGCTCACCTCGCGGTCTGCCTGCGCGATGCCGTTGCAGTAGCGAGCCTCCGTGTCGTGAAGTTCCTGGGCCGCGGCCCTGTGCTCCGTCGCAAGGCTCAATTGCTGCTCGCGCTCTCTTCGTGCGTCGGCCGCTGCATCGCGCCCGGTCGTCCAGCAGGGGGCGCCGTCGCCTGGCGCAGGACGGCCTGCCGCGCAGCGATCAAGGTACTCCGCGATGAGCGCGCTTTTGCCCGCCTGACCGTCGTCGGCAACGGCCGCCCGCTCGTGACCGCGGGCACTCATGTCTTGAGGCATCGTTCCCGACGCGGCAGCGCAGGCGGCAGCCAGCATGAAAGGCGGAAGGGCAAGGACTCGGTTCATGAGCGACCTCGGACGGTGGTCCTGGACCCCATTCACCATTGAGGTCCGGGCGGTCGTTTATGCAAGAGAGAAGCCGAGTGCTCGCGGCGGGCCGAATCACGATACCGGGGTAACGATGCACAATCTGCGCGAGCGCCTGACTCTGGAAGTGCAGGCCCTGTCGCCGCCCTGGATCGCGCTCGGGCTTGCAGCCACCGCGGCCCTGGAGCGAAGCGCTCTCCCATCCGGGAGGCGGCACGATGCGGCGTCCATGCCTGTGGTCGCAAGTGTTGGACTCATTCAGCTGAAAGGAAAGAGGCCGCCGACGACGGCGCCGAAGATTGCGTGCGACACAACGACCATGAGCGGAGTCGTGAATCCATAGTGCAAGGCAAGAGGCCCGGGCGGCTCGATCAGGCGCGTGCCCACGGGCCCCTGGTGCAGGCTCGCCATCCGTGGGTGGATGGATGGCAGGATGGGCACCACGACCAGCAGCAACACAGCGGCGTGCAGGAGGCCGACCCTTGCGCCCCTTACGACGCCGCCGCCGCCGGTAGCGTGGAACAGCGCAACATAGAAGAGCGCAAACACCTGGCCGTTGACGAGGTGCGCGAGGAGGCCGTAGAGCTTCGCCCGATCGCGGTCGGGCGTCAGCATGGTGCCGAGCAGAAAGGGAATGCTCATGCGCGTCATGTGCAACTGCTGGGCGCCGGCCTCGAGCGTTGTGAGCACCAGCGTGCCTGCGAAGCCTGCGAGTAGGCAAAGGGGCCAGTTCATTCGCGCGCCTCGAGCGGCGGCGGTCTGCGTTCGGTATCGCCGGCGCCACGCCTGGCTCGTTCGCGCAGTGAGAGCGCGGCATTGATCAAGCCCACATGCGTGTACGCCTGCGGAAAGTTTCCCATCGGTTTGAGCGTCACCGGATCGATCTCTTCGCCGTAGAGCCCGAGGCCAGTCGCGCAGCGCAACAGCGACTCGAACCGCTCCTCCGCCTCCTCGAGCGAGCCGCCGCCGAGCGCGAGGAACTCGGCGGCCCAGAAACTGCAAATTCCAAACGCGCCTTCGCCTTCAGTAAGCGGGCCTATATACCTGTGCAACAGGCCGTTGCCTGCGCCCAACCGCTCCTGGATGCGGCGCCAGGTTCCCAGCATCCGGGGCGAGTCGGCTTTGCAGTAGCCGTACCACGGCAGCAGCAGGAGGCTCGCGTCCACGTCTGCTCCGCCGAGCGTGCGTGTATATGACTGAAGGAGCGCGCTGAAGCCCAGCGTCTCGACCTGCTGGTGGATGCGGTCCCGCTCGCGCACGAACACGTCAATGGGCGCGCTGCGCGGGAGATAACGCTTTTCGTACAGCTCGATCAATCTCTGTAGCCCTGCCCAGCAGAGCACGCGTGAGTGAACAAAGTTGCTGCCCGCACCGCGCACTTCCCAGATGCCTGCATCTGGCAGATGCCAGCCGCGCGCAATCTGGAGGCCGAATCCGATCAGCATCTCCGCGGTCGAGCGATCGGGCGTGCGTCCCCTTCGCACCACGTGGGCGGCTGCTTCGATCACTTCACCGTAGGTGTCGAGTTGCACCTGGTCCCTTGCCCCGTTGCCGATGCGCACCGGTCGCGCTCCGCCGTGGCCGCTCAGGTGCGGCAGCACCCGTTCGAAGCCGGGTTTCCGGCCGAAGAGATCGTAGAGGACGTTCAGCCTGGGCAGCGAGAGCGTGGTGGCGGTGAGCAGCCAGATGGTGAAGTGCTCCGCCTCCTCGACATGGCCCAGGCCAAAGAGGGCGCGCGAGGTGAGCGCTGCGTCGCGCAGCCAGCAAAAGCGGTAGTCCCAGTTGAGCTCGCCGCCGGGACGTTCGGGAAGCGAGGTCGTTGGAGCAGCAACGATGGCTCCCGAGGGTGCGTACTGCAAAAGCTTCAGCAGCAGCGCGCTGCGCACGACTTCCGCGCGGTGCGGTCCGTCGTACAGCGTGCGCGCGGCCCAGGCGCGCCACACCGTGGCGGTCCGCTCCAGCACTTCAATGCAGCGCGAGCCCGGCGGCGGGAGCACCGCGGCGTCCTCGTCGGCAAACCCCAGCGAAAAGGTGAGCCGCTCGCCCGCGCGCAGCCGGACCCGGGCTCGGCCACTCACTCCCAGAGCCGCGTCGGTGAGCAAGGTGAGCAACCCGCCGCCACGCACCGGCACGCGCAGCCCGAGCTTGCCCAGCGACTCGATGCGCGGCCGCGCTCGCCCATAGTCGGGGCGCGGATCGAAGACGATCTCGACCTCCACTTCGCCGCGCTCGCAGCGCAGAACACGAACGAGCTCGTGCTCGGGAAGGAGGAACCTGCGCGTGTCCTCGTCGTCCTGCACCGGCATGAAGTCGGTCAGCGTCAGGCTGGCGCCGGCCGTGGTGAAGCGGGTGACCAGCACGTTGGTCTCACCCAGCCATTCCTGCGACGAGTGGAAAGGAACCGCGGGCGCGACCAGGAAGCGCCCGCCTTTCTCGTCGTCGAGGATGGCGGCAAAGATCGACGGGCTGTCGAACCGCGGCCAGCAGAGCCAGTCGCAGGATCCGCCGCGCGAGATGAGTGCGGCGGAGCGGCAATCGCCGACGATGCCGTAGTCCCCGATCTCCGCGCTCATGTGGACACTCGTCGAGCCTGAGCGGCCGGCTTTACTTGGCCGGGGGCGCTTCGCCATCCTTCTTGTCCGTATCCTTCATTCCCATCCCCTTGTCCTGCATCTTCATTCCCTTCTTCATGCCTTTGTGACCCATCTTTTTGCCCTGGTGCTTCATGTCGCCCATATCGTCACTGGTCTTGCCATCGGCCTTCGCCGCGGGCGCGTCCTCTGTTTTTGCTGCGGGCTTGTCCTCGGCCCTCGACTGAACCGCAGCAAGGAAGACAAAGGCGGAGATCGCAAGCAGAAGTCTCTTCATAGGTAACCTCGGGTTAAGCGAGCGGGATGCCCGCTGTTGAATGTACGAATCAAGTCCTTTGTTGTCTGGAAACACCTTCGATGAGTTTCTGGTCACCACCTTCCTTGGTCGCGAGGGCATCAGCTGCTGGGCAATTCCAGCTGCAGACGCCCTCTGTGATTCGGGCTGACTCGGGCGGGCCCCAGGAGCCGGGCTCGTACTCACGCACGGGCGTCCCCGTCCCGAGGATGGGTTGGACGACCGCCCACGCGGCCTCCACTTCGTCCTGGCTCGCGAACAAGGTGCCGTCGCCCGCCATTGCATCGCCGAGGAGTCGCTCGTAGGCCTCCATCTCGTCTCCGCCCGGCCTGTGGAGAACCTTGAGCTCGGTCGGCTCGCCGATCAGCTCCTGGCCGGAGCGCTTCACGAGGGCCCCGATCGCAATCGTCACGTCAGGGCTCAACCGGAGGCGTACGTAGTTCGCCTCTCCCGGGCACAGCGTGCTGAACGCGGGCCGCTTGAGCGTGACCAGCACCTCGGTCATCGTCGTCGGGAGCCGCTTGCCCGCGCGGATGAGAAAGGGCACGCCGTCCCACCGGGCAGAGTCAATGTGGAGCCGGGCAGCGGCGAAGGTCTCGACCTTTGAGTCCCGGGCCACGCCTTTCTCCTCGCGGTAGCCGCGGAACTGGCCACGCACCAGGTCCCCGGAGCCGAGGGGCCGAATGCTCCTGAAGACCTTCACCTGCTCATCGCGGATGGACTGGTGGGACGTCGTCAGGGGCGATTCCATCGCGAGAAAGCCCACGATCTGGAGCATATGATTCTGAATCACGTCACGGATCGCGCCGGACTCCTCGTAGAAGCCGCCGCGACCCTCGACGCCGAGGCTCTCGGCCATCGTGATCTGCACGCTTTCCACAAAGTCGCGGTTCCAGACCGGCTCGAGGAACGTGTTCGCGAAGCGGAACACCAGAATGTTCTGCACCGCTTCCTTTCCAAGGTAGTGGTCGATGCGGAAGATACGGTCCTCTTCAAAGAAGGTATGGAGCACCACGCTGAGTGCCCGCGCGGACAGGAGGTCCCGGCCAAAAGGCTTCTCGAGGATCACCCGGGCGTCGCGGGCGCCGCCAGACTGGCCCAGCCCGTCAATGACCTTCGAGAACACGCTGGGCGGAATGGCGAGATAGTGCAGCGGACGCAGGGAACCATTGAGCACCTCGCGGAGCGCAGCGTAGGTGGCAGGTTGGCCATAGTCGCCGCTGACGTAGCGGAGCCTCTCCGCAAGCCTCGCGAAGGTCGCCGCGTCGAAGCTGCCGTGCTCCTCGATGCTCTTGCGTGCGCGCGTCCGGAACTGCTCGATCGTCCAGCCCGACCTCGCCACCCCGATCACAGGAACCTTCAGGCGCCCGCGTCGCTCCATGGCCTGGAGGGCGGGGAAGATCTTCTTGTAAACGAGGTCGCCTGTAGCTCCGAAGAAGACCAGGGCATCGGTGGGGGGCGTGCTCATGAGACGGAACTCCGCTGACCTGGCAAGTGATGCTTCTGGACTCCGACGTTCACGATGTCGTTCACCCTCTCTAGAGTTCAATCCGGCGCAGGCGCAGCGCGTTTCCGATGACGGATACCGAGCTGAGGCTCATTGCCGCTGCGGCAATCATGGGGCTGAGGAGGAGGCCGAATACCGGATAGAGAGCCCCGGCCGCGATCGGCACGCCCAGCACGTTGTAAATGAACGCAAAGAAAAGACCCTGCTTGATGTTCCGGATGGTCGCCCGGCTGAGTCGCCGCGCGCGGGCGATCCCTTTCAGATCTCCCTTGATCAGGGTCACCCCTGCGCTCTTCATCGCTACGTCGGTCCCGGTCCCCATGGCAATTCCGACTTGCGCCTGCGCAAGCGCCGGCGCGTCGTTGACACCATCGCCGGCCATCGCGACCACGCGTCCTTCGGCCTGCAGACGCTTGATGGTCGCGGCCTTCTGATCGGGCAGCACCTCGGCGATGAAGTCGTCGATGCCGAGCTTTCTTGCGACTGCGGACGCGGTCGTCTTTGCGTCGCCCGTCAGCATCACGACGCGAATACCTTCCTCGTGAAGTTCGCGAATCGCGTCCGCGGTCGTTTCCTTGATGGGGTCTGCGACGCCGATGATTCCGGCAATCTTGCCGTCGACAGCGACAAACATGACCGTCTGCCCGTCGCCCCGCATCGATTCGGCCCGGGGTCCGAGGGCGCCCGCTGGCACGCGCAGATCGTCCAGCAACTTCGCGTTGCCGAGAGCGACGTGATGCCCGTCGATTGTCCCCATCACGCCCTTGCCCGTCGTCGACGCGAAGCCAGTCGCGCTCGCCAAGGCAATCCCGCGCGTCCTCGCGCCTTCGACGATCGCGGCGGCGAGAGGATGCTCGCTGCCCTGCTCCAGACTGGCCGCCAGCTTGACGAGCGCGTCCTGGTCGCCGTCCACCGCCTCGACCGCGACGAGCCTTGGCTTGCCCTCGGTGAGGGTTCCCGTCTTGTCGACGACGAGCGTATCGACCTTTCGCATCACTTCAATGGCCTCGGCATTCTTGAACAGGACGCCGAACGCCGCCCCTTTCCCGGTTGCCACCATGATCGACATCGGCGTCGCGAGCCCGAGCGCGCAAGGGCAGGCGATGATCAGCACCGCAACGGCATTGACGATTGCGTGCGCCATCCTGGGCTCGGGGCCCAAGACTGCCCAGGCAACGAATGTGAGCACGGCCGCGACGACGACCGCGGGGACGAAATATCCAGCCACCCTGTCCGCGAGCTTCTGGATCGGAGCGCGACTCCTCTGCGCCTCCCCCACCATGCGAACAATCTGGGCAAGGAGGGTTCCGGAGCCGATACGATCGGTGCGCATCACCATGGAACCAGTGCCGTTGAGGGTCGCGCCGATGAGCGGATTGCCCGGCTGCTTCTCGACGGGGATCGATTCACCGGTGACCATCGATTCGTCTACCCAGCTCGTCCCCTCGAGGACGACCCCGTCGATCGGTACCTTCTCCCCGGGACGCACGCGAAGCCGGTCGCCGACCCGCACGGCATCGAGCGCCACGTCGCTTTCGTTTCCGTCCTCGCCAATTCGTCGCGCCGTTTTCGGAGCGAGGTGCAGGAGCGCGCGGATTGCGGCGTTCGTCTCACTCCGGGCTCCGAGTTCGAGGACCTGGCCCAGAAGCACCAGCGCCACGATGACGGCTGCAGCCTCGAAGTAGACGGCCACCACGCCGTCCTCTCCCCGGAAGGAGGCGGGGAACATCGTGGGCAGGAGCAGCGCGACCACGCTGTAGCCGTAGGCCACGCCAATCCCGAGACCGAAGAGCGTGAACAGATTCAGGCTGCGGTTCACGAGCGACTGCCAGGCGCGCACGAAGAAGGGCCAAGCGCCCCAGAGCACCGTCGGAGTCGCGAGAGCGAACTCGATCCAGGCGACGGTTCGCGCACCGAGCGGACGATGCAGCGGCATGCCCGGGAGGA
>JANYKT010000025.1 GCA_025358085.1 Deltaproteobacteria bacterium | reverse complement strand
TCGAGCGCAGGCTGCGCCGCCGCCGGATCGCCCGCGGCCCGCGCCGCCTCCACCAGGATGCGCACGTCGGCGGGCTCATGCTGCACGGCGAAGTTGTCGCGCGCGAGCCGCAACGCCTTCTTCGCGTCGTGCTCGAGTTCCAATTCGAAGATGGCCTCCTCGCGCCGGTGGACCACGTCGCCGCGCTGCCGGCTGGCGGCGAAGCGGTCACGGAGTGCGGCCACGTGCGCTGCGAGTTCCGGCGCGCGGAGCTGCTGCTCGGCGAGCGCCAGCCGTAGTAACAATGGATCGACGCGTGTTCGATCCCGCAAGAGCGTGATCACCTCGGCGGGCCGCTGATGATCAAGGAGAAAGTCCGCGTAGGAACCGAGGACATACGCACTTGGCGCGTCGGCGCTGAGCGCGCGCCGGAAGGCTGCCTCTGCGACCGGGTCCTCGCCCGCCCGCGCAGCGAGCTCCGCGACTAGCGTTTGCGCCCACTGCGCCTCTCCGGGGCTCGTTGCGCCGTCGGATTCGAGTAGCCGTGCGAACAATCGATAGTCGCCGTTCAACGAAGCCAGGCAACCGACCAACGTGAGATGTGAGGCCAGACCGAAGAGATGATTACAGGATTTCCTGGCCGACTCGAGATCTCCACTGACCGCCTGGACTGATGAAAGGGTGAGCCAGGCTTGGCCGTCTTTGGCGTCTATAGAGAGGGCCCGCAAGAGGTCCGCAATCGCGGGAGCAAAATCATGGCTTCGCTGGCGGATGATGGCGCGCAGCACGAGCACGGGCTCCGGCGGATCGGCCGAAGCCCACCAGGGCGCAAGCGCCGCTTGGGCGCGGCCGGTAAAGCGTGGATCGCCTTCGATGCTACCGCGCTCGAGATAAGCGCGCGCTGTCGAGGTTGCGAGTTGCAAGTCTTCGGGATGTTGCGAAAGCGCCGCCCGCTTTTGGCGCAAGTCAGAAAGTCCTGGATCTTCGGCGGTGGTGTGCAGCCGCTCGAGAATCTCACCGTCGGATGACGGCACCCGCGGAGCTGCCAGCAAGAGCAGGATGAGCGCAAGCACGGTAAAGCCCCCCTTCAAAAGTGCGCCGGCCCGCCGCGTGCTGCTGCGGCGGGCCGGCGGTCAGACTCTTAAGGCAACCGCTTTACTTCGCCGCGCCAGGACCGGACTGCGTCTTCTGCTCAGCCTGCGGCGAGCCAGCCAGCGGCGCGCGCAGGTAGGGGAACTCTTCGCTGAAGAAGCTCGCGTCGACGTAGGCGCCGTCGGTGAACGGCAGCTGGCCAGAGGGCGCCTGATCCTTGGGCAGCAGGACGCCCATCGCCACGCGCAGCTCGATATCGACCACGTCGTCGCCGGGCCGGCGGCCGTTGGGGAAGCCCGAGGTATCGCCGCCAATCACGCCGAGGCTGTTCTGATCTTTCGCAGCAACCGGCGGGATGGTCACGTTCAGGCGCATCATCTCCGCAGTGGCGCCGTTCGCGTTGAGGCCAGGAACGCCCGTCAGGAAGGCAGCGACCAGGTCAGTACGCGCGACCTTCGGAGCCTTCACGCCAGCGGCGCCGTAGATCAACTCCAGGATCGAAGGGAGCGTAGGATTCGTCACGTAGGTGAGGAACTGCGCGTCGTCCTTGGGCTCGCTCGAGTTGAAGCGATCCTTGTCCTTCATTCCGATGAAGAACTCATTGACCAGCGGAGCGCTGAGGCGGGAAACCTGGATCAGGTCGTTCGCCCCGCCGGTCTGCTGGGCGGTCGGGAGAGAGGCAGTGATCTGATTGCCAACGCGATTGCGCGGGAGCAGAGCAGTCGTCCAGGCGCCGATCACCTTGTTATCAAACGCGAGGCAGGAAGCCGGCATCTCAACGATGAACGAGGTGATGTTCTTCTTCGCCAGCGCGTCCTTGCCCTGGTCACGGTTACCGAGCGGGTTCTGGATGTTCACCAGGTCGAAGGCTTCGCCGACGTTCACGACGAAAGGATCCTTGCGCTGGCCGACGAAGACGCGACCGCCCTTTTCGCAGCCGGGGATGTTCACGTCATAGATGTGCTCGCGGGCATAAGCCTCGTAGTCGGGGATGGACTTGGTGCCGAGGTGGTCGGCCGGCTTCTGAAAAACTTTGGCCCCATCCGTCTTGTTGGTCATGAAGTTCGCGTAGGCGCCGGGGCCGCCGCGGGCGATGGTGACGGTATAGGACTCAGACCTGGTTAGCTTGCTGTTGTCGCTCTTGGACTTGATCTGGGTGACGTTCTTCTCGGCAACCGAGACCTTCTTGCCATTGACGTCCAGGGCGACATCATTCGTGGTGTTGGTCGCCTTGAACTCGATGACGAGGTTGGCCTGGCCCGCGCCGGAGTTATCGACATTGATGCGGTAAACCGCGTCCTGATCCAACTCCGCGAAGATGGGGGCGTTGCCCGGATCCTGGAACGGGACGTAGTCGGCGATCATGGTGACGAAGCCCTGCCGGCCCTTTTCATAGCTATTGAAGAGGTACATGTCGGTGCCGTCGACGGTCGGCTGCTTGGAGATGAACGGCGCTTCGCGGTGGCTCGAGGCGCGGGCCATGGCGGGAGCCAGGACCAGCGCGGCGACGCCCGCGGCCAGAGTTTTAGTCAAAGTCAAAGGAAGACGCATCATGTTGGGCTCCTGAGTAAAGGTGGAGATCGACCGACTCTGAAGGTCTGCTTGAACTCTCAAGGTCGGTCGATCCGTGCAATTGAGAACTGTCCATGGAGCGTTTGCCGCGCCACTACGCAGCGCGGCGAGCCGCCTGGGGCCGCCGGGCGGTTAGCAGACCAGGCGCTCGCGATGCACTGACCGCCTTTTATTCAAGCGAAGGAATTGCCTTCCGCGCAGCGTCACTCTCCAGGGCGCCGATGCCATGAATTGCTCCTTCTGTTTTCGCGGGCGAGGAGAGCCAGTTTGAATGCAACGGACGGTTGAGCCCGCTTGGCGAGAGGACGCTGCATTGGAACCGTTTGTCAAAGCGACATAAAATCTGCGCAGCTGCTTTCAACTCGATTCGCCAGAGGAGAGATTGCCGGAGACACGGTTCTTCGCACACCTTTTCCGCCGGTAGCCGGCGAAAGCACCGAAGGCGCGCGCCTCCTGGAGCGAGGCCCAGGAGACGCCATCCACCGCGGTAGCGCCGGGAGGTGACGCTCCCGCGCGCCGACCTTACGGCGCCGTCACCGGGCGCGCGGCACTGCCGAGCAACAGCCGGTAGCGGACCCAGACCGCATTGAAGGCGGCAAATATCAGGGCTAATGCCCAGCCCATCGGTGGACCTCCTTATAACTGCGACCAGACGATCCCCAGCGTCGCGGTCGCCGACAGCGGCAGGGCAAACAGGAGGTCGGCCCAGAAATGAACCACGAACCAGGTGCGCAATGATCTCGGAACCACGCAGTACCTCCCATGCGCGGCGCTGCATCAGCACGCATTAGTTTAGCACGCCGCACGGATCTCTCAGCGTTCGTTCGCGTGCCGCTTCAATTCCCTGCGTCCATGAATGCTTTTCGATGGTTCCGCACGAGCTCTAGCGAGAGGGGCCGGCGCACTGGTTCTGCGAGCCTCTTTCCCTCGTAGGAGAGAAACCCGTCGGCCAGTGCTCCAGATGTCAGCGCCTCACGGATTCGCCGGCCGACGACGAGTCGCAACTCGTCGTCGAAGGTGATCAACTTCCGATCGAACGCCGCATCATGCAGCCGGTTGAGGCATAGCCCGTTCGCGACCTCGACTCGATTCGGCGCGTCCTCGGACCAGGGCGAGATGTGGCTTGCTGTCAGAAGATCAGGCTGGGAGATGCCGGTCAGTGCACAGCGATGGTTGAAGTTCGCAAGCACCACGCGCCTGAAGTAACGCTGGCCGAGCCGTATCTTCCGCGCGGCCGTTGCTTCGGTCACGCCCAGAAAGGGCGCGGGCTCCCTCGCCGGCTGCGGAGCAAACTCTTTGTCGACCCGCAGCTCCCAGAGAGCCTCGCTCTCCTCGACGGTATCGGCGCTCCCACGGAATTCGTTCCACACCTTCCGATCGAGGGCACTCGCTCCCACGAGCCCCTTGATCCCGCGCTTTTGCTCTTCCGGGTCGAGCGACGTGAAGTTGTTGAGCTTCATCGCGACGCTCCCGGGTGTTCGCGACACCGCGTTCGCAAGCTCGATCACCTCTGGGTTCGATTGATGTTGCCGGCCAAAAGGGATCCGCTCGTACAGGTGCAGGGCGAGCAAGAGTTCCCCCCTCGTCCACCGTCGCCGCTGGTCCATGCTCGCACGATAGCTGCTGGTCATCGCGATCAGCCGGATTTGCTGAACAACCGGCTCGCGGAGAGATGTAAGTTGTGTTTCATGGCAACTGTCGGTCGAAACGATCCGTGCCCTTGCGGAAGCGGCAAGAAGTACAAGCGTTGCCATCTTCCCGCCGAAGAGAACGCGCCACGGCCCGCGCCAGAGCGAGCCCGGGCGCGGAACATGATTGACCAAAGGCTCGTCGCGGAGATGCTGCGCTTCGCGCGCCGCCGGTTTCCGGGCTGGAACCCGGTGGCCGAGTTCGAGGACGGGCTCGGCGGCGACATCGAGGACGCACAGCTCTTCGCTCCCTTGCTCGCTTATCACTGGATCGTCGAGGGGCGGCACGTCGTCGATTGGTACCAGGAGACGCAAGGCAAACGCCTGTCGAGCGACGAGCTGGCCTGGTTCGCTGCACAGGGGCGCGCGTGGCTTTCGATCTGGGAAGTGCTCGAAGTCAACCCAGGCGAGAATATTACGGTCCGAGACCTCCTCTCGGGCGAAGAGCGCCTGGTCCACGAGGTGAGCGGCTCGCGCATGGTGGTCAAGCGCGACGCCATCCTCGGCCGTGTGGTTGATGACGAGGGCATCTCGATCTTCTGCGGAATGCATCCGCACACGCTGCCTCCCCTGGAGGCGGACAAGGTCGTGCGTGAAGCGCGCCGCGAACTCCGCGTCCTCAGCCGGCCCGTAGCGGTCGCCCGGCTGCGGGAAGAGGAAACCACGGACATGCTCATCGCTCTTTGGTACGCGGTGGCCGGGGAGCTCGACCGCAAGCCGCTGCCGCGCCTGAACAACACCGATGGAGACGAGCTTCTACTTTGTGTCGATCACTTCGATGTCGCGCCAGGTGCTCGTGATGCGGTCGCTGCGCGGCTGCGAGCGCTCGACCATGCCCAGTCCGCCGATGAGGAAGGGACGCTTGAGATCACGTTCCTGCGGGAAGGCAACGCCATTCACGCGAGCTGGGAGAACACCGTCGTCGGCCGCGCGATATTCGCGAAGGGTCGCTTGAAGATCGAGACAAACTCGGCGCGACGCGCGGACCTGCTTCGCCGCAAGGTCGAAGATGCGTGCGCGGGGCTCGTCGTCCATCGCGTTCGTGAGCAAGAGGACGCAACTGCGTTGCTGGCGATGGCGCGCGCGACAGGCCCACAGAAGCGCAAGGTGCGTTCAGCGGAAGAGCTTGCAATCGAGCGCGAATTCAAGACCAGGCATTACTCTGAATGGGTGCACGAGCCTTTGCCAGCCCTTGACGGCGCGACGCCTCTGGAGGCCGTGCGGAACGCGGCGGGCAAACGGAAGGTCGAACTCCTCCTCAGGGAATTCGAGAATCGCGAGGGCCGGTTGCCTGAAGACGAGCGCCTCGACATCTCGCTGCTGCGGCGCAAGTTGGGCCTCTTGACTGATTGAGCAGTCGGCGCATGAGCCGTTACAAAAGTATTCAAAGGATCATTCCGCGCATGTTCTCGTAGTCCCGCCGGAGCGCGTCGATCATGCCCTCGCCTGGCACAACCGCAAACCGACCTTCCTCCGCCCTTCGTAGGTCGAAGGCCGGGCGGTCCGACGCCGAATACAACCGCTGCGTCAGCACCGCCCGCGGCGCCCCAGTGCCTGCTCGAGACGTAGCCGGCATTTTTCCCATCACCGACTTGCAACGGCCCATCCCTCTCTCGGTGATGGCCACCAACCAGGCGGATGGGGGCGCCATTAATCAGGCCGCCTCATAACAGTTCTATCGCCTTCAATTTTGCGTGGCAGCTGCCGGCACAACCGCGGCGGATTTGCCCAATTGAGCACATGGAGGGCTTGCGGGAGCACAACCAGGGCGTGGTCCGGTGCACGCGCTCGAGGCAATCCCGGGGCGCCCCAGGGGAAGGCGTCTTTCCAAGCCAACGAGCAAACCACACTCAACCCGCAGGACTTCTCGCCTGCGCAGACCTGGAGTACTCGATGAAATCCTTGATTCTGAAACTGGTGTGTTGCTTGTCGTTGGCGATGACCGCGGTCCTGAACGGCTGCGGCGGCGGCGCGCCGCAGGAGCAGCAGCTCCCTGCAGACTCGACGGTCTTCGGCACGCTGGCCTCGAGCAGTGGCTCCCCCCTCATGGTCTCTCTAAAGGACTCGGCCTCGCCGCCCGGAGTCCATCAGACGACACCCGACGCCGACGGCGCCTACTCGTTCGATACCAACGGGCTGCATGCACCCTATCTCCTCATCGGCGAGGTGTCGGCCGGTGCCAACAGCGTGAAGCTGTACTCCGTCGCAGCCACCAATGGCAGGACCGACATCACCGCCGCGACCACCCAGGAGTTCGAGGCCAATCACGCCGACGGCGGATCGCGCGACGGCGGCTCGAGTGACGACGAGAACGAGGGCGACCACCACGTGCTCACCCGGGCGGAGCTGTTGACCAGGCTGCAGACCGTGCTCGCCCCGCTCTTCAGTGAGTTCCACGTCTCATTCCCCCTCACCCAGAGCGAGAATTTCGCCCTGCATGCCTTGTTCATGGCGGTCCACTTCAGCGTCGACGACGGCGCCGTGTTGGTGACCAACCGGCAGACCCGCAAGACCATCTTCACGGGAAAACTCTCCAACCTGGCCGCGGGCATCTTCACGCCGGCCAACATGCCGGTGCCTGGAGGCACGAACGCCTGCACCTATACGTACTCGGCCTGGGGCAGCTGTCAGTCGAACGGCATGCAGAGCCGCACGGTCGTGACATCGACGCCCGCCGGCTGCACGGGCACAACGGTGCTGAGCCAATCGTGCACGCCGCCGGTGACTTCCTGCACCTATACCTATGCGGCCTGGGGCACGTGCGGGTCGAACGGCATGCAGAGCCGCACGGTCGTGTCCTCGACGCCCGCCGGCTGCACGGGCACACCGGTGCTGAGCCAATCGTGCACGCCGCCTGTGACCAATCCGGTGACCTTCGCCGGCGTGGTCAGCGCTTGCACCTCGTGCCACGGATTGACCTCCAATACGACCGTCTTCAAGGCGGGCGGATATACAGTCTCCGGCAGGAGCGCGGCGGGCTGGTTGTCGACCGTCAACAACATGGTCGGGATCGGGTCTGGGCTGCCCCCGGGAGCCACCGCACAGCAAACCGCCGACTACCTGGCGGGCGTTCACTAGTACCGCGGCCAGGAGTCAATCAGCCTTTGTCGCAGCACTAACTTAGCACTACTGTGTTAGGGAGTGGGCCTGCAAAAGCTGAGCGCGATCGATCGCTTAGGAATTTGACAGTCCAAGCCGATTGCACGCGAGATCCATTCATGATCTCTACTGACGATGCAGAAGCTCCTCGACGATGACGGGC
>JANYKT010000024.1 GCA_025358085.1 Deltaproteobacteria bacterium | reverse complement strand
ACCTCGGTCCAGGCCATCTACGTGCCCGCCGACGACTACACCGACCCGGCCCCCGCGACCGCCTTCGCCCACCTCGACGCGACGACGGCTCTCTCCCGCGCGCTGACCGAGATCGGCATCTATCCGGCGGTGGATCCGCTCGACTCGACCAGCCGCATCCTCGACCCGGCCATCGTCGGCGAGCGGCATTACAAAGTCGCGCGGCGGGTGCAGGCCGTGCTCCAGCGCTACAAGGAATTGCAGGACATCATCGCCATCCTCGGCATGGACGAGCTCTCCGACGAGGACAAGACCACCGTTTCCCGCGCCCGCAAGGTCCAGCGCTTCCTCTCGCAGCCGTTCACGGTGGCCGAGCAGTTCACCGGCATCAAGGGCGAGTACGTGAAGCTCGAGGACACCATCCGGTCCTTCGAAGAGCTGCTCGACGGCAAACACGACAACCTGCCTGAGCAGGCCTTCTATCTGGTCGGCGCCATCGAAGGCGCGATCGAGAAGGCGAAGAAGCTCTAGGCCATGCCGCTCTCTCTCGAGATCGTGACGCCGGAGCAGCGCGTCCTCACCGTTCAGTGCGACGAAGTCCGGCTGACCGGCACCGAGGGCGGCTTTGGCGTGCGGCCCGGCCACACGCCGCTGGTTGCCGCGCTGGCAGCGGGCGAGCTGGTTTACGTGACTTCCGGCGCGACCCACCGGTACGCGGTGGGCGAAGGCTTTGCCGAGGTGAGCGACGATCGCGTGCGGGTGCTGGTGGAAGAGGCCACGCGCGCCGAGGAGCTGGACGCGGCGGCCGTGGCCACCGACCTGGCCGAGCGCACTCAAAAGCTGCAGGGCATGAAGACCGACGACCCCTCGTACGACCAGGAGCGTGCCAAGGTCGAGCGCGCCGCGGCCCGCGCGCTGGTGGCCGGCCAGCGGTAATCAACAGGGCGATTTCAAGTTGCGCCATCCGGCGTTACACTCGGCGGTTGTCATGCTGCGTTCCCGTCTTCTCGCCTGCGCCTGCGCGTTGGCTGTGCTCTCGTGCCAGCGCGAGAAGCTCCAGCGCGTATTGCCGGAGGGCGTTCGCGTCGACCTGCTGCCGCAGTCCTCCCGCGCGCAGCTCGACACACTCTTCGTGGTCGACAATGCCGACCACATCCAGCCGCACCAGCAGAAGGTGGCCCAGTCGTTCAGCCGCTTCCTTACGTATCTCGACCAGAACCAGATCGACTACCACATCGGTCTGGTCTCGACGGATGTGACGAACCAGCCCGCGCAGTACCTGGGCGGCGGCAGCAAGCGGTACTTCGCGGCCGGCGACACCGACGTCGCGCAGGGCGTGGCCGCGGCAGTGCTGGGGCTCGGCGACAAGGGCAGCCCGGTCGAGGCCGCTCTTCAACAGCTGGAGCTCTCGCTGCGCCAGCCGCCGGTCGGATTCTTGCGGCCCGGCGCCGCGCTCTTCCTGGTCGCGGTCACCGACGACGACGACCCGTGGTCCCCCGGCGAAGACCTCTTTTACTATCGCGCCATCAAGCAGGCGAAAGGGGCGGGCAACGACGGCCTCGTCACCTTCTCGGCCATCGCTGGCGACGTGCCGAACGGCTGCACCCTCCGCGATCCGCAGAACCCGGCGAACAGCTTCGTCGCCGATCCCGCGGCACGGCTGAAGGGCCTCGCGCTGCAGACGGGCGGGGTGTTTCACAGCCTGTGCGATCCCAGCTTCGACGCGGTCTTCGACCAATTGGGCGCGACCGCGGCGGGGCTCAAGCGAGCCTTCCGTTTAGCCAAGGTGCCGGACCTCGCCACGCTGGTCGTCTCAGTGCGCGCGCCCTGCAACGTGCAGCCCGCCGCGCTCGCGGCCTGCGTGCAGAAAAGCGACGAGTGCGGCGAGCCGACTGCCGCCATCGTCTGCACCCCGCGGCAGGCGGCGGTCGACGGCTGGTCGTACGATGCGGCCACCAACAGCCTCCTGTTCGCGGGCGCCTCCCTGCCGCCGCGCGGTTCGCTCGTCGAGGCCCAATACAAAGAGCGGACGCCGTGAGGCGCCCAGGTCTGGCCGGGCGCGCGCTTTTGCTTTGCCTGACCAGCCTCGCCTGCGGCCGCGTTCAGCTGAAAGCCGCACAGGCGCGGGCGCTGCTCGACGCCCGCGCACTCGACTTCGGCTCGACGCCGCTCTTGTTTCCCGTGCAGCGCCTGCTCCGCATCGCCGACGGCGGGCGGGTCGCGCTCCACGTGACGCAGGTACAGATCTCGGGCGCGCCATTCGCGGTCACCGCGGTGCCCTTCGAGGTCGCCCCGGGGCAGTCGGTGCCGCTCTCCGTGCTCTTCCGTCCCGCAGCGCTTGGGTCGTTCAACGGAACACTCACTCTTGCCACCGACGATCCCGACAATCCGTCGCTCACCCTCGCGCTCACCGGCGTCGGAACCGCGCCCGGGGCGCTCCTGGTGCGGCCTGCCGCCCTCGACTTTGGCCGCGTCGGTGAGGGGCAGACGGCGACGCGCGAGCTCGATCTCACCAGCGCGGGGCCCGCCGATCTTTACTTCAATGCTTTCGGCTTCGCCGCCGGCACCCCCGACGCTTTCGGCTATGTCGGCAGCATCCGGGCGCCGGCGCAGCTCGCCGCGGGCGCACAGCTCCGGCTCGCGGTGAGCTTCGCGCCGGTTCCCGGAACCCCGGCCGCCGCGGGCGCGCTCGCCATCGAGTCAAGCGATCCAGCCCAGCCGCGGCTGCTGGTCCCCTTGAGTGGGTCGATCAACCGCGCGCCGCTTCCAGTTGCGACCGGCGCGGTCCCGCCGCAGCTGCCGCGAACCGGCTCGCTCGACGCCGCGGTGGGCGCGACCGTGCTGCTCGACGGCCGCGCTTCCAGCGACCCCGATGGCGACCTTCCCCTGCGCTTTGCCTGGACGCTGGCGACGAAACCCTTTGCGAGCGCGGCCGCCATTGGATCTCCCTTCGCCGCGCAAGCGACGCTGCCCCTCGACCTTCCCGGCATCTACTCGGTGCTGCTCACGGTGACCGACGCCATCGGGCTGGTCTCCTTCGCGCCCGCGCGTCTGGACCTCCGCGCCGCGCCCGCCGAGCGGCTGGTGGTGCAGCTGATCTGGGACCAGGTGTCGCCCGATCTCGATCTTCACTTCCTCGCCGCGGGCGCCCAGCTGGAGAGCGCTTTCGACTGCTACTGGGCGAACCAGAACCCCACCTTCGTCGCCGGGACCGCCGACCAGAATCCGCACCTCCTCGGTGACCAGCTGACTGGCTACGGGCCCGAGACGGTGAGCTGGAAGCAGCCGGCAAAGGGTGCGTACTCGCTCGCGGTCTCGTACAAAGCCGACCACGGCGCGGCCCAGCCGGCGACCACCGCGCAAGTTCGCGTTTATGCCGAAGGAGTGCTGGTCGCGGACCTCTCGCACCGGATGTTGAGCGTCGGCGAAGTGTGGCGCGCCGGGACCGTGGAGTGGCCGAGCGGGCGCGTAAGCGTGCTGCCATGAAAAGTCCATTCCTGGTGCTCGCGCTCGCTCTCGCGTGCGGCCACGGCAAGCCCCCGGTCGTGAAGCCCGAGTGCGCGGTGCGCGAGGACTGCGCGGGCGGACTCGGGGGCGGCCTGCTCTGCGCCGATGGCAAGTGCGTCGGGTGCACGCGTGGGCGCGACTGCCGCCTCACCGAGCTGTGCGATCCGGTCCAGCGCCTCTGCACGCTGCGTCCCTGCTTCGGCGACGAGTGCGCCGCGCACGCGGACTGCGCGGTCGGCTTTGATTGCGTGCAGGGGCTCTGCCTGGACCCCGCGCATCCACGCGGCGCCTGCGGCGTGCAGCTCTGCGGGTCGCCTCGCGATTGCAATCCCGGCCAGCGGTGCAATGCGCGCACCTTCGTCTGCGAGCAGGATCTGGGCTGTCTTTCGGGCTCTCCGTGCGCCGCCGGACAGCTGTGCAATCCCAACTCCGGCGCCTGCGAAGCCGGCTGCACCACCGCCAACGCGGCGCAGGTCTGCGGCTCGCTTTTGCCCTGCATCCAGGGCCGCTGCGTGCAGTGTGCAAGCGACGCCGACTGCGGCCCAGGTCTTTCCTGCGACACCATCGCCTTCGCCTGCCGCGGACCTGCGGGCTGCGGCAGCTCGCGCGACTGCGCACTGCCCCAGACCTGCGACCGTGCCACCTTGAGCTGCGCGCTGCCCCGCGGCCCGTGCACCTCGAACGAGACCTGCGCCACAGACGAGCGTTGCGAGAGCCGCACCGGCCGCTGCGTCAGCGGCGCGTGCCTGCCGGACCGCTTCGATCCGGCGAACGATCAGGCGCATGCGGCGCCGCTTTCTCCTGGCAGCTATCCGCTGCTCACGCTCTGCGGAGCGGAGCAGGACTGGTTCAGCGTGCAACTTCTCTCGGGGGACACGGTGCAGGTGGTCGCGGACACAGACCCGCTCGAGTCCTTTGATCTGCAGCTGCGCGACGCGACAGCGGTGCTGGAGGAGGCCCCCTCGGCGGTGCTGCGGACGGTGGGCTCGGCCGGGACCTACTTCGTGCGCGCGAGCACCAACGACGCCTCTGCGCTGTACGGCCTGCGGGTGCAGGTGGCGCACGGCACGCCCTGCGAGCACAACCCGCCTGACCCGCATCCATCGGCGCTGCAGGCGCTGCCGCTCGGCGTCGGACCGGCTTACGGCCTCTCGGTGTGCCCAGGCGAGGCGACGTGGTTTACGATCCGGGTTCTGGCCGGGCAGGGCGTGGACGCGACCGCGGCGCTCGAGCCGACGGCGGGGGGCGCGCTCGCGCTCACCCTCTACGACGCGGACGGGCAGACCGTGCTGGCGCAGGACGCGGCGGGGAGTGCGGGGCCGCACGTGGCGTCGGGGCCAACCGCGGGGGCCCGCTTCTTCCTCCGGGTGGCGGGCGTCAATGAGCTGGTGCGGAATCGCTACGATCTCACTCTACGGGTGACTGGCCCATGATCCTTGCATCCTTGAAGGTCAAGCCCTTAACCAATTTTCACCCTCGACCAGAATTACTTAAGACCTTGACCTTCAAGGTCTTAAGCATTTGCCTACTGCTCGCCAGCGCCTGCGGAAACCATGCGACTCCCGCCGCGCCCGCCGTGCCCGACGCTGGCGTCGATGCCGGCAGCCCCCCGTACGACGGTGGCAACCCGCTCCCCGTCGACGTGCGCGTGCGCGCCGTCCTCCCGGGCGTCGGCCCGACCACTGGCGGGGGTACCGCCATGGTCAGCGGCAGCGGCTTCGTCCAGGGCTTCGCCCAGCACGGCGGCACCGAGGTCACCGGACGCACCTCGCTGCTCATCGGCGGCGTGCCGGCGACCAGCTTCGACGTCCTCGACGACAACCGCATCGAGCTCACGCTGCCCGCAGGCGTCCCTGGCCCCGCCGACGTCTCAGTGACGAACCCGAACGGCACCGGCATCTGCGTGCGCTGCTTCCGTTACGTCACCCCGGTGCGCCTCCTCTCCGTGACCCCTGCGTCCGGGCCCGCCTCCGGAGGCACCGCCGTCACTGTCCGCGGCCAGGGCTTCGCAACCGCGACGCTGCTCACGCTGGGCGGGCGGGAGTTGATCGGTTTCCAGCTCGTCGACGCGCAGACGGCGACCGGCCTCACCCCGCCGGGCACGGCCGGGCCAGCCTCGTTGCTCGCGCTCAGCGGGGACGGCCGCGACCAGCTGCGCAGCGCCTTCGTCTACCGGGACCGGTTGCGGGTGGATTTTGTCGACCCCGGCGTCGCCGCCACCGCCGGAGGCAGCCGCGTCACAGTCTCCGGCAGTGGTTTCTCGCCGCAGGCGCAGGTCATTTTCGACGCGGCCGCCGCCCCCACCGACTGGATCGACAGCGGCCACCTGAGCGCCGTCGCGCCCTCGCACCCCGCCGCCGCCGTGGACGTGACCGTCGCCGATCCGGGCGCGCTCTCGCCCGCGGCGACGCTGCCGCGCGGCCTCGCCTATGTCGATCCCCAGACCGCCTTCGCGCTCCTCGCGCTCGAGCCTGCCCACGGCCCGCTCGCCGGGGGCACCTGTCCCGCCGCCTGCGTGCGCCTGCTCGGCTCCGGGTTCACGGCAGCGACGCAAGTGCTCTTCGGGTCCGTGGCCGCCGGGATGCACCCGCGCGATGATCGCCAGCTCGACGTCGATCTCCCCGCCGGCACCGCGCCCGGACTGGTCGACGTGACCGTCGTAGCCTCCGGCGCGCAGAAGACTTTGCCGCAGTCCTTCCGCTACGACGCACTCGTCGTCCGCTCCATCTCCCCCACCAGCGGACCGCTCGCCGGAGGAACCCCGGTCACCGTCGCTGGCGCCGGTCTCACTTCCGACCTGCGCGTCGGCGCGCTTCCGCTGACCGCGGTGCAGGTGGCGGCCGATGGGTCCTCCCTGACCGGCACCACCGCGGCCGGCACCCCGGGCCCAGCCGATGTGGTCGCGCAGAGTGGCGAGCTCGAGGCGCGGCTCCCGGCCGCCTTTTTCTATGCCGTGCCGCTGACGCTTTTGGCGGTCTCTCCCGCGCTGGGCGCGCAGGCCGGAGGCACGCGCGTCCAGATCTATGGCCGCGGCTTCGCTCCGGGTCTCGGCGCGACCATCGGCGGCGCGAACGTAACCGGGCTCTCCATCGTCTCGCCCTCTGAGGCCACCTTGCTCACCCCGCCCGGAAGCCCCGGTGCGCGCGCCGTCATGATCTCGCTCGGGGGAGCGCAGGACGTGCTCGCGAGCGGCTTCAACTACTTCGATCCAGCGAGCACTCTCGGCGGCGGCAACGGCGGCGCAGCCCTCGGAGTGCTCAACCTCAGCGTGCTCGAAAACTCGGCCTACAAGAAAGGCGGGGTGCCGGGCGCGACGGTGACCGTGACCACCCACGACGGCGGCCAGCTCACCGGAATCACCGACGACCGCGGGCAGATCACCTTCTCGGACGACCGACTGGTGTTGCCCTCGACGGTGACGGCCGACAAGTTGCTCTACGATGCCATCACGGTCGTGGGCGTAGCCACGGCGAGTCTCACCGTCTACCTCTCGGGTCCCGCGGGCACGCCGCCGCCCCTGCCCGATCCGCCACCTCCGCCCCCTCCGCCGCCGCCGCCCCTGCAGCCTGCCTCCCTGGGCGGTCACGTCTTCGGCTTCAAGCTGCCGCCCGCGAGGGTGCTTTCAGCGACGCAGCGCGCGGTGGCGCGGGTCTTGATTGCGCGGAGGGACATCGACTCGCTTCCGCCCTTCGCGCCCGCGGCTTCCGACTTCCTTACCGTCACCGACGACGGGGGAACCTTTAACTTTCCCAAGCTCTACTCCCTCGACCCGACCACGCTTTATGCGGTGTTCGGCATCGAGGATTCGGCCATCAAGCCCCCCGGCTTCGAGCCGGTGCTGCTGGGGGTTTTGCGTGGCGTCCAGCCCAATCCGGCGAGGCCCATCGCGAACGCCGACATCACGCTCGACACGCATCTGGACCAGAGCGTCGACGTGACCGTGCTCGATCCGCCGAGCGCCACGGTGGGGCACGACGCGGTGGTCGATCTCGACCTCGGCAGCGCAGGCGTCATTCCGCTTGACCGCGTGGTCCAAGGCAGCGATGCGACGCATCTGCATTTCCGCCACCTTCCGGCCGCCGCGGGCCAGGGCTTTGTCTTTGTGGATCAGGCCGGACAGTGGACGGGCTCTGCCATCGTCCCGCCGGTGAGCACCTACCTCCGAAGGGTCTTCAATGATCTCTCGGCGGGCGTGACGCTCGGGCCGCTCTTGACTTTCCCGGTGCCGGCCGCGCCGCTGCCGGTCTTCGACGGCCGGCTGTCCTGGACCCTTCCCGGCAACTCGGCGCTGCAGGCAAATCTTCAGCAACTCAGGGTGAACGACGTGAGCTGGCAGGTGATCCTGCCGGGCGATTCTCGAGGGGTGGTAATGCCGCCCGAATTGCGCACGATGCTGAAGTCAGGCGCGCACGATTGGTCCATTACCACCAGCGTCGCGCCCGGGTTCGACTTCGCGCACTGGAACTACCAGGATCTCTACTCCAGCTCCTGGACCGCCTACGCCTACGCGAGCGGCAGCTTCACGGTGCCGCCCTGATGGTCAAGCCCTTAAGCATCTATCTCACCGCCGCGCTCGCGCTGGCGCTGCTCCCCGGGTGCAAGAAGGGCGCAGCCTCCGCCTGCGCCACCGACCAGCAGTGCGCGGCTGGCTTCAGCTGCGACCCCGCCACCGGTGCCTGCCGCTGTGCTGCCGACTCCTCCTGCGCCGCCACCGAAACCTGCAACGCCGCCGGCTTCTGCCAGCCGCGCCTGCGCTGCGACTCCACCGCCGACTGCGCGCCCGGCTCTCTCTGCGACACCCAGAGCGGGGTCTGCATCGCCGAGGGCGCCTGCAACACGCTCGACGTGCAGTGCAAGGCCGGTGAGGTCTGCAAGGATTTCTCCTGCATCCCCGGCTGTCGCCACGACGGCGACTGCGCCGCCCCCACCGACGTCTGCCGCCCCTGCGCGGCCGGCACCCCCATGGCCCAGTGCCCGAGCGGCAACGCCTGCCTGCGCGGCCGCTGCGACTCGCAGCTCACCTGCCCCTATGGCGACACCTGCAGCCCCGACGGCACCGGCGACCAGAGCTGCCAGCCCGACACCCGCGGCCCCTTCTGCCAGCCCTGCTCGCGTCCGCCCGGCTCGCGCGAGTATTGCCCCGACGCCAACGGCGGCGGCAGCGGCAACTATTGCCTCATCGACACCAGCGTCCCGCTCGGGCAGGCCTTCTACTGCGGCGTCGATTGCACCGAAGGGCAGGAGTGCCCGAACGGCTACCGCTGCCGCGACATCCGCATCGTCACCGCCGGCAACTGCAAGCCGGCCGACGGTCTCGCCGCCTGCGCGTCGCGCGCCAGCGGCGTGGCCTGCGACCCCGCGAAAAATCATCCCGGCCGCACCGCCGGTATCGTCAATGACGACTGCGACAACGCACTCCCGCCACTGGTCGGCGCGGTCTGCGATCCCGTCAGCCGCAAGTGCGTCGCGCAATGCCTCGGCACCGGCGAGACTGGCATCCAGGCCTTCTGCTCCTGCCTGGTGGACACCGACTGCACCCAGGACAGCTGCGATAGCACGAGCCGCACCTGCCTGATCAGCGGCCGCCCCTGCATCGTCGGACTGACCCCCGATGACTGCCAGTCCACCCACGCCATCCGCTGCGTCAAGGTGGAAGACCCGCGGCTCGGCTCCGTCGGCTACTGCCGCATCGGCCGGAACTGCGCCCCCGCGGAAGGCTTCACCTGCGAGTACCTGCGCTCGCACTGAAGCGAGCGCCCGAGCCCCCTCGTCCTCTACGGGGAGCCGGACGTTGAGGCCGCTCGAGCCCTGGGCCTCGAGGCCACGAGCGGCTAGTCCCGCGACCAGCGTGGTGCGCCGCACGGAATGGATGCGCGCGCGTGCGAGCTGCGCGCGGACCGTCTTCTACAGGCGCAGCGGACCGCGGCGGCGGCCCTGACGGACAGGGAGATTCGCCCCCCCTAAAAGCCACTGGTCGCGCTCGATGCGGCCCGCCGTTTCGGCGTCCGCGGGGGCGCCACGCACAAGTCGGGGCCGAAGGCTTTGTTGAACGAGCGGACGACCAGGAAGCGCTGGATGCCGCGCGGGGACGGAATCCTCGGCGCGCAATATACCGGCGGCGCAGCGAGAAGCAGCTGGTGGCTGAATGTCGCTGGCCACTTGAGTTGAGTGGAAGTTCGCCTTCGCCGTCGGCCTCAGCAGGGCGGAGCTGTGTGACGAAAGTACCCCGGTTGGCAATGGCCGCAAAGGGTGTTCGGAACTCCGTCGCCATGCAGAGCGTTCTTGGCCCCCCAGCCTCAGGCACGACCGCACTGCTGCAGAGCCTTGCGCGGCCGTGTTCTCACCGGCCGCGCAAGGAACGCTTTCATCTTTCTTGCTCTCGGCTGCTCAACAGAAATCCATGGAACACGCCGGCAACGAATTCCGACCCCACGATGTCGCCCCGAGAATTGATCGCGGCGGCCCGGGTCACGGTGGAGCCTGGCAGATCAATGGTGCTGAATTGCCCCTTTCTCAGCAGGTAACCGTGGCGCACTCGTTGCGCATCCCCGTACGACCCGACAATGTCGCCGTCCTGGTTGTTCCCCAACGCGTTCGTGAAGGTCGAACCCGGGAAATCAAAAGAGGTGAAAACACCCTCACTGAACGTATAGCCGTGCCTTGCCCCATTGAAGTACGCCCCTGCGATGTCGCCGTCAGCGTTGATCCCGCTGGCAAAGCCAAAGGTAGCGCCGGGGAAATCAATCGTGGTGAAATTTCCATCGCTCAGCAGGAACCCATGGGTGACTCCGGCCAATGTGTAGTCGCCCACCATGTCGCCGCGAGGGTTGATCCCAAGGACTTCGCTGCTGGTATCGCCGGGGAAATCAACGGTAGTAAAAGTGTCCTCTCTCAGCACAAACCCGTGGGTGACTCCGGCCGCAGTGTAATCGCCCACAATGTCACCGCGGGGGTTGATCCCGAGGGCTTCGCTCCTGGTAGCGCCGGGGAAATCAATCCTGGTAAAGCGTCCCTCGCTCAGCAGAAAGCCATGGACTCCATCGGCGCTCCTAAAGAGTCCGACGATGTCGCCGCTCGTGTTGATGCCCCAGGCTTGAGTGTTGATAGCGCCGGGAACATCGATGATGGTGAAGGTGGGGCTATCCTCCGCAAGAACTCTCGATGCACCGCCCAGCGCGAAGCCAAGCGCGAGCAGGTAAACACTCCATTGTCGTCTCATATGTCTCTCCATTCCGGGTACTCTTGAGTCAGGATTCTCAATTCGGTTCTCTGAGGGGACGAGCGAACATCCGAACGCCGCCTGGGTCAGTGTTACCGCTCAGTCACATGGGTTCTCTCCTGGAACGTCGTCTGACCAGGAAAGCGCAGGACGCGCGCAATACGGCTCACCGGGTATTTGACGCTCGGCGGCAGGACGGCGCACAGTCGCGCCAGGTTCCGCAACGTGAAGACGTCCGCTCAGATCACCGACCTGCTCACCGCCTGGCGCAAGGGCGACGAAAGCGCACTCAACAGCATCGTTCCCCTGGTCTACGAAGAGTTGCGGCTGCTCGCACGCCGCCAACTGCGCGGCGAGCGCATCGGTCACACCCTCCAACCCACAGCGCTCGTTCACGAGGCCTTCGCGCGGCTCGTCGACCAGAGCCAGGTAGAGTGGCAGTGCCGCTCGCACTTCCTGGCAGTGGCCGCGAAGACCATGCGGCGCGTCCTGGTCGATTACTCGCGCAGACGGTTCGCGGCACGGCGCGGGGGGCAGGGAATCCGCATCACGCTCGACGACTCGGTGGCGGTGGCCGAGCGGCAAAACGTCGACGTCATCGCGCTCGACGACGCGCTCAATGGCCTCAGCCGGCTGGACACCCGGCAGGGAAGGATCGTCGAGCTTCGATACTTTGCCGGATTGAGTATTGCGGAGACGGCGGAGGCACTGGGCGTCTCGCCGGCCACCGTCAAGCGCGAATGGGCGGTTGCCAGGGCCTGGCTTTATCGCGCGATGACGAGGCAATGACCCCGCAGCCCCGCAATACGCTGGCAGCGCAGGAGGTATGAACAGCGACTGACGCACTGCCCAGTTGACGCGCATGAAGCGCGCGGCGCAGACTTCCTCCTCGGGGAGGCAGCCATGTCATCGAACCTTGCCGAGCCTGCACGCGGCGATGCGCGGTAGACAGTGAGCGCTGAGTCCGCAGCGCGCTGGCAGCAGGTCAAGCAGCTCTTCACTGCTGCACTGGAGCGTGCGCCCCAGCAGCGGACTGTTTATCTCACCGAGGCTTGCGGCGAAGACGTGGCCCTGCGCGGCGAGATTGAAGCGCTGCTGGCCGCTCACCACGACGCGGGTACGTTTCTCGATTCGGGGAGAAGGGCCAACGAGCTCGCTGCCGGGGAAACCCTGGGGCCTTACGAAATCGTCGAGCTGATCGGCGCCGGCGGAATGGGCCAGGTCTATCGGGCCAAGGACTCGCGCCTCGGCCGGGACGTGGCAATCAAGATCATCCCCTCGGGGAGACAACAAGAATCGACCCTGCAGCGCTTCGCCGTGGAAGCGCGCGCGGCGGGGTCGATCAATCATCCGAACATCCTCGCCGTCTACGATATCGGGACTTACCAGGGCGGTCCTTATCTCGTCTCCGAATTGCTTACAGGAAAGACGCTGCGCGAAGTGCTCAACGGGAAGCCTCTGCCGCCAGCCACAACGATCGACTATGCCACTCAGCTTGCCCAGGGCCTTTGCGCAGCTCACGACCACGGCGTGGTGCACCGCGATCTCAAGCCGGAGAATCTGTTTGCGACCAACGAAGGCAGGCTCAAGATCCTCGACTTTGGCATTGCCAAGCTCGTCGCCGAGGCCACGCCCGCTGAGGCATCGACGATCACGGGAACCGTGGTCGGTACCGTCGGATATATGTCGCCCGAACAGCTGCGCGGCGAGCGCGCCGATCAGCGCAGCGATATCTTTGCATTTGGAGTGATCCTGCACGAGATGTTGAGTGGCCAGCCCGCTTTCAAGCGCGACACTCCGGTGGAGATAGGGAATGCAATTCTCCACGAGGAGCCGCGCGAGCTTCCCGCGGGGATTCCTGCCGACCTCAAACGACTCGTCAGACGGTGCCTGGAAAAGAGACCCAAAGACCGATTTCAATCAGCGCACGATATCGTCACCCAGCTCGCGACCACCCGACCGGCAGCGACCGCATTGATTCCTGTCTTTGCCGAGCTCAAACGCCGCCGCGTCTTTCGCGCACTCGTCGGCTACAGCATCGCATCGTTCGCCGTACTCCAGATCATCGAGCCGATCATGCACGGGCTGCATTGGCCCGACGCTGCGCTGTCTTACGTCGTGGTCGCGCTCGCCGTGGGCTTCCCGATCGTCGTCGCACTGGCATGGATCTTCGATGTCAATGCCGGACGCATCGAGCGGACACCGACGGCGGCGCCAGGCGGCGGTTCAAAATACTTGAGGGGCTTTCGCCTCACGCTGCTGCTCGTCGGCGTCGGTTTGCTGGCAGCGATACCCGGCCTCGTCTACTACTTTGTCCTGCACGGTGGTCCGCGGCCGGCCGCGGAGGCACCGGGCAATCCGGTAGTCGCGGCATCCGGGCTCGGCGCCGATCCTTCGATCGCGGTTCTGCCTCTCTCGAGCCTGAGCTCGGACAAGGAGCAGGAGTACTTCTCCGACGGCTTGACCGAGGAGTTGATGAATCTGTTGGCCAAGGTGCCGGGTCTCCGGGTGGCGGCACGGACCTCGACGTTTGCCTTTAAGGGCAAGAACGAGGACCTCGGCGTGATTGCACAGAAGCTGCACGTGGGCGCCATCCTCGAAGGCAGCGTGCGCAAGGCGGGCAATCGGATCCGCATCTCAACGACACTCATCAATGTAGCTGACGGCCAGAAGCTCCTCTGGGCGGAGACGTACAACCGCAACCTCAGCGACGTATTTGCGGTGCAGGACGAGATCGCCCAGGCGGTGGTCACGGCGCTCAAGCTCAAGCTTCTGCAGGCGCCCACTTCGAAGGAGTACCGCGCAGCCAACCCGGAGGCTTACAACCAATATCTCCTGGGCCAGCAATTTCTCCATCGGCGCAGCGCCGAAAACATGCCCCTCGCGGTGCAGGCTTTCGAGAAGGCGGTGACGCTCGATCCTAATTATTCGCTCGCCTGGGCGGGCCTGGCCTGGGCAAGGCTCTGGGATTTGGACGCTGCCAGGACGGCTGCCTCCATGGCGGCGGGCCGGGAGCGCGCGTTCGCTGCGGCCGAGAAGGCTGTGGCCCTCAATCCCGACCTTCCGGAGGGGTACATACAACGCGGCCTCCAGAGATGGCTCCGCACATGGGACTGGGACGGCGCCCGCGCCGACCTGGAGCGCGCCCTGGCGCTCAGCCCGCAGAACGGGGAGGTGCTGAACGCTTACGCCCTTTTTGTTCTCAGGCCGTCTGGCCGGTTGCCGGAAGCCGTCGCAACCCAGCGCAAGGCCACCGAGCTCGATCCGCTCAACCCGGTCTTGTGGTTCGCCTTCGGTAATACTCTCCTCGAGAGCGGCCAACTCGGCCCCGGCAGAGATGCATTGAACCGATCGCTGGAGATCGAACCGAAGCAATCGTACGCCCCGTACCTGCTCGGCATCAGCTTCCTGCTCGACCAAAAGCCTGCGATGGCACAGGCAGCCTTCCTGCGCTCGACCGGGGAAAGCTACCATCTGGCGGGAGCTGCAATGGCCCAACACGACCTGGGACACCCGGGGGAGTCGCAGCGGGCGCTCGACAAGCTGATCGCCTCGTTTGGCCATCGCAACGCCTACGAAATCGGACAAGTCTACGCCTGGCGCGGCGACAAGGACCACAGCTTCGAGTGGCTCCAGCGCGCAGTCGCACAACACGAGGAGATCCAGCAGTTAAAGGTAGACCCGCTCCTGCGCCATCTACGCGGGGACCAGCGGTACACCGCGCTGCTCAAGCAGTTGAACCTGCCAGTGGATTGACGCGCGGTCGTCTACGCACCGCCGACCGCAGCGAAGTTAGCGACGGCGCGAATGTCGCCTTGAGCAACCTCCATGCTCTGCTGAGACGCTCAGAGCGTATCGAGAAATCCCGGCGCATCGCGTGAGAGTGCCGCAAGCGCTGGTCTGCGAGCCCTCAGGGTGCGGCGCAGTGTCGGAGGATCTCCTCGACCAGAGCGTCTGGCTCCTCCTCGGGCATGTAGTGTCCGCAGTCGAGCGCACTGCCGGTGACCGAATCGGCCCGCTCACGCCATGCGGCGAGAACGTCGAAGCAAGCCTCCACCACGCCCTGCTTGCCCCAGAGCACGAGGAGCGGCGCTGCCACTTTCCTGTTCAGGTCCGCCTCGTCGTGCAGCAGGTCGATGCCGGCTGCAGCCCGGTAGTCCTCGCACGCGCCGTGGATCGCCAGCGGGTCGTCAAAGCAGCGGATGTACTCTGCCAGCGCGTCCCCCTCGAAGGGCCTGAGCCCCGCCGCGCCCCGGCCCAGCGTCCAGCGCAGGTACAGCTCCGCCTCCGCTCCGATCAACCGCTCGGGCATCGGCTCGTCCTGGATGAGAAAGAACCAGTGGTAGTAAGCGCGGGCGAAGGCGAGATTGGTTCGCTGGTACATGTGCAGCGTGGGCGCGATGTCGAGCACTGCGACGGTGCGCGCGCGCTGCGGGTGATCGAGGGCGAGCCGGTGCGCCACACGGCCACCCCGGTCGTGACCGACCAGGTGGAAGGAGTCGAAGCCAAGCAGCGCCATCGCTCGCACTTGATCCTGCGCCATCGCTCGCTTGCTGTAGGGAGCATGGTCGGGCGTGCTCGGCGGCTTGAAGCTGTCGCCATACCCGCGCAAATCGGTAGCGACCACGGTGAAGCTCTGCGCGAGCCGCTGTGCCAGGTGGCGCCAGATGACGTGCGTCTGCGGGAAGCCGTGCAGGAGAAGAATCGGCGGTCCTGAGCCGCCGACGCGGGCGTGGATCAGCCCGCCGGGCTCAACCTCGAGTTCCCGGGTTGAAAAGCCGGGGAAGAGATCAACCATCTGCGCGCCTCCTGTCTGCTGCCTTTGAGGGCAAGATACCGCGCCCGTGTGCACTCGTCCCGCTGCAAAGGCGATTTGCATTCTGCGATGCACCGACCACGCAGACCTACGCGGGCCGCGAAGCGAGCGCCTTTTGCCCAGACGTGCGCAGCGATGAGGGCGCGCCCAGGAGGGATGACGATGCGCAAAGTGAGGCTCTTTTTTGAAAGGGGCCAACTACATCGGTTCGCGAAGTTGGAGCGAGTCCGCTGACCTCTGCCCGGCAAATGGGTATCGAGAGGGCTGACCTGGCTACCAAAACGTTCGCCAGAGCGCCGGGCTCTAGCTAGGTCGCGGCCGGTACCCCGTCGTCGGCCAGCTCGTCGTAACTACCGAAACAAGCGCGCAAGAGGTCGCTCACCGCGGCGTCCGGCAGCTCCTCTTGCGCGGGCTCGAGCAAGAGCTCGATGGAGAGCGCCGCGCAGCAGACCAGCTCCTCCAGCAGAAATCTCGCGCCCGTGCGCAGCTCGCCCTTGTCCCGCGAAAGGTCGAGCGCGGCGCCGCACTCCGGACACGCCCGAGCGAGGTCGAGCAGCGCGCCCTCGCCGAAGCCTGTGACCTCGAGCAGAGTCCACGCCCCGCAGCCACCGCAGCAGATGCGCGAGGGCACCAGCGGCAAAAACAAACGCGCGCCACCGTCGACCGCATAGAGCGTGTAATCGCGAAAGCCTTCCGGGTCGCTTTCGCCAGCTTCCGCGTACGGATCGCGCCGCCCCTCTTCGTTGGTCCACACCACCTGCGTCACCAGCGAAGCCGCACCGCTCCCGGCCAATAGCGCCCCGGCGCTCGCGACGGCGGGAAGATCCTGCGCCGAGACCTCGCCCGCCGGCAGCAGCATTCGCTCGAGCGTTACTTCCTGGTTGGTATCGAGCACGCCGAGGTCGAGCAGCCCGCGCCAAAGCCTCGCCAGCTGCGGCAGCGCGACCGTTCGCTGCGCGTCGTCCGGCAGGATCCAGCGGCGGTGCACCAGGCCCAGATCGTCGGGCGTGTGGATGGGATCGACGCGCTCTCGGGTGACGGGCATGGACGCCTCGAGTCTAGCGCCTTCGCGTGCCCGGCTGCGTGTCTTCGTCGAGCGGTCGCAGTTCGTGCAGCGGGTTGCGCGTGATCAGCGTGCTCTCGGTGGGAAGACGCCGGTCGACCTCGGCCTGGAGCGCGGGTTCAAGCTCGATGCTGGCCTCCGGACCTGTGGGCACAGGCTTCCGCGCAAGCGGCAGACGCGGGGTCGGCACCGGCACTCGCGGCACCGGGCCCGCGAGCTCTGGCTGGACGTTGTCCACGGGCCGCGACCTGGGCACCGGGCCGGGCTTCACCGCGAGAACTGGATCGGAAGCGGTGGCCGCCCGGTGCGGCTCGGCCGGCGCGCTGCGCTGCGGCTCGGTTTGCATCCGGGGCGCTGGCTCCGCCTCGCCCGCGGTGCGCTTCTGGAAGAACGACGCGTCCACGTCGTCGAAGCCATTCGCCGCGAGGCGAGAGAAGAAGCCCGGCAGCACCCCGGCCCCGGTGAAGTGTCCGACCACCCGGCCGTCCTTCTCGCGCGCCGTGGTGGTGAACGAGAGCAGGTCCTGGGTTCGGTACTCGCCCTTCTCGTCGAGCGGCAGCACCTCCGCGATGTGCGTGATCTTGCGGGTGCCGTCCGGGAAGCGTTCACAGCAGACGACTACGTGGACCGCGCTCGCCACCTGCGCCCGCACCGCCCGCAGCGGCAGGTCGATGCCCGAGAGCAGGCAGAGCGATTCGAGCCGTCGCAAGGTGTCGACCGGGGTGTTGGCGTGCGCGGTCGTGAGCGTGCCGCCGTGGCCGGTGTTCATGGCCTGCAGCAGATGGAAGCACTCGCCGCCGCGCACCTCGCCGACGATGATCCGGTCGGGGCGCAGCCGCAGCGCCGAGTGCAGCAGCTGGCCGATGTCCACCTCGCCCTTGCCCAGCCGGTCAGCCGGCCGGCTCTCGAAGCTGACCAGGTGCGGTTGCCGCAGCTGCAGCTCGGCCGAGTCCTCGATGGTGAGAATGCGCTCCTCGGGAGCGATGAAGCTGGAGAGGACATTGAGCAGCGAAGTCTTGCCGCTCCCGGTACCGCCCGAGACCACGATGTTGAGGCGCAGGCCCACCACGGCTTCCAGCAAGCGCGCCACGCGCGGTGTGACCGTGCCCAGCTCGATCAGCTTCTGCACCGTCAGCCGCTCAGCGAAAAACTTGCGGATGGAGACCGTGGTCCCGCACCGCGCCACCGGGGCCAGCACCACATGGATGCGGCTGCCGTCGGGGAGCCGCGCGTCGAGCCGCGGGTGATCGTCGGTCAGCGGCCGGCCGACGTATTGGGCCATGTTCCGCGCCGCCGCCATCAGCCCGTCCTCGGTGAACGTCACCTCGGTGCGCGAGAGCCTTCCGCGCCGCTCGACCCAGACTTCTTTGGGGCCATTGATCAGGATCTCGCTGACGTCAGGGTCGTCGAGCAGGCCGACGACTGGCTTGAGGAACGCCCGCAGGCTCTCGGAAAACATCGTCATGGCGGCCGGCTCCCACTCGCAGCATACTGCGCGCAGGGAGGGACTTGATACTCATGCCCGACAAGGCTCCGCGAAAGCCGCCGAAGAAGAAGCCCGCGAGCGCGCCGCGCAAAACGGCCGCGGCGTCGTCAGCAAAGCCGGCGCCGCCAAAGCCGGTCGCGACCTCCGATTGGAGCGACCTCGCCGACAGGGCCGCCAAGAAATTCGCCGAGCTCGCCGGGAAGGCGAAGCCGCACGCAGAGAAAGCCGGCGAGGCGGCCAGGAAGATGGCTGTCGATCTCGGCGATTTGAGCCAGGGCCTCGATGGCGCCTTCGGAAAGATCAGCGAGCGGGCGCGCGATCTGATGGCCAAAGGCCAGCACACGCGCGTGCGGATCAAGTTTCGCGGCAAGCAGATCGCCGAGCTGCCCATCGCGGTGGTTGCTGCCGCCGAGATGGCCACCTTCTGGTGGTTTGGCCCGCTGCGCCTCGTCATCGGCCATGTGGTCGGCAAGGCGGTGCTCGACGTGGAGTTCGTCTCCAACGCCGACCACCACGTCGCCGAAGGACGCGGCCACCTGGCCGACGGAGAGCTGGAAAAAGCCGTGCTCGAGTTCGACAAGGCTTTGGCGATGGACCGGCGCCACGCGGGCGCGCACCTCGGCAAGGGCATCGCGCTCAAGCTGCGCGGGGACAAGACCGCGGCGCGCGGGCACTTCGAGAATGCTGAAGAGTATGAGCCGCGCGGCGAGGCCGGCCGCGAGGCGCGAAGGCATCTCGACAACCTGTAGCCGGCCCGGTTTCGAGACCGCGCTGCCGTGGGGGTCCGGTTTCGACACCCCCGCGCGCCAGTCCAGGAGCGGAGCCAGGTTCGGCAAGAAAACTGCAATGCCTCCCGGAGCCGTCCATTTTCGGACCGCCCACCACGGGAGTTTCATTATGCAGCAGCTCAAGCGAGCCGCACTGGCAGCGCTTTGCCTCATCATCACCGCTTGCGGCGGGGTCGATCCATCGGCGGAGGCGCAAGCGGGTGACCAGACCGTCGAGTCCAGCACGCCGCACACCATGCCCTTCGGTCCGCGCCCGGCGGCGGCGGGGACGGCGCGCGCCCACCTGACGGACTACGGCGGGCCGGTGCTTGCGAACGTGAAGGTGGTGGCGGTGCTCTGGGGCGACGGCGTCGATTCGACGGTCGGCCAGAAGATCGGCGGCTTTTATAAGTCGCTGGTGGCGAGCCCCTATTTCACCTGGCTCAGCGAATACGACACCACCTCGCAGAAGATCGGGAAGGGAACCCTGGCGGGCACGGTCACCATCGCGCCGCACGGTGCGCGCAAGACTCTTTCGGACGCGCAGATCGAGAAGGAACTCGCGGCCCAGATCAAGTCCGGCAAGCTTCCCGCTCCGGACGCGGACACTTTGTTCATGATCCACTTCCCGCCCGGAGTGAGCATCAGCATGGGCGGCAGCTCGTCCTGCCAGTCGGGCGGCTTTTGCGGCTACCACAGCGCTTTCAAGCGCGGCGGGAAGCGCATCGCCTACGCCGTCATTCCGGACATGAGCGCGGGCTCCGGCTGTGACGTTGGCTGCGGATCGGGCGCTGTGCCCTTCGATGTGGTCACTTCGGTGTCGTCGCACGAGCTGGTCGAGGCGACGACCGATCCGGAGGTGGGGCTCGCCAAGGGACTGGCGGCTCCGCTTGCCTGGTACGACGAGAAGAACGGCGAGATCGGCGACATCTGCAACGGAAAGTCCGGGAAGCTGCGGGCCAAGAGTGCGACGTACACCGTGCAGAAGCAGTGGTCGAACGCAGGTCATGCCTGCGTCCTGGGCCGCGGCAAAGGTGGAGCCGACGAAATCCAGGGTGGAGCCGACGAGATTTCCGCCGCCGACGAATAAAAAAGCCAGACCGCTGCCCGGCGGGACCGATTTCGGGTCCGGTACTTTCGACGGGTCACGAGGCCCTCTTCAGGGGTCGGCAGGCGAGTCTCGCGCGAGGTCCCGATTGTGGTGGCGAAAGGGCTGTCTTCAGAGTAGAAAACCGCCTTCCGAATGGCCGTTCCCGAAGACCGATCCCAGACCTGTTTTGCGAGGCTTTAGTCCATGGCCGAAACGATCGCCCAGTCCCTCATTCCAGTCGCCATCGAAGACGAGATGCGACAGGCCTACCTCGACTACTCGATGTCGGTCATCGTCGGGCGCGCCCTGCCGGACGTGCGCGACGGCCTCAAGCCCGTCCATCGCCGCATCCTCTACGCCATGTTCGAGCAGGGGATGCTGCACAACAAGCGGTTTTCCAAGTGCGCCGGAACCGTCGGCGAGGTGCTGAAGAAGTACCACCCGCACGGCGACGCCTCGGTCTACGACGCGATGGTGCGCCTGGCGCAGGAGTGGAACCTGCGCGCGCTGCTGGTGGACGGGCAAGGCAACTTCGGGTCCATCGATGGCGACTCGGCTGCCGCCTACCGCTACACCGAGGCGCGGCTCACCAAGCTCGCCGAAGCCATGCTCGCCGACATCGACAAGGACACCGTCGACTTCGGTCCGAACTTCGACGACTCCACGACTGAACCGTTGGTGCTTCCGACGCGGTTCCCCAACCTCCTGGTCAACGGCTCTGCCGGCATTGCCGTCGGCATGGCCACCAACATCCCGCCGCACAACCTGGGCGAAGTGGTCGACGCCTGCCTGGCCCTGATCGACGATCCGACGATCGGCACCGACGCCCTGCTCGATATCGTGCCCGGCCCCGACTACCCCACCGGCGGCGAAATCATCGGCCGCACCGGCGCCCGCCAGGCCCTGCTTACCGGCCGTGGCTCGGTGATCACCCGGGGCGTGGCCACCATCGAGGAGATCCGCGCCGGGCGCGAGGCGATCATCATTCACTCGGTGCCCTATCAGGTGAACAAGGCCGCCATGGTCGAGCGCATCGCCGAACTGGTGCGCGAGAAGCGCATCGAGGGCATCGGCGACCTGCGCGACGAGAGCGACCGCCAGGGCCTGCGCGTGGTCTTCGAGCTCAAGCGCGACGCCAGCGCCGACGTGGTGCTCAACCAGCTCTACCGGTTCACCCCGTTGCAGACTT